>DATKRK010000209.1:0-30254 GCA_035532215.1 Pirellulales bacterium | reverse complement strand
CGCGGCCGCCCGGCCCTCCAAGAAAACAATGCATTTTCATGTGTCGGGGCGACCCCAACGCATGGCGTCTCCGTGCCCACCGTGTCTCCGTGGTGAACTCCCCGCAATGAGTTCGAAAGACTCCATCCAATTGAATCGCGCCGACGCCTTGGCCCTGGTCTGCGAATACACGCACAGCGACAGTCTGCGCAAGCACATGCTGGCGGTCGAGGCCGCGGTGGCCGCTTACGCCCGCAAATTCGGCGAAGACGAGACGACCTGGGGCATCGTCGGGCTGCTGCACGACTTCGATTACCAGCGCTGGCCGAATCCGCCCGATCATCCGCTCAAAGGCGCCGAAATCCTCGCCGCCCGCGGCTATCCGGAGCACGTGATCTACGCGATCAAGTCGCACGCCGACTACTTGCCCGACTGCCCGCGCGTCTCGCGGCTCGACAAGACGCTCTACGCCTGCGACGAGTTGGCGGGTTTCATTACCGCCGTGGCGATGGTGCGGCCCGAGGGGATCGCGGGCATGCAGACCAGCAGCGTCAAGAAGAAGCTCAAGGCCAAGGGCTTTGCCGCCGCGGTCAGCCGCGAAGACATCGTTCGCGGCGCTGAAGATCTCGGCGTTCCGCTCGACGAGCACATTCAATTCGTGATCGACGCCCTGCAGCCGATCGGGGCGGCGCTGGGGCTGCTTAGGTAGACGCGCGTCGATCGGTCACACGCGTGTCTCTGCTGCCGTCCGCCGTCCGCAGCCTTTTTATTTCGGAACCGTACTAAAGCCAACGAACGTTTGAAAAGCGGAATACGAGCAATCGGGGCGCACGGGAGCCGATCGCTACTGAAAGTGAAGCGGCGGTTTGATGTCCTATACGAACACCATCAGCGGCAGGATCTGAATCGCAGGGCCGTGGACCTCGATGTCGCCAAAGTTCGCGACAAGAGCATCCGGCGCTGATGTGAGTTGCTTAAACGTTTCCGTCAGCAGACTTCGAGGCAGCATTGCCATGCCATAATTCTCGAACGAAATCATCGACGCCCCCTCCGGTATGACCCTTGTGACTTTTCCTACAACGCGAACGCTGTTTTTATGTAGCTCGCTTAGAGTTAGGTCACGTTGATGCTCAGTGCGCAACGTCACGACAACGCTTAGATTCGCCGGGCTCATGCACCGGACGACGATATTTGAAAGCGGAGTCCGCTTCCGGTCGCTATCGAGGGAGTCTCGCCAGGTCTCAAACTGCGCTTTCATGCCCGGCTGCCTTTTCTTGCCGTGTTGAGGCGCGGGCTGTGATGGATCCAGGCCAACAAGGATTGCAGCCGCATGAAAGCAATCGATGACGGCATCGACGGCATTTTTTTCGACCGTACCGGCAACCTCGACCAGCGATCCGGGCCCGAGATTGCCCAATTGGTCTTCGTTCGTAGGCTCAACAATGTAGCCGCCTTCCTGCTTGAGTTGGTGGTATAGCAGGATCGCGATCGATGCCTCAGTGTGAGCCTTAGCTTCTTTTTTGGATTCACGCGTCGCCGACTCACGCTCGCCAGCAAGTTCGGTCGAAGCCGATGCGTCGAATAGCTTTTGAAAGAGTTGACTGAGGCCTAGCTTCCCCGATACAGAGCCGGAAGTTGATTGCTTTTTGCCTCGTTCCGCGACTACCTCCGACTCCAACGCAAGTCCGCCCTGCAGTGCCGCCGCGAACGAGACTAGCATCGGCACGTCAAGGTAAATCGGATGAATTAGCGGTATTTTTTGCATTGAATAACCATGCCGAAGCATGTCGGGAAGTGCATCTGAATGTATCGCGCGATAGACCGCAAAGCGAGACACTAGCTAGTTGGACAACGCCACTTTTCACATTGGGTAAAGACGTTTGCCGTAAGTCCTTGCACGAACGTAATGCCAGTTTGCCTAGCTTCTAAAATGGCGCTGTCCAACTAATCCGGCAGCGCGTCGCCTTCGGGAAGTGCGAAATTGTCGCGGATGGCTTGTTCGATCTTTTCCATCGTAGCCGGACGAACCGTGCCAAGCCTCCGCTGAAGCCGTCGCTTGTCGATTGCTCGGACTTGCTCCGTGACGATGGATGAGGGCTTCTTCATGCCGCCTTCCGGCGGATCAAGCGGAATCCAGTGGTAATACCGGTGGCGGCCGGCGGTGATCGGCATCACCAGAATCGTCTCCGCCAGCTCGTTCATGTGATTGTTCGACACGACCACGGCCGGCCGCGTCTTGCGGAGTTCGTGGCCGATTGTCGGATCGAGATTGACGCGGTACACCGACCCGCGCCGGGGGAACGATCTCTTGCGTGCCATTTAGGCGCGTTCCCGTTGCGGGCGGTCAAGCAGGGCCCACGCCTCCTCGGACGCCGCCTCCCACTCTTCGGCCACTTTGCGCGCGTCGCCCGCCGCCGTGGCATACGATTCACGAAGCTTGGCGGTGTGGCGGACCTTGCGAAGGTGGTCGATATAGTTGCGGATCGCCGCCGCAACGAAGCCGCTGTTGTTACCCTTGTGGAAAGCATTCGCGAACTTCCTCGCCTCCGCCAGCAATTCTGGCGGCAGCGTGAAGATCGCCCGCTCATAGCGGGTTTTCGAACGATCGCCGATTTTGCTCATGAGGGTCTCCATGCGCTGGTGAATAAGGGATCAGCCGCACTCAAAGTATACATCAGAGTATGAATTGATGTCAAAACGACGGGAGCGGCGATTTACGAAGCGTACTCCTTTCTCGGGAAAGGAATGCGTTACCGAGGCTTCGTCAAAGAAAGCGGCAAGGATGCCGCTTCTACGTTGTCTTCACCCGCCGAGCGACTTGTCGTTCCACTGCGTCTCGATTGCCGCCAGCAAAGCGTCGCGTTCGGCGGCCAGCGCCGACAACCGCCGCAAGATCACGTAGAAGGGCGGCAAGTAGATGATGTCGGAAAAGAACAACACGCCCAAGAACTCTGGCGGCAGCTTGCCGACGGCCACGTAATAGATGCCCAACACGCTGCCCAACAGCTTGCTCCAGAAACCGAGCAAGAGCAGGTTGCGGTTCTCGACCGGCTGGCTGGCGACCATCCAATAGCCGACGCCGAACAAGGCGACCAGCACGCCCACGAGCTGGATGGGCAAGTTCAGCTCGGGCTTGGCCACGCCCATCGCCTTGTACGACTCGTGGTAGAAGCACACCATCGTCACGCCGGCCAGCACGTTATAGACGGCGACAAACCGCAGCAAGAACTTCATCCAAGGTGAAAGCGTTGGCATGCCGATTCCTTTCCGGCTTGACGCTAAGTCCTAATGCAAAACGTGAGTGCCTGGGGGCTGAGCCTAGGCTGCGCAAAATGAGCGATTTTGGTGCCCGATGCGGGACCAAGGCTACGTCGATTTTGTTCCGCGCCGCCACCGCCGCGGGCGCTCTTTTACTTAGCCCAGGCATTTATGCCTGGGATCTGCGGGGAAGATTTTACCCCCGATCCCGATCGGCGTCTCGCGGGCCACTTTGCGTGCATCGTCTGCCGCCGCGGCAATGGCCTCGTCGTCAACGGTCGGCGGCCAGTCATTACCAGCGCGGTTGAAATGCGCATCGGTCGATGTGACCGACGCGCACAAGCAACTCTTTTCTCGCGATCGACAAGCCGAAGTCGGACGATTGAATCGACAAGCGTATTACGTTGCTTCGTTCGGTTTGAGATTGCGGATCGCTGACTCCGGATCGTTCGCGGGATCAGCCTGCGCGGCCGCGATCGCAAGCTGCCACTCGGGACGCTCGTCGTCTGCTGCGATGCCAGCGCCTTCCGACAAGAACGAATACCGATTCACCACGTCGTAAAGCTCGCCAGTCATTTGACGATACTGGCGTTCGGACAGTCGCATCGGTTTGAGCAGTGAGAAGTCGCCGTCGTGACGAGCGGTCGTGGCGACGACTCGCTCCACGACCGACGTGAGAAACGCAGCCGACTGACGGGCCAGCGTTGTACTGCCCGGAGAAAATCCGACCGGCGGCTCCACGAGCAGCTCGACCTCGATTGACTTGCCGGAGCCGGTCGCTTGCACAAGCCTGACGCCAGCGAGTGCGTTGAGGTATCGCGTCGTCGACTCGGACGTCAGACGAAACTGCCTGGCAATGTCGGCAGGGGACTGACCAGATTGCAAAGCCGCGAAGTACCTCAGCATCGGCGGGCAATGGGTGAACAACTTATCCTGCTCCGCATCGAAGAATGTGTGCTTGGGTTTTGTCGCGCCTGCCCGTTCGACCAGTTCGGCGAAGTCGATGTTCGCAATGCGACAGATATCGAGCAGCCGATCGAGAGGGACGGCTGTCTTGTTCAGCGTGCGTTTCACCGTCAGCAACGACACATCGAGTTCGGCAGCGAGCGCGGCGTAGCCAATTCGACGCTCCTTGAGCATCGACTTCAGCGTGGCAAGCAAAAATCCGGGTTCATGCATAGTAGAGGAAAATCGGACGGAACCGCCGGAAAACCGTGATTCAGATATTGACACCACAAAGTGTTGCAGTATCGTATATTGAACCTACCCATTCAAGGACCGACTGATGAAACTATCGCCATTCCCCACGCTTTTCACCAGCCCGCCGACTGTCGCCGTGGTTCGTCGGTCGATCTTCACCGCAAGGTGGCGGCGTTTGCTGCTGGGCGTCGTTGCGCCAATTCTCACCGCGTCCGCAATGCCTGCTGCTGGCGGCGAGCTCGAAGACCAGCTTGCCGCAGTTTGCAAGTCGCAGGATGTGCCGGGACTCATCGCGGCATCGGTTGGTCCCGACGGGGTGATCGAGTCCGCCTCCGCGGGCGTGCGAAAGCGCGGATCGAAGGGCGCCATCGCCAAGGGCGACCAGTTTGCACTCGGGTCGAATAGCAAGTCATTCACGGCGACCCTGGCCGCCGTGCTCGTGGACGACGGTGCGATCGACTGGTCAACGACGATCTCCCAAGTCTGGCCCGACCAGCCGGTCGACGGCGGGTTCAAGAATGTCACGCTCGAACAACTGCTCGCTCATACCGGAGGACTTCAGGGCGACCTTCCGACAACCGGCTCCGAATGGGCCAGCTTCTTCGCCGAGCGATCCAAACCGGAGCAGGAGCGAGCCCGCATGCGTGCCTTGCTGCTCGCCAAGCCTCCCGCAGGGACCGCCGGCAAACATGCCTATTCAAATCTCGGCTACGTCATCGCGGCGGCAATGCTCGAGGAGCGCGGCAAGAAGCCGTTTGAACAATTGATGAAGGACCGGGTCTTCCGGCCGCTCGGCATGACCGACACCGAATTCTTCTCGGCGAAGAAGTTGAAAGGCGCGAAAGGCCCGCTGCTCTGGGGTCATGCGTCCGGCAGCGGCGCCCCGATCAAACCGGGAGAGCTTGGCTCGGAGAATCCCACTGTCTACGCCGGCTGCGGAACGATTCGCACCACGATCGGGGACTGGGCGAAGTACATCGGCTGGCATCTCAAGGAATCAGCCGGCCCCGTCCTCAAATCTGACGCGACGCTCCGCCATCTCCACGAGGGGGTCGCCGATCGCGGTGTTCCCGGTCAGAAGTATGGCTTCGGTTGGATTCACTTTCAGTCGCCCTTCGGTCGCACGCTCCAGCACGCCGGCACCAACACGAACCAGTTCTCGCTTGTATGGGTGATGCCGGATGCGAAGCGAGCGACGCTCGTCATCACCAACACAGGTCAGGAACAAGCGTTCGCCGCCTGCGATGCCGCGACCGCAATATTGATGAAGAGTCCGGCGTTTAAGTGACAATTCACCCGCCGAGCGACTTGTCGTTCCATTGGCTCGTCAGCGCCGCCAACAAAGCATCTCGCTCGGCCGCCATCGCCGAGAGCCGCCGCAAGATCACGTAGAAGGGCGGCAGGTAGGCGATGTCGGAAAATAACAGCACGCCCAAAAACGCCGGCGGCAGCTTGCCGACGGCGACGTAATAGATGCCCAACACGCTGCCCAGCAGTTTGCTCCAGAAGCCGAGCAGCAGCAGATTGCGATTGTCGACCGGCCGCCGGGCGACCATCCAGTAGCCGACGCCGAACAAGGCGACCAGCACGCCCACGAGCTGGATGGGCAAGTTCAGTTCGGGCTTGGCCACGCCCATCGCCTTGTACGACTCGTGGTAGAAGCAGAGCATGGTCACGCCGGCCAGCACGTTATAGACGGCGACAAACCGCAGCAAGAACTTCATCCAAGGTGAAAGCGTTGGCATGCCGGGATTCCTTTCTCGCCGGGTTTAACGCTAGGTCGCCATCGCCTGGCCTTCGCCGGCTGTTTGGGCCTCGTATTCGGCTGTCCAGGCGAGCAAATTCTCGGCGCCTTTGCGATGGCAGAAGTCGCCGAAGGTCTCGCCGGGATGCCTCGTTTGCTTGAAGTAAATGAACAACGGGCGGAGCGTGTTCACGAGCTCTTCTTCGGGCACGAGATCTTTGTAAATGAAATTCAAACGATCGCCCAGCAGCCGTCCGCCCACGAATACCGTGTACTTGCCGGCGGTCTTGCCGACCAGCCCGATGTCGCAGTTGTAGGGCCGGGCGCAGCCGTTCGGGCAGCCCGTCATGCGGATCGTGAATCGCTCGCTCGACAAACCCAGCTTCGCCAATTCGACTTCGACGCCGTCGATGATGCCGGGCAACGCGCGCTCGGCTTCGGTGATCGACAAACCGCACGTCGGCCAGGCCACGCAAGCCATCGACCAGCGGCGGGCGTTGGAAATCTCGTGCGACAGCTTGACCCCGTGCGATCGCAGAATGTCTTCCAGCCCGACGCGATTTTCGGGAGCGACGTCGGTGAACAGAATGCTCTGGTGAGACGTCAGCCGCACGTTGGGCCGGTACGTGCGGCAGATCTCGCCTAGCGCGGTCTTCAATCGCAGCTTGCCCGAGTCGTGGATGCGTCCGTTTTCGATGTTCAGCCCGTAAAACCAGCGGCCGTCGCCCTGGTCGTGCCAGCCGAGATGGTCGTCGAAGCCGCGCACGTCGTCGGGATGCGGCGCCTTGAGCTTGCGGCCGTAATACTCTTCGACCTGGGCCTTGAAGCGTTCGATGCCCCAGTCGGCGATCAGGTACTTCAAACGCGCCACCTTGCGGTCGGCACGGCTGCCGAAATCTCGCTGCACCTTGATGATTTCCGTGGTCACGTCGACCACCTGGTCGGGCGTGACGAAGCACATCCGCTTAGCCACCGCCGGGAAGGTCTTTTTGGCGCTCGGCGTGACGCCCATGCCGCCGCCGACCAGCAGGTTGTAGCCGATGATCTGATAATTCTCGCAGATCGCCATGATGCCCAGATCGTTGGCGTATAAGTCGACGCAGTTGTCGCCAGGCAAGCCGATCGCCGTTTTGAATTTGCGCGGCAGATAGGTCCGACCGTAGATCGGCTCGACCTCGTGCTCGTGGCCGTTCGAACCGCCGGCGACCAGTTCTTGCTCGCCGCTGGCCAAGTCTTTCAACCAGATTTCGTGATAGGCCCGCGTGCGCGGGGCCAAATGCGCGGCCAGCCGATCGGCCAAGTCCTGCATCTGCGCATGCACCGGATCGTGATGGTGCGGCGCCGGGCAGCACATGATATTGCGTTCGACGTCGCCGCAGGCGCCCAGCGTGGTCAACTGCACGTCGTCGATGCGACGGATCACCGCTTGCAGGTTCTCTTTCACGACGCCGTGCAACTGCAAGCCTTGGCGAGACGTGGCTCGCAACGTCGCATTGCCCAATTCATCGCATAGGTCGAGCTCGGCCAGCAGTTGTTCGCTATTGAGTTTGCCGCCCGGAATGCGCGTGCGGACCATGAACATGAACGCCTTGCCCGACTTGCCGCCGCCCGAGCGGGCGGCCGAGCGATGATCTCGGTCGTCCTGCTGGTACGTGCCGTGGTGCTTGAGCAGTTGAATGCTCTCTTTGCCGAAAAAGTCGTTGCCATCGACAAGTTCGGCGGCGATCTCGCCGCGCAGGTAGTTGCTTTCGGTCTTGAAGCCTTCGACCGGGCTGAGTTTGGGTTCTTCGGACATAACTGCCAAGCAGGAAAAAAAGATTGGTTGCGCAAACGCCTGAGGGGGCGAACTTGCTCGTTGCCTCAAATGGTCATTAACATGACCATCATTGTCATAATTATAGTCGGCCCAGTCAACAGGATAGCTTGCCCAAACTTGCAAGTCACTAGCGTTTTTGCCGATTAGAACAACGCTTACGTCCGCCTCCGCTTGAGACCGCTGGCAAACGGCGTTAGCATGGCGGCGATGGAGCCGCCCAAGGCAGACTCAACGGCGTCGAAGCCCAACCCATTCAGATTGGGCGTCGCGGTTTGGATCGCGACAGGCTCGTGGATCGGCTTGATTCCCTTTGCGCCGGGCACCTGGGGTACGCTCTGGGGGCTCCCGCTTGCATGGGGGGTGTCGTTACTGCCGGGCGTTTGGCTGCAAGCCGCAGCGATCGTCGTCGTCTGTGCGGCAGGCATTCCGATCTGCACCGCCGCGGCGCGGCGGCTAGGAGGCAAGAAAGATCCCGGCTCCATCGTATTCGACGAGATCGCCAGCCTGCCGATCACGTTCTTTTTCTTGCCATACGATCATTTTCCTTGGGATCGGCCGGCTGTGATCGTGGCGGGCTTTTTGCTCCACCGCCTGTTCGACATTCTCAAGCCGCAGCCGGCTCGCTCGCTCGAGCGGCTGCCCGAGGGCTTGGGCATCATGGCCGACGATTGGATCGCCGGCGTCTATTCCAACCTGACGTTACGGCTCGTGATTTGGATGAATCCAGCGGATTTTTTCGCGGGTTGAGGCTTTTTCGGCGAAGCGCTAGTGCTCTGTCAGCCATGCTTTGACGAATGATTGCAGAGGGGGTGGCTGGCGGCAGAGCCTAGGCGATGCCCCAGCGAACTGGGGCTTCGCCTAGGCTCAATCCCACGCCGCCCATCACTTGGGCATACATCCCCTCATGGCTGACGGAGCACTTGTCGCCCCGGCCGCGAGCGCCGCATGACAGTCCGCGAGGGTTTGTTAGAATGGCGCCTCATTGGGTGGTTTCCCTATTTGATCGGAGAGGCGATGCGCTCGTGGTCGACACGCATCGCAGTTTCCTGGAAGCGGCAAGCGCATACGTTATGAAAGGCTCACCGTGACTGCGATTGTGCTGAACGGCAAAGCGCTTGCCGCAGAGATGCAAGCCGATTTGGCCGCCGAGGTCGCCGAGTTCATTCAGAACAACGGTGTTTTCCCTTGCCTGGCGGCCGTGCTGGTGGGCGAAAATCCGGCCAGCGAAGTTTACGTCCGCAATAAGCGGCAAGCTTGCGAACGAGCGGGAATCGAAAGCCAATTGCACCGCTTGCCCGCCGACGTGGCGCTCGAAGATCTGCTGGCGCTGGTCCACAAGCTCAACAAGGCGCCGGAGGTCCACGGAATACTCGTGCAGTTGCCCTTGCCGGCCGGACTCGACGAAAGCCGCGTGCTCGGCGCCGTCCATCCGTTGAAAGACGTCGACGCCTTCCATCCCGAAAACGTGGGCCGCATTGTCCAGGGCCGGCCGCGGTTCTTGCCTTGTACGCCGCAAGGCATTCAGCAGTTGCTCCTCCGCCGCGGCATCCCCACGGCCGGCCGGCACGTGGTGATCGTCGGGCGCAGCGATATCGTCGGCAAGCCGCTGGCCAACATGCTCGTGCAGCGCAGTCCCGACGCCGACGCGACAGTGACGGTCTGCCACAGCCACACCAGAAACTTGGCCGAATTGACCCGGCTGGCCGACATCCTGATCGTCGCCATCGGCCGGCCGCGATTCGTCACGGCCGACATGGTCAAGCCGGGCGCCGCCGTGATCGACGTGGGCATCAACCGCACCGAGCAGGGGCTGGTCGGCGACGTCGACTTCGAAGCGGTCTGCGAGGTGGCCGGCGCCATTACTCCCGTGCCTGGCGGCGTCGGCCCGTTGACGATCACGATGCTGCTGGAAAACACGCTCAAGGCGGCGCGTCTGCAACTGGCGACGTAGGGCGGGCGCCCCCACGCGCCGGAACTTCGAAAAACGCCGCCCAAGGACAGTTTTTGCTTAACGCGCCGCAATCCATGCGGTAAGTTCGGGGCACTTCATTTCCGCTTCGAAGCCCTAATTCATCGGGAGTTCGTATGAACGTCTGGCCGCGACTGCTGTTGGCAGCAGCGCTTCTTTCGGCTGCGACCGCCAGTCGCTCGGCCGCCGAGGCGCCGACTCAATTCGACGTCATCCTTCGCCGCGGCACGATCTACGACGGCAGCGGCGCAAAGCCCTTCGTCGACGATCTGGCGATCGAGGGCGACCGCGTCGCCAAGCTGGGCGATCTGGGACAGGCGACCGCCGAAGTCGAGATCGACGCGAAAGGGCTGGCTGTGGCCCCCGGCTTCATCAACATGCTCTCGTGGGCCACCGAGTCGCTGCTGGCCGACGGCCGCTCGCAAAGCGATCTGCGACAAGGCGTGACGCTCGAAGTGTTCGGCGAGGGCTGGTCGATGGGGCCGCTCAGCGAAGCGATGCGCGCCGACACGCTCAAGACCCAAGGCGACATCAAGTTCGACGTTCCCTGGACCACGCTGGCCGAGTTTCTGAAACACTTGGAGAAGCGAGGTGTTTCGACGAACGTGGCCTCGTTCGTCGGCGCTACGACCGTGCGGATCCACGTGCTGGGCTATGCCGACCGGCGGCCGACGAGCAGCGAACTCGAGCAAATGAAGGCCCTCGTACGGCAGGCCGTGCAAGAAGGCGCCTTGGGCGTCGGCTCGTCGCTGATCTACGCGCCGGCCTTTTACGCCGACACGCACGAGTTGATCGAGTTGTGCAAAGCGGCGGCGGAATACGACGGCCTGTACGTTTCGCACATCCGCAGCGAAGGCAATCGGCTGCTCGAATCGGTCGACGAGTTTCTGCAAATCGCCCGCGAGGCCGGCATTCGCGCCGAGATTTACCACCTGAAGGCCGCGGGCGAAGCGAACTGGCCCAAGCTCGACCAGGTCATCGCCAAGGTCGAAGCGGCTCGAAAAGCAGGGCTTGAAATCACGGCCGACATGTACACCTACACCGCCGGCGGCACCGGGTTGAACGCGGCCATGCCGCCTTGGGTGCAAGAAGGCGGCCTCGACCGCTGGATCGG
Organism: Pirellulales bacterium; assembly: GCA_035532215.1. Taxonomy (GTDB): domain Bacteria; phylum Planctomycetota; class Planctomycetia; order Pirellulales; family JAICIG01; genus JAICIG01. The sequence continues at coordinate 19,174 of DATKRK010000209.1, read as the reverse complement.
GCGGCTGCGCGATCCGAAGATTCGCGCCCGCGTGATTCGCGAAATGAAAACGCCGACCGACAAGTGGGAAAACCTGCTGCTGGCGGCCGGCTCGCCCGAGCGCGTGCTGTTGGCGGGCTTCAGGAACGACGCGCTCAAGCCGCTTACCGGCAAATCGCTGGCCGAGATCGCCAAGCAGCGCGGCCTTTCGCCCGAGGAGGCGGCGATCAACCTGGTGATCGAGGACGGCAGCCGCGTCGACACGATCTACTTCTTCATGGACGAAGCCAACGTCCGCAAGAAGATCGCCTTGCCCTGGGTCAGCTTTTGTTCCGACTCCGAATCGATGGCGCCCGAGGGGCCGTTCTTGAAGTCGAACCCGCACCCGCGGGCTTACGGCAGCTTCGCCCGATTGCTGGGCAAATACGTGCGAGAAGAACGCGTGATTCCCTTGGAAGCGGCCATCCATCGTCTCAGCGGGCTGCCGGCCAAGAACCTGCGGCTGGCCGACCGCGGCCGCTTGAAGCCAGGCTATTTCGCCGACGTCGTCCTCTTCGACCCGGCCACGATCGCCGACCACGCGACCTACGCCGAGCCGCACCAATACGCGACCGGCGTGAAGCACGTGTTCGTCAACGGCCGGCAAGTCATTCGCGACGGCGAACACACCGGCGCCAAGCCCGGCCGCGCGGTGCGGGGCGCGGGGCGGAAGCGATAAAGGCGGTCCTTATACGCGCCCGAAGAACTCCGCGGAGCCCAGAATGCCGGCCTGGACCAGGCTGTCGTGGTTTTGCTGCTGGAGCAAACTGGTCCAATAGGCCAGGCCCGCGGGATCGGCCGCGCGGCTCAGGTACGCGAGATAGTAACTCTTCACCAGGTCCTGTTCGGCTTCCTGGCTCTCCACCACGAGGCTGGCGACGTAGATTCGCGATTGGCCTGCCGCAAGGAGTTGATCGTAGAACGCCTGTTCCTGACTATTCGGGGTGCGGCTCAGTTCGTCCTGAAACAGGGCGCTCACGAAACCCGTATTGGCGCCGCTGCCGCGCACCTGGAAGAATTCGTCCGAGCCGAAAATGATGGACTTGATCTGCGCCGCGGTTTCCCCCGCCGCAAACAGGTTTAGGTACTCGCTCAACCCTTGCGCGTCGGCGGGCCGAGCCAACAAGCTCGTATAAAAATCCTTAATCACGTCGGTATGGGCCTCGACGCTGTCGGCAATGCCAAGACTCACCTCGACGCGAGAAACGCCGCTGGCCAGCAGCCCCAGCCAGAAACTTTGCCCGTCCGCGTCGACGGCGCGGTGGAGCACGTCCTGGTAGACCGCGGCCAGGAAGCCCGACGTCGTCCAAGGACCGAGCGTGACCATAGCGCCGTTCTCATCGAGCAAGGTCAGCGTCGTGCTGTTCCCGCCCTGGTCGTCGTAGCCGAAGGCATAGGCGTTGCCGCCGATCATGATCGGCGTGCCGCCGATCTGCTCTTGGTGCAAGAACTGCGCGTACTGATTGTACACCTGGCCGCTGGGGTAAAAGTTGCCGACCGCCTGCCAGTCGGCCGTGTCGTTGTACTTGGTCGCGATGCCTCGGTTGAGGGCAGACACGATCTGGTTTTCGAGATTCGCCAGGATCGTTGCAGTCCCGGCGTCATAGGTTGCGCTGGTGGAGCCCGGGAGAAGTTGCGTGCCGTAGTCGGTGAACACTCCATCGTTGCCGAACACCATCTGGCCGGACGTCTCGCTCGACGAAGTAAGCCACTTGGGCGCCGGCGGCCTGGTGCTATAGTCCACCGGCGACGTGGCAGGCGACGCCGGTGCGTTCGTGGAGTAGAAAGGTTCGTACACATACGCCGTACCGGTGATGCCTGTCCCCGTAAACTTGAGCACGTTGTAGGTGTGCATCGCGTTGTCGCTGCCGTAGGCGGACACCGTCGTGGGGCTACTCGTGTAGGTGTCGGAACCAATCGTCAGGCTCAGATTTCCAGAGCCTGTTTCGAACAACTGTTTAAGCGTGGCGTCGAACAAGTAGCCCAGCGCATCGGTGTTGGCGATGTTCACTTTCCCTGGGTTCAGGATGCGCAGAGGAAGGCCCTGGCTCTGTGCGCTGGCGGGGATGACCAATTCGCTGTAAGGATCGCTCCCGGTCGGGTGCAGGGCGCTGAACTGGTTGATAACCGCATCCCGGGCCACGTTCGTCGAATCCGTCACGCCCGAGGTTAAGTGCGTCGTGCTCGCGCCGTTGTTGCTGTCGCCGCTCAGGGTCATTGGGACGCCGAACTGGTCGACCTGCGTTGTGTCGATCGTAAATGTGGGGAGGTATTGAAGGTTGGGAGGCGAGGTGGTGTTGTTGACGCCGTTGGCGTTCAGGCTCACTTCGAAGTAATCGTAAATGCCCTGGTACGTGGCAGGGGCGGGCTGATTGACGGCCCATTGGCCTGACCCTTGGTCCGCGGCGCTGAGCGGCGTGGAACTCCCGGCGAAGAAATAGATCCGGGCCGAGTAGATCGGCATATAGGGCAGCGAAATCGTGGTCGTTCCCCCCGTGGCGGCGACCGAGAACGACGGCAAGGCGACGCCATTGCCCAAGGTCGAGAAATTCACATACTTGTTGCCGGAGGCAAGAGCGTAAAAGTTGGCAAGATCGCCGTCGGCGCCCTGGCTATTCCAAAACATGGAGTAATTCAGATTGACCGAAGAAGCGGTCTGGTTGGGGACCGTGATATTGTAGGTGTCGTGCGTCGCCTGAAATACCGCGGGAAGATCCGCTTGGTCGAGCTTTCCGGTTGTATCCCCGGCGCCGACGTTGTAAGTATCGCCGGGAAAGGACAAGCCGGTGAACGAAGTGCTGGTCACCCCCGTGTAATGAATGGTCGCCACGCCCGTTTGCGTTTGGACGAACAGGTCGCCCGTGGGCGCGAAGTCGGCGGTGGAAGCCACGTTCAAAGTCGTGATCGTGTTCACGACCGCGACCGAGGAATCGGTGTACTGCGTGACCGCGACCACCGGGGTGATCGGCGCCAACATGCGGCGAGGTTCCAGTTGCTCCACGCAAGCGGCCACGCTTCGCGACGAGATTCCACGCCGCGGCGACTTGCGCCCGGCACGGCGCCGGAACAAGGAAAGGAGCACAGGTTCCAACATGGCGGGGCTTTCTTGGTTGGCGGATGGGGCAAAAGCCACGGAACGCTTGCAGTCTCATTCTTCGGCTCGACCGCACGCCGTGCTTGAACATCCGAGCTTTCGCGATCGGTAAAAGGCGAAAGGCAATTGCGGACGGGCGTCAGGCGTCGCGAGGAAATGCATTCCGCAATCTTCCATCCCCACTTGCCAACCGCCAACAATAAAAACGGCGGCCTGATCCGTCGTGGATCAGGCCGCCGCAGGTGGCGAGACCAGGCCCTCCGCTGACCGTCAGTCGGAGGAGTATGTCGAACTAGCTAACTCAGTTGCAGCAGCAAGGGGCCGGGCAGCAAACCTGCACCGGAACCTGCTTGCAGACAACCTTCGGCACGCAGCGCGTGACCGTGTAGGCCACCTGCTTCGGCACGCAACGCTTGACCTGGATGGTCTTCGTGTAGTGAACCGGCTTGCAGACGCAATACGGCACTTGCTTCACGCACTTCTCGGCGACCATGTGGCACACCTTGTAGGGGCATTCCTTGGTGTGGCATTCCTTGACCAGGTGGCACACGCGGTACGTGCAGGTCTTCACGCGCTGCTCGGGAACCATCTTGCAGACCGTGTAGCTGCACTGCTTGACGTGGTTCTCGCGAACCATGTGGCAAACCTTATAGGTGCAGGTCTTCACGTGCTGCTCGGGAACCATGTGGCAGACCTGATAGCTGCAGGTCTTCACGCGCTGCTCGGGGACCATCTTGCAGACCTGGTACGTGCAGGTCTTGACGTGGTTCTCGCGAACCATGTGGCAGACCTTGTAGTTACAAACCTTCACGTGCTGCTCGGGCACCATGTGGCAAACCTGGTAGCTGCAGGTCTTCACGCGGTGCTCGGGAACCATCTTGCAGACCTGATAGCTGCAGGTCTTGACGCGCTGCTCGGGCGCCATCTTGCAAACCTGGTAGCTGCACGTCTTGACGTGGTTCTCGCGAACCAGGTGGCAGACCTGGTAGCTGCAGGTCTTCACGCGTTGCTCGGGGACCATCTTGCAGACCTGGTAGCTGCAGGTCTTCGTGCAGGCCTCGCGGACGTACTTCACGCACTGTACTTCGCGAGTCTGAACTTCAGGAACCCAAACCTTCTTGCAGACCTTGACCGGCGGGCACTGAATCTGGCACTTCTTCACGCACCCCGGATGGTAGACGCACTTGCAGCAGCACGGATCCCATGACCAGCAACCGGGCTCTTGCACGCACTTGGTGATCACGCGGCCCGGGCATTCGCTGACCTGGGTTTCCCAGTGTCCGCAGCACACGTTGATCGTCTTCGTATAGTGAACCGGTTTGCAGACCGTATAGCAGATTTCCTTGGTCTTGGTCTCGTAGACCGGCTTGCAGACCGTGTAGCAAATCTCGCGAGTCTTGGTTTCCCAGACCGGCTTGCAGGTCGTGTAGCAGATCTCGCGAGTCTTGGTCTCGTAGACCGGCTTGCAGACCGTGTAGCAAATCTCGCGGGTCTTGGTCTCGTAGACCGGCTTGCAGACCGTGTAGCAGATTTCCTTGGTCTTGGTCTCGTAGACCGGCTTGCAGACCGTGTAGCAGATTTCCTTGGTCTTGGTTTCCCAGACCGGCTTGCAGGTCGTATAGCAGATCTCTTTCGTGCGGGTCTCGTAGACCGGCTTGCAGACCGTGTAGCAAATCTCGCGGGTCTTGGTCTCGTAGACCGGCTTGCAGACCGTGTACGGGATCTCTTTGGTCTTGGTCTCCCACACCGGCTTGCAGGTCGTGTAGCAGATTTCCTTGGTGCGGGTCTCCTGGACCGGCTTGCAAACCGTGTAGCAGATTTCCTTGGTCTTGGTCTCCCAGACCGGCTTGCAGGTCGTGTAGTTGACCGTGCGGACCTTGGTCTCCCAGACCGGCTTGCAGACCGTGTACTCGCAATTGCGGTAGGCGGTCTCCTGCACGTACTTGACGCAATTCACCGTCCGGGGTTCACAAACCGTCTCGTAGCAAGTCTTGTAGCACGTGTAGTTCTGCTTCTCGTACACCACCTCCTTGCAAGTTTTCATCACCGTATGACACTGCTGCTTGCAGCAGGCATAGCTGACGGTGTCGCAGCTACGCGCACAACACTTGTAACGCGCCGCGCCGCAATAGCTGGCGTCGGCTGAGCTGGCCGAGAGCACTGCCAGCATGACAGCGATCATCGGTGCTCCCAACAGGGCTTTCATGTTCCTGCCTCCTCCAAGGATGACAAATGACTGGGTTGGGCCTGGTTCGCGAGACTATGCTCGCCCGCAAATTCTTCGGCTGGCGCACTCTGCCTGCGTTAACCTAGCTTCCTACATCGCGCCGACATCCGACTCGCCCCGGATGTCGCAATCCACGCAACTCAGCGCTAGGTGAGCCGTATACCGTTCACTATCGTCAAGGCAGGTAGTTTGCTTGATTCAGACCATCAAAATGAAATGTGAATCCTGCGGAAACTGGAGACACTCGGGTGCGCTGCAACTCCTGTAGCGATTCACACTTCCGCAATCCATATAACGGCTGAATCAAGGGGATGGCTTGAACTGGTCTAAGCAGACAGCGCCGACTTTGCGGCCGGTAGATCCCCCCAGAGAGACTGCTTTCTATACGCGCTGCCGCCTGGTAGCCGAACGGAAACGCGCATCCGGCCAAACGCGCATCCGGCCGGCGATTCCGTGCGCCTCTGCGGTTTGCACCGCGCAGACTTTTCGCAACGCTGTCCCAATCGACCACATCCAATGGGGGGCTTGTTAAGGCAAAAAGCTTAACTTACAGTAAGCTTGCTAGCCTGGATAATTCACAGCCCGGCTATTACTTGACAAAGCGCTCGATACCAACCCGAAGCGCCAGCGAGGTAAGTGCGTTGCTCCACCTCGCTTGCGCTTCGGGTTAGTGTGTGGGCTGATGAATAATCCGGGCTAGGCTGCGGTCATGATGGCGGAGCAGCGTCGCCGGGTGCAACTGCCGAGCGTTCAGGAGCCAATCTGCCGAGCAACATGAGTTCCGCCAAGAGGAAGATTTCCCCCGTCTCCGCAGAAAACCCGGTCCCCAAGGCGGTCGTTAGCCGGCTCAGTCTCTACCTTCGCGAGTTGGAGCATCTGGTCCGCGACGGTCACGAAACGACCAGTTCGCATCGCCTGGGCGGCATGCTCGGTTTCAGCGACGCACAGGTCCGCAAAGATTTGGCCTATTTTGGCCATTTTGGCTATCCTGGCATCGGCTATCGCTGCGACGAGTTGATCTCAGCCATCAAACGCATCTTGGGCACCGACCAAGAATGGCAAGCCGTGCTGGTGGGCGTGGGCAACCTGGGGCGGGCGCTGTTGGGTTATCGCGGCTTCCAGCAACGCGGCTTTCGAGTGGTGGCGGCGTTCGATACCGACCCGTCCAAGGTCGGCAGCCGAATCGAGGGATTGCAGGTTCAGCACTTGGATCGCTTGCCAGAGATTGCCCGAGCCCATAGGATACGCCTGGGCATGATCGCAGTTCCTTCTGCCGCGGCGCAGATTGTGGCTGATCGGCTGGTGGCGGTCGGGGTCGAAGGCATCCTGAACTTCGCCCCGGTGACGATTGTCCTTCCGCCAACCGTGCAGCAGGTCGGGGTCGACCTGGCGATCGAGTTGGAGCAGCTTGCCTTCTCGGTCGTGAACCGCCCGAACGGCGAGCACGCCCCTCGGCAATAGCGGTCTTACCCGGTGGTGTAATGGTAACACTAGGGATTTTGGTTCCCTCATTCTAGGTTCGAGTCCTAGCCGGGTAGCTTTTCTTTCTTGCGAACGGACTGCATCATGCGAGACCGCCGGCCGAATCGGTTTCAAATATCGCTCCGGACATTCATGATTTTGCTCACGGGCGCGTGCCTGTGGTTCGGCTGGAAAGTCGATAGAGCGAGGAAGCAGCAAGACGCCATTCGGGCTGTTAGGGCAATGGGCGGCGACGTGCATTATGACTGTCAGGAAAGGCCGATCGCCAAAGGGAGTGCAATACGCTTTCCGAATCTCTTCGACAGTCTCGACAACAAGCCGCCGAGCATGGCGAAATCGCTGCGCCGCATGCTTGGCGACGACTTCTATTTTTACCGAAGCGTCGTTGCAGTACGGCTATCAGGTCGCGACGTCGGAAATCGCGACCTGCAGATCTTGAAGCAGTTGCCGGACTTGCATTCGGTGCTGCTCCGCAACACTGCTGCGGACGTCGAGGAGCTTAGGGCGTCGCTTCCCGGCTGTCGCATTTATGACAGCAGCAAGCCGGGGGCCGGACGTTCCGCGACGCGTCTGTTTCTTAACAACTAAAAGCTTGGTTAGCAACCTCGCTTGTCGAGGCATCAGCGATTCGATTAAAGATCCCCTCGCTAACAGTTGGGTTGCCAGCCTCGGGCGAGCAAGCTATTTTTCCGTTGCAACCAATCGTCTCAAGTTGGTCAATCGGGCGGCCACGACGTCAAAGCCGAACACGTGGCTGTTTTCATCCGTGCAAGCGAGGGGGCTTATCCCGTGGCCACCGAAGCGGATAGGCTGCCGCATATTATCGTCAATTACGTTGCCGCCGGTTCGCGCAGCGTGAAGCTGCGCTTCATGACGCGGCGCGGGGCGGAGGAAACGATCAAGCAGCAGGCCCACACCATCAAGAAGCGGTTGGAAAATGCCGGCTTCGCGGTGAGCGAAGTGGCCGACCCGGGACCGAACGAGGTGTTCTTCTGGTTCATGGCCGAGGAGCGGAAGCCGCCGCCGACCGTTCGCGAACTGCTCGAACGCAACCACGACGTCATCTTGCGCTAAGACGCTACGCGCATTGCTGCACCGTTTGCGGAGCCTCGCAACGGTCGATCCGGCCGATCCTGTTCGCCTGGTCAAACAAGGGAGACGCGGAATTCCGAGTCTCCTTTGCGTTGCAGCGATTGCCGGCGGAATTGCACGATGACGTTGTAGGCGAACCTTCCGTAGGGAATCTGGTAGTCGAGCGCCATCAGCGCGAAGCAAGCCGATGTCCAGCAGCGGCCGAACCAAGGCGGCGGAAAGCAAAGGCCCAGATACGCCAAAGCGTATATGAAGGAACCGCGTCGCGAAATTCGCTCCTTCCGGAACGATTCGCCTGCTAACGCTTCCAGGTCGCCGCAACTGAAATGCTTGTGACGGGCGCCCCCGGCGTTGTGCGACCGCACCCAGAACCGCGCGGGCAAAACCCGATCGAGCGCGCGGAACAGACGGGGATAGTCGCGAGCCATGTTCTCCGGACTCAGCCAGCGGACGGCGCCTTGGTAGGGCGTGCTGACAATCCACACGCCGCCGGGACGCAACACGCGAGCGACTTCCGCAACCAGCGCCTCGCGATCGGCGACGTGCTCCAGAACGTCGAGCAAAGTGACGGCATCGAAACTGGCGTTTGCCAGCGGCAGCCGTTCGCCGTCGAATTGCACAAAGCTTACGCGGCGGCTGCGGACGCGGCGGCGGGCGATCGGCAATGCGACGCGATCGACGTCGATCGCTACGACGCGGGCTGCTTTGCGCCCCAAGTGACGCACGTGATAGCCCGCCCCGCAGCCAATGTCCAGCAAGCGGCAACGCTCCGGCAGCCATTGTTTGGCGACCCGGCCGCGATCGAGCGCGATCGGCAACGACGGCGCCCGCTCATGGAATTCGCGTTTTTCCTCGGCGATGGGGTCCGCCGATACCCCGTCGTAAGCCGCTGCCGTCGTCGACGGCCGGCGCGCTGGCGATCGGCTGCGCATCTCGGTCCCTTGGATCATCATGGTTGCAAGCGCCGTGCGCGCAAGAGCAATCTAAAACCGAGCCGCCCGGCGGACAAGAGCAATCCGAGCAGCGATCCCGCGATGCAAGCCACAAGGCCATCGCAGCGCGGCCGGACTCATTTGGCGGCCGCTTGGCCCGACTGGATCGCACCACGCGTAAAGCGTAAAAGGTAGTACAATTCCTGAAATCGGCATAAAGGGCGCCGTCTGCCTCGCCTGGCCGTTCGATAATAAGGGTAATCGATCCAGGATAAACGGGCGCAACGCCGCAAATCTTGGCTCGCCGCACGCTCCGGCCAGAACCGCCGTCCGCCAAAAAAGCCCCGTCGCCGGATGGGATTGACCGGCTGGCGCTGGGCGGATACCTTGCCGCGTCCTGCTGTCTAACCTATGCCCGATCATTACGGCGCCACGATGCCATCTCTCTGGTTCGCCAGCTTTCTCATCTTCGCCGCATTGACGGCGGGACAGTTTGCACTGGTGTTGTTGAACCTTTGGGAAGGCCGCCGCTTCGCAATGAGCCGTCTGCGGCGACCCGCGAAAGACGCTCCTCCGCGCCGAGCGGCGATTTTCGTTCCTTGCAAGGGTTTAGAGATGGGGCTGGAAGAGAATCTGCGGCCGCTGTTCGAGCAGGACTATCCGAACTATTCCCTCACGCTCGTCGTCGAGAGTGCGGACGACCCGGCGTGCGGACCCATCCGGCGCCTGATCGCGCGGCGTCCGAACGTCGCCGCCACGCTGTTTGTCGCGGGGCAGGCCCATCAAGGCGGACAGAAGGTCCACAATCTTCGCGAAGCCACGGCCTGCCTGCCCAACGACGTGGAAATCCTGGCCTTCGTCGATTCCGACGCGTGCCCGCGTACGAACTGGTTGAGTCAGATCGTCGAACGACTGCAGCGAGCGGAAGTGGGCGCCGTCACCGGATATCGCTGGTTCGTGCCCGAGCGCGACACGCTGTCGAATCTCCTGTCATATAGCATCAACAGCGCCGTGGCAGCGGGGGTAGGCCCCGGCGGGCATCATCTTGTCTGGGGGGGATCTTGGGCGATCCGCCGCGACACTTTCGACGCGCTGAGAATGCGAGACGCCTGGCGCGGCACGCTCAGCGACGACCTGGTCGCCACCCGCGTTTTGCACCAAGCGAAGCTACGGATCGAATTTCAGCCAGCTTGCATGCTGGCTTCGCCGCTGGATAACAATTGGCGGCAGACGGCGGCTTTTCTCAGGCGGCAGTACGTCATCGCGCGGTTCTACACGCCTCAGTGGTGGCTGCTGGCGTTCGTTGCCGCCAGCTTGCCCATGCTGACGTTTTGGGGCGGTCTCGCTTTGCTCGCCGCGGGCTGGGCCAGCGGCGATGCGCGGGCCTGGTTGCCCGCGGTCATCTGCTTGGCGTTTTACGCCAGCACGGTCTTGCGCGGCCTTTTGCGCTGTGAATTGGCGAGACTCTACCTGCCCGAGCATCAAGCTCGACTCGCGCGCGCCTTTCGCTTCGATCTCTGGACGGGCCCGCTCGTGCTGCTCGCCAATTGGTTGGTGATGTTCAGTTCGCTCTTCGGAAATCGATTAAAGTGGCGCGACATCGTCTACCGAATACAACGCGGCGGACAGGTGCGGATTGTTCGACGCCACGATGCTAGCGTCATTTCACCGTCCGAGCCGGCGTCCGTACACTGCCCGCGGCGACCTCTCGAAGGCCGCTCGCGGCGAATGACGGCGCCCACGTCCTCGAGCGCTCTGTAGTCTGCAGAGCGTGCGTCCATCTCCTCTTCTTCCAAAGGGGTCGCGCTATGCGCATCGTGTTGTGGGATACGCGCCAAGCCGACGTTTCCAAGGATTTTGCGGGCGGCTATGGAGTCGGCCAATATCACGGCCGCGGCGGCCTCGGCGGAAAATTGATCCGTCACTTCTACAAGCGAGACCGGCGACCGGTCGCGCTGGCCTTCGCTCACCTGGCTGCGATCTTCCGCCGACTGGGGCACGCCGTCGAATACAGCGAAGACCGCGTGCCTCCGGGCGCCGACGTCTACGTTTTCCATCCGTCGCTCGTCAGTCTGCCCCTGGAGCGCCGGGCGATGGAAGCCGCACTGCGGCAGAACCCCAAACCGCGGGTGCTCGTCACCGGGCTCGTCGCCTACGCGCTGCCCGAGGCCTTTGCCGGTCTCGACGCGACGATTGTCCGCGGCGAAGCCGAGCAACTGTTCTGGAAGCTCGACGAAGTCTTGGCTTGCGAGCAAGGCGTCGTCGAAGTCGGGTCCGTGCGCGATCTCGACGCCCTGCCGCCGGCGGATTGGTCGCTCTTCCAGCCGCATCGCTTTCGCATCGGCTACGACTTCTGGAAGTTCCCGACCGGCCTGATCCAGACCAGCCGCGGCTGCACGTTTTCGTGCAACTACTGCCCTTACATCCTGGTCGAGAGCAGGACCCGCTTTCGCGACCCGGAAATGGTCGTCGCGGAAATGCGGGAAGGCATGGAAAAGTACGGCTTTCGCTCGTACAAGTTTCGCGATCCGTTGTTCGGCCTCGACCGGCGCCGCGTGTTCAAGCTGGCCGAATTGCTCGGCCGCCTGCCGCGCAAGCTGCAGTTTTCGATCGAAGGGCGGATCGACCTGCTCAAGCCCGACGTCTTGCGCGCATTGAAAGAAGTCGGTCTGACGAGCGTCACGGTGGGCATTGAAACGCCGAGCGAAGCAACCTTGCGGCAGTACGAGCGAGCCCCGATCGAGGACGACCGGCAACGCGAGTTCGTGTTGTTCTGCCGCAGCTTGGGCGTTCGCACGGTCGCCGGGTTCATGATCGGCTTTCCCGAAGACACGCGTCAATCGATCATCTCCGTGTTGCGTTACGCACATCTAGTCGGGCCGACGTTTGCGAATTTCAACGTCGTCACGCCCTATCCGGGCACGAAGTTCTTCGAGCAAGTCAAGCACGAGATCGCCGACTTCGACTTCTCGAAATACAACGTTTACACGCCGGTGATGAAGTACCGGCATTTGACCCGCGAGCAAGTCGGCGAGTTGCACGCGCGCTGTTTCGTCGGCTATTACTTCCGTTCGCGCTATTTTCAGCAGAACGCGCATTTGCTGTGGCCTTGGCTCGCCCGGCTGGGCCTCGGGCGGAAGTCGGCGGCCAACGTCGCTCCGCGCCGTGCCGACGTCGCGCCGCGCGCCGCCGGCGTTGCGGCGGCGCCCGTCAATCTGACGCAAATTCAAGGGTTGCGGACCGATCCGCCGCACGTATTGGTTTCGTCGCCTCGCGGACAAGATTCGCCGCAAATGCTGCGAGTTTGATCCGGCCGCCCTTGCCTCCGAGAGCCGACCGCGGCGCCGCATCTGCCGCGGTCATCGAAGAAAGCGTCGCAGCGGACGGGATTTTGCTCGCCGTCGTCCAATCCGCGCAGGTATACTTCACGCGGTCTGAAACGAGACATTCCTGCCGTGGGGCGGCCTTCCTCGCCCGTCGACGATTGACGGCCTGGAAGGCCGCCCCACGATATGCGTCTGCAAAGCGGGAGGCGGCTAATGCTTTTCAATGCGAGCGCTACCCATCGTTCTTCACGGCTGCTGCGTCGCGCGATATGCGGCGCCGGGCTGCTCGCATTGATCGAATCCGTTTGGATCAGCCCTCTTCGCGGTGCTGAAGAAATCGCGGCGGACAGGCCCAACGCGACGGCGGAATCCGCAGCCGACGATCCGCCCGCCAGCAAACTCGACGCCAAATTCGCCGATGGCTGGCGGAAAGAAGTCGCGCTGACCGACCCCAACGGCGGCGATAAGACGCCGCATTGCGTGGCCTGGGTCGACGACGGCTGGCTGGTCGTCGAACGCCGCGATACGGCGGGTGAGGTCGAGTGGCAGATCGTCTTGGCGCAGGTCGGCGAAGAGGACGAGCCGCCGACCATCGAGCCGAACCCTGCCGTGCCCGGCGGGCTGCGGCTGACGTATCGCGACGGCCGCTTTTTCATTCGCGACGACTGGGGGCACTTACGCTGCTTGCGACAGAAGAAAACGGCCGATATGCCATGGCCGGCGCTGGAGATTCCGCCGGATGAGGTCCATCCCAGCGGCATGGTGCTGGGCGGCGGCAACAAGCTGGGGGAGAAGGAAGGGAGGCTCTACGGCCGAAGAAACGGCGGCTGGCAATTCGTCGCGCGAGGTTGGGAAGGCGAACTGGCCGAGTACGTGCTGCGGATGTATTGTCTCGAAGTCGGCGCCTTCCGCCTTGGGTCGCGCAGCGACAGGGGCGGCGTCACGTATACGGTCGGCGAACAGCTCCATTCGGTCCAATCTTCCACGCTCTCAGACGACGGCGAGCTGTTCGTGGCAGCGCGAATGCACGAGTGGCTCGTGAACTTGCATCGCGACCAGCTCAAGAAGCTCCTGGATAATCGCAAAAAAATCGTCGGCGCCGCGCCGCCGGCCATTTTCGCCGCGAAGTGGCTCAACGGCGATGCGGTCCCCCTCGACGATCTGAAAGGCAAACCGGCGCTGGTCTACTTCGCGGGCGACTATTCCAAGCGAGTCGCCGATCAACTCTCGGCGATTGACGATTTGTTTGGAAAGTATCGCGATCGCGGCCTGGAGGTTGCCGCTGTGATTGCGGCCGACGACGAGGAACTCTACGCTGCCATTTGCGAGAAACGGGGTTGGAGGTTTCCGCTGGCGGTCGACCACTCCGGCGGCCCCGGCAGTTGGGGTGGTCCTGCGGCTCAGCGTTTTTCCGTTACGGACACGCCCTGCTATTTCCTGATCGGCCGCGACGGCAAGATTGCCGTCGGCCTGTACCAGGAGCGAGTTCCGCTAGGGAGCTATAAGCGGCCGCCGCCGCTACCCGACGATGCCGAGATCCAGAATCTGCTTGGCGTTGGCGACCAGTAGACGTCATGCGTAGACGCGGCATCCTGCCGCGTTCCTACCTGGCATCGACACGTGTAGACGCGGCATCCTGCCGCGTTCCTGCTTGGCATCGACACGTGTAGACGCGGCATCCTGCCGCGTTCCTGCCTGGCATCGACGCGACAAAAGCGGCAAGGATGCCGCTTCTACGACGTTCCAAAAAGCGGCAAGGATGCCGCTTCTACTTGTTCGAAGACGCCAACTCATCCAAGAAAGCCGCTTGGGCGGGGTTGATCTTCTCCTTCGCCGTCGCGAGATCGAAAAACTCGGCCCGGTCGATTTCGGGGAATTCCTGCTGCCGTCCCGACTTGGGCGGCCATTCGATGGAAAACGTGTTGCTCTTGATCTGCGCCGGGTCGCAATCGCCGGCGCAGGCCCAGGCATGGACGATCTTGCCGCCCTTCTGCTTGATGGGCGAAAGCGCTATGAAAGGCCCGGCCGGCTGCAAGCCGGTTTCCTCTGCCAGTTCGCGGCGGGCAACGGCGAGCAAGTCTTCTTCGCCATCGGTCTCGCCTTTGGGAATCGACCAGGCGCCTTCGTCCTTGTTGCGAAACAGCGGCCCGCCGGGATGAACCAGCAGGACTTCGAGGTTGTCGTCACGAATACGATAGATCAGGATTCCCGCGCTGATTTTTGGCATTGTTGACAACCGGCCCCGGCGAGCGGCCGGGCTTTTGCTCGGTCCTACTATTTGGGCTGCGAATCGTCTCCGAGAGCAACGTTTGGTAACCGGATTAAATAACATTAGCGCAGCACGCCGGCATCTTGCGGATGGCTAACGCTCCGCCGCTGCTGGCATTGCCGATTTTACGTTATTCCTTTCCCAGAAGGAGGCCTACGACCCAGCAGCCGCGGACGTGGAGTCGCTGCTGGCGGCAATGGCCGAGGATGTCGACGTCATTGCACCCGGCTTCTTCGAGGGTATCGGCCAAGATCGGCAAACGGTCAAAGGCGCCTTCGCGATATATGCCCTGCGCCAACTTGACGACCGCGCTGTCGTTCCACGTGAGCACGCCCGCTTGAACGTCGACGGGGCGGAAGATTAAAGGGCCGATGATGTCGCGGAGCAAGGACGACTCCAGAAGCAGGTGCGAGACGCAGGATGCCTTCCAGCGGAGGCGATCCGCATTGGGCGGGATTTCTTCCCACACGGGTTGACCGCCTACGATTGTGACCCTGGCGACAGGCGAGGGATGTGGAGCAGCCGTATAGGCGACGACGCTAGCAATTCCCTTCGCCACCGCGGCAGGATCAAATCCGCCGCATCGAGCCGCATCATACACCGTCCGCTCCAACGCGTTACCCTTGCGCCGCGCTCGATGAGCGGCGCTCACCGCTCGACCGAGTTCGACGTCCGTGGCGCAGCCCTCGGCATGCTCCTCTGCAACGCGAATGGCCTCTTGAAAAACTGCCGGAATCGAAGGCCAGACCGTGCGGCAGCAGGCACAAGCGAGCAATCGCAATTTGCGGTCGCTCGTCCTGCCCCGCAAGAATCTCGCCATCGGAGCCGGATCTTCGTTGAATAACCATTCCGCCTCCGTCATGGCCTGATTCCTGTCTCACGCTGTTAGTTACGATGCCGCTTCCTTTTCCAGATCGATTTGCCACTGCTCTTTCACAAAGGGCGGCACGAGGCGGAAGCAGGCTCGCCCGTCGGCCCAGCGCAGCATCTCGGGCGATTTCGCTGCCGCGGTGCAAAGCCGGATGGGGTGGGGCGCGACGCCAACTCGGCCGAGATCGAGCCGATCGGAGTCCCAGCAAGTCTGGATCGTGATGGCGGGGTGCGTTCGCTCGTGCGTGTGCCCGGCGCAAGCCCGATGCAGAAGCCGAAATTCGTTGTCCGGCAAGTCAAATGCCGTCCCGCGAAGTTCGGCGGCGAATTCAGCGGCTCGCGGACCGTGGTTCGGATCGGTAATTTCATTGAGTCGCCGAGAATCATGAAACACGGCGAAGAGCGTCACGACCTCGACATGGGCGCCAGTGATTTCGGCCAGCCGCAGTCCGTTTTCAAGCACTCGCGCCCAGTGCCCGACGCCATGGTCGCCGTCGAGCGGCAACGAGTACTGGTCGAGAATCGTTTTGAGCAGGCTGCGAAGGTCGAAAGGCACGCGAGGGCTCGCTTCGGGACCGCCGAATTTCTCCGCCTTTATTCTAACAGCACGCCGCGGCGTCTTTTGCTTCACCATATCCAGAACTTTCGCGGTCAGGTCGGCCACACCGCGCGGAGCGATCGGACCAAAGTAGCAGGCACACTCCCGTGTGCCGTCGCTGGCGTAGCAATGGCGCCCTAAACTAGCGCCGGTTTCGGCATCCGTAGGGTGACGGACCGGAGGTCCGTCCTACGGTTGACCGACGAGCGTGGTCCGCCAAAAAGCAGGACGATCTCTAATGCGCGAAGCAATCGCTCGTCTACTCCTTCACCACAATCACGTGCCACTTGCCCGGCCCGTGGACGCCGGTGGTGAGCGTGAGCTCGATGTCGCCGGTCTTGCTTGGGCCAGTGATGAGGACGAGGTTGCTGGGCAGGTTCTCGACTCCGTCCGTGTTGAGACGATCGAAGGCGTCGAACAAGTCGGGCACGATCTGCGCCGCTTCGACGATCGCTACGTGAACCGGCGGCAGCAGGCTGGCGAGACGCTCTTGCCCGGGGCGGCTGCCGAGAAGAAGCGTGCCGGTTTCGGCGATCGCCAGGCTGACGCTGGAAATGCCGATCTCGGCGGCGAACATCCGTTGTCGTTGCTCCGCCTGGTCGAGCGGGGCGAGCGAGTCGTGATCGAACCGGGCAATGTTTCGCTGCGACAGGGCTTCATCCAGCCCGAGCCGGTCCAACAGTGGATGCCGCCAGCAAAGCGCCGTCTGCGGAGCGTAGTATTCGAGCAGCCCGGCGAGCGCCTCGCGAGCCTCGTTCAGATCGGCGGCCGGATGCGCTTGGCCGCCGACGGCGTTGACTTCGTCGATCAGCCGCGCGGCGGGGTCATCGCCCGCGCCGCCGTAGCCGACTCGTTCGGGCAGATCACTGCGCAGATGGACGCGGTGGGCCCGTCCGGCCGCTGCCGCCTGGCGAATGCGGGCCAAAAACGCTTCGCGGCTCATTGCTCACCCTCTTCGTTTGCCGGGCGAGGGCGCCCGACCCTCCCTTCGTCGTCATTTGCCGGGCGAGGGCGCCCGGCCCTCCCTTCGTCGTCATTTGCCGGGCGGGGGCGCCCGGCCCTCCCTTCATCCTGCCCGGCCCGCCCTTCGTCGTGCCACCAATCGCGGAACCGCTCGGGGGCGGGCGCCGGAAAGTCGCGACGCTCGGTCCAGCCGTGCAGTTGGCCGGGCAGACGTTCGAACCAACCGCTCTTGCGGCGCCAACGCCCGAGCGTGCGCGTCGCCAGCCAGGTTCCCAAACGATAGAGCCGCGGGCTGCGCATCGCCCGAGCCCAGATGCGATAGGCCAGCGCTTCGAGCCGGCCCAACTGGCCCGGCTCGCGGTGCAACTGGTCGCGAAGTTCGATCAGCATTTGCGGTATGGCGATCTTCACCGGGCAGGCCGCCTGGCAGGCGCCGCAGAGGCTCGAGGCGTGCGGCAGGTGATGGTTCGCCGACAGTCCGTCGTAGAGCGGCGTGAGCACGGCGCCGATCGGTCCGGCGTAAACGCCGCCATAGGCATGGCCGCCGACGTTGCGATAAATCGGGCAGGCGTTCAAGCAGGCGCCGCAGCGGATGCAAAACAAGCTTTCGCGCAGCGGCGAAGCCAGAATCCGCGAACGGCCGTTGTCTAGCAACACCAGGTGGAATTCGTCGGGTCCGTCCAATTCGCCCGGTTGCCGCGGGCCGCTGACGAGCGAAGTGTAGACCGACAACTTCTGGCCGGTCGCCGCCCGGGCCAGCACTTTGAGAAACACCGGCAAATCGGCCAGCCGCGGAATCACTTTCTCGATGCCCATGATCGCGATGTGGATTCGCGGCAGCGAGGTCGTCAGCCGGGCGTTGCCTTCGTTGGAAACCAGCACGATCGTACCGGTCTCGGCCACGGCGAAATTGGCGCCGGTGATGCCGACCTCGGCCGCGGCGAACGCTGACCGCAACCGCCGCCGGGCATAAGCCGCCAACTCGACCGCGTCGACCGGCAATGGCTCGCCCGCGTCGCGGCTGAGGATCTCGGCCACCTGCGGGATTCGCAAGTGCAGCGCCGGCGCCACCAGGTGCGAGGGCCGCTGGCCGGCGACCTGGATGATGTACTCGCCGAAATCGGTTTCGATGGTTTCGATCTGCTCCGCTTCGAGCGCCGCATTGAGATGAATCTCTTCGCTGGTCATCGACTTCGACTTGACCGCGCGTTTCAAGCCGCGGGCGCGGAGAATCTCCAGCACGATCTTGCAGGCCGCGGCGCCGTCGTCGGCGAAGTACACCTCGCCGCCGCGGCGGCGGACGCTGGCTTCGAGCGTTTCCAGATGGTGGTCGAGTTCGGCCAGCGTGGCGTCCTTGATCGCCCGGGCCCGCTCGCGCAGCAGGTCGGATTCGTCGAGCGCGGCGAAGGCGTCTCGGTTGCGCTGGCCGAGCGTTTCGCCCAGCTTGGCAAGGGCCGATTGCAACTCGGGGTTGTCCAATGCGGCGTGCGAGGCCGCGAGGAACGAGTGGTGTTCGTGTTTGGCGTAGTCTTCCGCCGACGCGGGGGCTTCGTTCATCAAGAGTTCGCCATCTGAAACACGATCAAGGCCCACGGCGCAATGCCAACGACCACCGAGAAGATAATTATGGCTCGCGGCGGCGGGTCGCGGCGAATTTTGATCACCACCGGCGTCAGCAGCAGCACGCCCAGCCCGATCACTACCGACGCCAATAAGAGCACCACCGTCAACACGGCCAACGATCCTTCGGAATCAGCACCCGCGAAGCCTCGCGTCGCCATAAAGGCGATTTCGCAAACCAAGGCGGTGAACACCATCAGCATCCAGCCGATCGTCAGCGCGTCGGTGCTGCGGGTTTCGCGCGATCGGGGTTGCTTGGCGTTTCGCTTTCGAGGTTTCTTGGCTTGCTTGGGCATGGGCTCCTCCTCTGCCAGAAGGCGCTAGCCCGGATTATTCATCAGCCCACACCAACCCGAAGCGCAAGCGAGGCGGAGCAACGCACTTACCTCGCTGGCGCTTCGGGTTTGCATGGAGCGCTTTGTCAAGTAATAGCTGGGCGGATGAATAATCCGGGCTAGCCGCCGATCTCACCGGCGCGATCTTCAGTTTAAGCCAGGCAAGCGAGAAAACCAACACGCCCCGCAAGCCGGGCAGTGATACCATTTGCGAGCATGTCAAGGAAAAAGGGCGAATTGGAAGGACGAGCTTGGCCCCATCCGTGTTTGCCACCAGCTTTAGCTGGTGGGGACCGGCAACCATTCTCTCTCTTTGGGAGCCGGCTTTAGCCGGCTTTTTCAGCCCTC
>DATKRK010000208.1:0-63920 GCA_035532215.1 Pirellulales bacterium | reverse complement strand
TGGAAAACGCAACCCCAACCATGCTAGCCAGCGATAAAACCACACATGGATCCTGCGGAAGAGCCTCATTCTGCATTTCATCCGTGTTTTATCCGTGTTCCATCCGTGGCTCAATTGGTTGCGGCCGAAGGCCGCGCTGGGAAACAATTGTTGCATTTCTTTGCGGCCAGCGAAGATTTTGCACCGCGATCACCGCCGAGGTGCGGTCCACGCCGGCGCTGCCAAGGATTCCAAAGGCGCGTCCGGCTTCGCCGGACGGGATTTTAAAAGGCATGGCTCCGATGTCCAAAGGCGTGTACGACGCGGGCGATCGAACCTTTCGACCTCACACGAGCCGGCGCCGCCCTCAGGCCAGTCGCCCTCAGGCCAGTCGCCCTCAGGCCAGCCGCCATAGGAAAGCCTTTGGACATCGGAGCAATTCCTAAGAAAATCCACCGTAAGCGAGTGGTAACGGCGCGACGCCGCGTGGGCGCCGGACGAGACCGATGTCGCGCTGGTTTCAGCGTCATCACGCCATCGATAAGTCATTTCGTTGGTTGCGGCCGAAAGCCGCGCTGGGACGTTGTCGATCGAGATGGGCGGTTCCGACGACGGCAGCCATCAACTCCGATGCAAATCAATCTACTCCGGCGACGGACCGGGCGCCTAGCAGTTGCGCTTTCCACGCCGCGCAGTTCCTGGTAAGTTAGGAGGTTTGGAATCTTGTAGTTACCAGCAAATCGGATGAGCGAGCAAATCATGGCCAAGCCCCACCGCAATCTGAAAAAAGCCAACCACGGTCAGCGCCCGGCGAACAGCAAGGCCCGCCGCCTGAAGCGGAAGAACATCAAGACCTGAATCGCGCCGTTGTCGCAAATCGATCTAAGCGCTAGAATTGGGCGACCTTAGCCGCCGATTTTGCGGGAAAACGGGATGCATGCGGGTCCAAGGAGTCTAAGGCGTGGCCGGCAAAGATCTGATCATTGATTTCTCCGCTTACGACCTGAACCACGTCGTCGCCGACATCGAGGAAATTCGTCGTTACAACCCGCAACGCTTCGAAATGGAGCAGTTGACGGCGATCGTCCACGAAGACCCGGCCCTCAAGCTGGGGGTGGGCTATAAGGACGTGCGTCACGACGAGTTCTGGGCTCGCGGCCACATGCCCGGCATGCCGATCATGCCGGGCGTGATGATGTGCGAAGCGGCGGCCCAATTGTGCAGCTATCTGTCGTTGAAATACGACCTGCTGGGCGCCGACGTGCTAGGCTTTGGCGGCATGGACGACGTGCGGTTTCGCGACCCGGTCTATCCCGGCGACCGGCTGGTGATGGTGGCGCAGTTGGTCCGGGTGCGGCGCGGCGCCATCGTGGTCAGTCGGTTTCAGGGCTTCGTCAACCAGTCGCTGGTCTGCGAAGGGCAAATCAAGGGCGTGCCGCTGCCCGTCGACCAGCGGCGCCCCGGGCCTGCGACGTCCTAACCCGAATAGCGCAAGCGCGGGCGAGGCGTCCATTTGTCGTGGGGCGGCCTTCCTCACCCGTCGGCGATTGACATTGGTCGTGGGGCGGCCTTCCTCACCCGTCAACCGCGACGGCCTGGAAGGCCGCCCCACAGAGGAACGGCGGGCGAAGTTGTTGGATCGAACCGGAGGATCGGCGTCATGTTTCCGTTTAGCGACGACGTTCCTTCGCAGCGCATGCCGGTCGTTACGGTGGCGATCATCGTGCTCAATGCGTTGGCGTTCTTATACATCAACCGCTTGCCGGACGAGAGCCAGCGGTTGTTCGTTGTCGAGCACGGCTTCATCCCCGCACGCCTGAGCGAATTGCCCCAAGGCCGGGCGATCGAACTCGATCTCGACGCGCTCTCGGGCGAGTCGCACTTGCACTCGCCCTTCGCCATCCACAAGCGCGTGCGTCTGCCCGCGGCGCCGCGGCAGATTTTGCTGACGCTCGTGACCTCGCTGTTTCTGCACGGCGGCTGGATGCACCTGATCGGCAACATGTGGTTCTTCTGGATCTTCGGCGACAATGTCGAAGACCGGCTGGGGCACGGGCCGTTTCTGGTCTTCTATTTGGCGGGCGGCGTATTCGCCAGCCTCTGTCACTGGCTCAGCGGCCCGGCGAGCGGCGTGCCGGTGATCGGCGCCAGCGGCGCGGTGGCGGCGATTTTGGGGGCCTACGCCATCACCTGGCCGCTGGCTCGCATCCGCTGCCTCGTGCTGCTCGTCGTGATCGTCACCATGATCGAACTGCCCGCGTTGGTCGTGCTGGGATTCTGGTTCTTGACGCAGCTTCTCGAAGCCAGCCGTCAGACGCAGCTCGGCGTCGACGGCGGGGTGGCGTTTTGGGCGCACGTCGGCGGCTTCGTCGCCGGGATGATTGCCATGCCGCTGCTGCGCGGTCCGGCGCCTCCGCGGCGCGAATACGTCACGCCGCCGCCGGAAATGCGTCTGTAGCAGCCGCGGCGGATTTCGTTGGCACGCACAGACGAGGCGGCTGTCTCGCCTAACGTCGAATCGCAGCGGCCGTCTGTCCGCCGCTCATCAGCACATACATGGTGGTCATGCACAGAACCACATACGGCGCGGCGAAGAACGCCCCAATGCAGCACGCTAAAAGACCGACGATAATCAGCAGGCCGCCGATTATCGACACCGCGAAAATCGAAAGTTTGTTGCCTCGCGTGATCTCGCGAGACGCGTAAAGCGAGTCGATCGCGCCCAAATCATGATCGATAATTAAGAAAACGTACTGATAGAATGTAAGACTCACGTAAACGGCAGGAATCACGTACAGCAAGACCAACGCTCCAATCGCCGGCCCAGGCTCTTTCGTGGCGAAATAAATGAGCGCGGCCGGGATAGCGCAAAGAGCTATGATTCCGGCCATTCCCAAGACGACGAGCAGGGTGGCGAGGATCGTTCGCAGGAGATAGGGCCCGCCTTCGAAGATGTTTCCTATCGATGCTGTTTCGCCGTGAGCCACCTTCAGAAAGAAGATCCGCTGGCCCACGCCGATCCAAATCTGAAACACCATTTGCAGGATGACTAAGAAGAAGTTTACGACTATAAGGGCAATGATGGGCAATCCCGCCAGTTGCATGCCCGTGGTAATGAGTTGTGCGACGAATTGCGCCGCATAGTTGATGATCCCGCAGATCAAGACCACGCCGACGCACATCCACAACTGGTCTTTGTAGATTTCCCAAGCTCGCGCCAAAACGTCTCCGATGTCGATCGGGGTCGGCCTATAGAGTGTCGACGTTCCAGCGCCCGGAGGGCCATATAGATCGTGACCGGGGTAACTCGGCGGCGCCTGGTAGGGATTCTGTTCGCCGCCGGGCGTCGCGGTCGACATCGGCGATGGAGGGCCGAACGGATTGCCGCCCGTTGTCGCAGCGGGAAGCGGCGGCGCACTCGGCATCTCAGGAGCCGGCGAAGCGGCGGGAATCGTCTGCACGCTCCCGCACGCAGGGCACTTGGCCTGCTTGCCGGCCGTTTCATCGCCGACGCGCAGCAGTTTTCCGCATTGATGACAACGAAATTCGATGGGCATGCGATTAGAATCCTAGATCAACATCTGAAGGGGTCCGTGCGCCCGCTCGCAGGCGCATGCACTCGATTCCCAGGCCGCAAGCCTAACAGCATGGACGCCGCGAAACGTTTTTTCCAGCGCTTTGCCGAGATTTTTTCGGTTTACCCGATTCCTGTGTACCGCTGCGCAAGCCCGCGAGCGGCATGAAATCTTCCCGGCGCGGAAAGAAACGGAACGTTTGTTGTACGGATGGCACGGATATTGAACTTCGAAAACCGTACTACAAACGTTCTGTTTCTCCACGCGAGCGCGAAGATTTGCGCGGCGCTTTTGGCGGGGGGCGAGCCACGGATGAAACACGGAGCGGACATCGTGTTTTCCAATTCGGCTCCTCACCAGCGTCTCACTTACCAACGCCACATTTGCTTGCCCGGCAATGCCTTGGAAAACGCAACACCAACCCCGCTAAGCGGCGCTCAACCACACATGGATTCTGCGAAAGAGCCTCGTTCTGCATTTCATCCGTGTTTGATCCGTGTTCCATCCGTGGCTCATTCGGTTGCGGCCGAAGGCCGCGCTGGGCCATCCGTGGTTCCATGAGTATAGGGCGAGGATACTTGACGTTCCGATACCATGCCGGGATCGCAGCCGCGCGGTTTTTGAGCGAATTCGGCTCGGTTTGGGAGGTTATTCAATCCTTGGTCCCTATCGGCGTTTGTTCGTTCGTGATACGTTGATGGATAGAATATCGTTCGTGGCGGGCCGCCGGGGCCGAAGCCGCGTTTGCCGGTATACGCACCCTCGCCTATGGCGCTGACTCCTGCCGAAATCCTGGGCCCCGAAGGCCGCATCGCCGCTCGGCTGCCGCACTACGAACGCCGACCGCAACAGTTGCAAATGGCCGAGGCGGTGGCCCGGGCGATCGAGGCCAAGCGGCATCTCGTCGTCGAAGCCGGGACCGGCGTCGGCAAGAGCTTCGCTTATCTCGTGCCGGCCATTCTGGCCGCCGCCCAAAGCCAAAACGCCGGCGAACCGCAGCCCGACGCGGCGCCGGCGGATGAGCCCGACCGCCGGCGGATCATCGTTTCGACCCATACCATCAGCCTGCAAGAGCAGTTGCTCGAAAAGGATCTGCCGCTCTTGAACGCCGTGATCCCCTTGGAATTCACGGCCGTGCTGGTCAAGGGCCGCGGCAACTATCTCAGTCTGCGGCGGCTGGAAGGCGCCGTGAAGCGGGCCAGCAGCCTGTTTCGCGACGACGAAGAATTCGCCGAGCTGCGCGCTTTGCAGCGCTGGACCAAGAGTACCGCCGACGGCTCGCTGGCCGAGCTCGACCACCGGCCGATACCGACCGTCTGGGACGAAGTGCGCAGCGACCACGGCAACTGCATGGGCCGGCAATGCCCGACGCACGCCCGCTGCTTCTATTACAAGGCCCGGCGCCGAATTCAAAACGCGCAGATCCTGATCGTCAACCACGCCTTGTTCTTCAGCGACCTGGCCCTGCGCCGCAACGGCGTGAGCATCCTGCCGAACTACGACGTCGTGATCTTCGACGAAGCCCATACGCTCGAAGCCGTGGCGGGCGACCATCTCGGCATGAGCGTCACCAGCGGTCAGGTCGAGTACGCGCTCAACAAGCTCTACAACGACCGCACGAACAAGGGCTTGCTGGTCCACCACCGGCAGCGCGAACTGGAAGAGCTGGTGCTGGCCGCGCGCATCCACGCCCAGGAGTTCTTCGACGAAGTGCGGCTCTGGCAGGCGGCCTCGGGCCGGGCCAACGGCCGCGTACACCAGCCCGAGATCGTGCCCAACGGGCTGAGCCCGAGCTTGACGAAACTGGCTCGCGCGCTGAAGGGTTTCGGCGACGGCCTGAAGTCGGCCGAAGAGCGGCAGGATTTTCAAGCGGCCCACGACCGGCTGGCCGCGCTGGCCGGCGACATCGAGGCTTGGCGCACGCAATCGCTGGCCGGGCTCGTGTATTGGATCGATCTGGTGCAAGGCCGCCGGCCGCGAACGACCCTGGCCGCGGCCCCGGTCGACGTCGGGCCGGTGCTGCGCGAACAGCTCTTCGAGCGCGTGCCGAGCGTGATCATGACCAGCGCCACGCTGGCCGTCGGCGCCAAGGGCTCGTTCGATTTCTTCCGCTCGCGGATCGGCCTGACCCAGGCGGAAACGCTGGCCGTCGGCAGCCCGTTCAACTATCGCGAGCAGGCCCGGCTCGTCCTGGTCGAAGGCATGCCCGACCCGACCGCCAACAAGCGCGACTACGAACGCAAGGCGATCGAGATGATCCGCCGCTACGTGGCCCAGACGGACGGGCACGCGTTCGTGCTGTTCACCAGTTACGAGATGCTGCGGCAGGCGGCCGCCGAACTGACGCCCTGGCTCGCCGAACGGAACCTGGCCCTTTACGCCCAAAGCGACGGCCTGCCGCGCAGCCAGATGCTCGAGCGCTTCAAGGCCGACCCGCGGGCCGTGCTGTTGGGGACCGACAGCTTTTGGCAGGGGGTCGACGTGCCGGGCGACGCCTTGCAAATGGTGATCATCACCAAGCTCCCCTTCGCCGTGCCCGACCGCCCGCTGCTGGAAGCGAGGCTCGAAGCGATCCGCTCGTCCGGCGGCAATCCGTTCGCCGGCTATCAACTGCCCGAGGCGGCGATCAAGCTCAAGCAAGGCTTCGGGCGTTTGATCCGTACGCAGCAAGACCGCGGCACGGTGGTGATTCTCGATCCGCGCGTGCTGACCAAGCCCTACGGCCGCACCTTTCTCGATTCGCTGCCCGATTGCCGCCGCGTGCGCGAGTCGGCCAGCGCGGCAAGCGAGCCGCGGCCGTCGTAGGCTTTACGTAGGTCAGGCTTTCCAGCCTGACAGGCGTCAAGCTCGGGTCTGTCAGGGTCGAAAGCCTGACCTACGCGCTGTTGGCCATCCTATGTCGAGAATTGCAACGTGTTGCGTTTGAACCTTGGCGGCGCCGGCGTAGAATCATATTCGGTCTTGCGTTGTTCGAACCTGTTCCAAGCGATCAAGTGCGCGTTTTACGAATCAGAGGCCCAGGTCAGCCGCCGCTCAAAGGTCGAGATGTCCAGCCTGCCGAACAAGGATCAGCGGTTTACGCTTTGCGGCGGCCTCACCAGGGGACTGACGCCCCCCGCTTGCCTGAAAGCAAAGTTACTCGACTGTCGTTGAAACCCGCACCACGCGAAACCCCAAACCGCCAAATCGCCAAAACGGCGCGTACGAACCGCGGAACGCCGAGCCGTTGCGGACCAAGGGGTTGTTCCAGCCGCCGCCGCGCCGGATCCGCGCGTCGCCCGATGCCGGCCCCGTGGGATCGTCCGGCGGAGAGGACGCGTAGTAGTCGGGCGAGTACCAATCGTTGCACCATTCGTCGGAATTGCCGTGCATGTCATACAGGCCGAAACTGTTGGGCTTCTTCGAGCCCACGGCGACCGGGAACGTAATCGGCCGCGTTTTCTCGGACCAGCCGTATTCGCCGAACATCGAGGCGTCGTCGCCGAACGAATACTGCGTGGCCGTTCCTGCCCGGCAAGCGTATTCCCATTCGGCCTCGGTCGGCAGACGATAACCATCGCCCTCGCGATCCAAGTCCCAAAAGCCCGGCAGAACCTCGTTGTAGCCGCGGCGTTTTTTCTCGAGGTCGCTCAGCCAGTTGCAGAACGCGACGGCGTCGTTCCAGGTGATCTGACCCACCGCAGAGTCGTCATTGGCCGGATAGCTCAGCGATTGCCACGTCAGCGATTTCTTCTGCGGATCTTGTTCTTGCCGGCTCGTCGAACTGCCGCCGCCGAAGCGTTCCGTTTCCGTGACATAATTCGCGGCCTCGACGAAACGGCGATACTGCCCGATGGTGACTTCCGTCGCCCCAAGCAGAAAAGGTCTGCGAAGCTTCACGCGGTGCGCCGGCGCCTCGGCGTCGAGGCGCTCGAGGGTCCACTTGTCGGCGGCGCCTTCCGCTTGCTCGGCGAATTGTTTGGCCGCCGCGATCTGTTCCGGCGTGCTGCCCATCGTGAACTCGCCCGGCGGGATCAAGACCAGCGACATGCCGAGCGAGTTGGTCTGCGCGACGGGCGTTTTCAAGTAGTCGGCCCAGGCTTCCTGATGGGCGCGGGCCTGTTTGGCGTCGAAAGGCGCGATGGCGCGCGGCGGTTCGAGTTCGCCCACGACGACGCTCGGCAAGGCTTGGGGCGGCTGCGCTTTCGGCTGCGGAGCGGGCGCCGTAGCTGTTGCGCGGTCGACCGAGGAAGCATCTTCGGCCGGAGGGTTGGCCACCGGCGGCGTTGCTTCGGGCCGGCCAAACATTGCGAAACTGACGACCACCACGACAAACAGCCCCGCGGCGCCTGCCAACCACGCGACCAGCGACGAGCCGCTCTTCGCACGTCCGCGCGGCGGCAACGTCCGCAACGGCTTGGCAACTTGCGCGTCCAGCGACGTGGCCAGCACATCGTCGCCGAGCGGCGTCGTTGCCACCGGCGCCGCAACGGCGGGCTCGATCGCCGCCGCGACGGGCAGGAGGCGCTCGTCGGCCGGTTTCTCGGCCTCCAACTTTTGCCGCAATTCCGCGTCGTAGGCGGCGCGTTGCTTGGCCGAGAGCAGGCAGATCTTCGCCGCCACGACCTCGTTGAGCAACTTCTGCGACAGCGCCGAGTGCGGCCCGGCCTGGAACGTGCGCAAGTGAGCCATCCGCTGATCGGCCGCGCTTTCGATCACGTCGGGATCGTCTTCGAACAGACCGACGCCGAGCAAGCGGTAGTGGTGCGGCGGCTGCTCGGCGGGCGGAATGCCTAGCCACTTGCGATAGGGATCGAATGCTTCCGACATGCCCGAAATCTCCGTTTTTCATCACGCGCATCCGGCGCCAACCTAATCTAAATGCTGCTCCGGCGCCTCGCAACAACGCAAAGCGCTTGGCCTATTTTGCGGCGAACGGCTAGACTCGTGATAACGGTTGAACACTTCGTAGCGTCTCGCTTTCGGGTATCCCGCGCGTGGGCCGCTCGAAAGCGGGCGAAACCGATGAAACTTTTCGGCGCGTTCGGGCGTCATACGATCGGCTTGGTTTGTTTTTTCGGCGGTCGGCCGTCTTGTCGGCCCTGATCGGCCGCGGGCGCCTATTCACGGCCACTGATCCACAGCGGCGGAAATCGAGGAGATGCTGGCATGAGAAGCGATTTTCTGCGGACTCCGCGGGCAGCGAGCGTGGGGTTCATCGGGCTTTCCCTGTTGGCCTTGACCGCGGCCTGGGCGGCCGACGGCGACAAGAAATCGGCCGACGGTGCGGCCGAGGCGGAACGCACGGTTTTCGCAACAGAGATTGCCAATCAAAAGACGCCGCCGGCCGTCAAGCGGCTGATGCAGGACCGCAAGTACGCCGAAGCGGCCGAAGCGATCGACAAGCTGCTGGCCGACGGCGAGAGTAGACGCGGCGCCCTGCCGCGTACAAAGCGGCAAGATGCCGCTTCTACGGGCGATCGCGACTGGCTGGCTTATCTCAAAGGCCGAGCGCTCCACCTTGCCGGCCGCTACGACGATGCCGTGGCCGCCTATGAGCAACTCGAAAAAGAATTCCCCGAAAGCCATTGGCTGCGCCGGGCCAAGTTCGGCCGGGCCGTGTCGCTGGCTCGCAAGGGCGACTTCCAAGCGGCCGAGACAATCTATCGCGAACAGGCCGCCTGGCTGCTGTCGCTCGACCGCAAGCAGGAAATTGCCGACATCTATCTCGAATTCGCCGACGCTTATTTCAAGCCGGCCGACGAACAAACGCCGCCCGATTATGAAAAGGCGCTGCAATTCTACACGCAGGCCCTCGAAGTCGGCCCCAAGCCCGAGAAGCGGGCCGAAGTCGAATTGCTCGCCGCCCGCTGCTATCAGGCCCTGGGAAACTTGCAGGAAGCGGCCAACCGCTATGCACGGTTCGGCAAAGACCAGTTTAGCAAGGACCATCCCAAGGGCGAACTGGATATCGAGGCCCGCTTCCGGCTCGGCGAGTGCCAATTGGGCCAAGGCCAGCACGAAGAGGCCCGCCGCACGTGGCAGGATCTGCTGGCCGCCTACCCTGATGACAAGTCGGAGCGAATCGCCGAAGCGACTTTCAAGCTTTCGGAAACCTACCATCTGCCCAGCCCCACGAGTGATGAAGAATTGGAACTGGGCGCGGCCAGCTTGCAGACTTTTCTCGATCGCTACCCGACGCACAAGCTCGCCGGGCAGGCGTATTTGCGCGTTGCCGCCAGCTACGTCAGCCGCGGCCGCTATGAAGACGCCGTCAAGACGCTCGAAAAATTCCTGGCCGACGAGCGTTACGCCGACCGCGACGAGACGCCCAACGCCCGCGTGCTGCTCGGCCGCTCGTATCAACTGCAAAAGAAATTCAACGAGGCGCTGGCCGCCTGGCGCGATTATCTCGCCAAGCATCCGGCGCACGCTTCGTGGAGCGAGGTGCAGCGGCAGATCGTGAACACCGAGTTCCTGCTCGGCTACGAAGCGCGGCAGGCCAAGCGTTACGACGAAGCCCGCAAGCTGTGGGGCGAGTTCTTGGCCAAGTACCCGCTCGACCCGCGCGATCCCGGCATCTTGTACGAATTCGGCCGGATGCTGTTCTTGCAAGACAAGTTCGACGACGCGATCGCCGAGTGGCGCCGGCTGGCGGCCAAATACCCGAACACGAACGAATCGTCGCAGGCGCAGTTCATGATCGCCGCGACCTTGGAAGAAAAGCTCGGCAAACTGCCCGAGGCGCTCAAGGAGTTCCGCAAGGTCGCGTGGGGCAATTACGCCGGCCAGGCGCAGGCTCGCGTGGCCCGGCTGACGGCCAAGTCGCTGGCGATCGCCACCGAGCGCGTGTTCCGCACCAACGAGACGCCCAAGATCAAGCTCACTTCGCGGAACGTCGAGCAGGTCACGGTTCGCTGCTACACGATCGACATGGAGACCTATTTCCGCAAGATGCACCTGGCCTCGGGCGTCGAAGGGCTCGATATCGCGTTGATCGATCCCGACCGCACGTTCGAGTTCGAAGTTCCCAAATACGCCGAATATCAGCAGCTCGAGAACGAAATCGAAATTCCGCTGGGCGAGGCCGCGCCCAAGTCGGGCGTGATGGCAGTCACCGTCAGCAGCAAGACGCTCGAAGCCACGACGCTCGTCGTGGCCAGCGATCTCGATATCGTCGTCAAAAGTTCTCGCGACGAAGTCTTCGTGTTCGCCGAAAACCTGCGGACCGGCGAGCCCTGGCCGAAGGCGCGGCTGTTGATCTCCAACGGCCAGCAGGTCTTCGCCGAGGCCGAAACGGGCGACGACGGCGTGTTTCAGAAGTCGTACGAAGAGCTGAAATCGGCCGGCGATGTGCGAGTGTTCGCCGTGGCCGAGGCGAGCGTGGCCTCGAACGTCGTCGGGCTCGAAGGCCTCGGCGTGTCGGTCGGCCTGACCGAGCGAGGCTACATCTATACCGATCGGCCGGCTTACCGGGCCGGGCAGATGGTCCACGTCCGCGGCGTCGTGCGGCAAGTCGCCGACGACCGCTTCACGATCGCCCAAGGCAAGAAGTATCACCTGGAAGTTTTCGATAGCCGCAATCGGCTGCTCAGGCAGGACGAAGTGACGCTCGGCGAGTTCGGCAGCTTTCACGCCCGCTTCGCGCTGCCGGCCACCAGCATGCCGGGCGGATACCGGATTCAAGTCCGCGACGAGGACAACCACAGCTATCAAGGCGGCTTCGCCGTCCACGAATATCAACTCGAACCGGTGCGGCTGTCAGTCGACGTCGATCGCAAGGTTTTCTATCGGGGCGAAGAGATCGAAGGCAAGATCGCGGCCAAATTCTATTACGGGGCGCCGTTGGCCGATCGCGAGATTCGCTATCAACTGGCCGGCGGCCGCGTCTACACGGGCAAGACCGACGAGCACGGCGAACTGGCGTTCAAGCTGCCGACGCGCGAATATCGCGAGGCGCAAGCCTTGCCGCTGGTGGTGATGTTGCCCGAGCGCAATTTGCAGACGTCGGTCAATTTCTACCTGGCCACGCGCGGCTTCACGATCGGCGTCGGTACGGTGCGGCCGGTCTACGTTTCGGGCGAGACCTTCGAGGCGTCCGTTACGACCCACGACGCCGAAGGCAAGCCGATCGCCGAAAAGCTCGTGCTTCACGTGCTCGAACAGACCACCGTCGACGGCAAGGTCGGCGAGCGCGAAGTCGAACGGCACGAGCTTGCCACCGACGAAAAACAAGGCCAGGCCCGCCTTACGCTGCGGCTGGAGCAAGGGGGCAAGTACATTTTGCGGGTCGAAGGAACCGACCTCTTCAAGAACCCGATCTCGGGCGCCCGCGTGGTGCAAGTCTCCGACGACAACGACGCGGTCCGTCTGCGCATCCTGGCCGACAAGCACACGTTCAAGGTCGGCGACACGGCCAGCGTACAACTGCACTGGCGCGAAGAACCGGCCTTGGCGCTGGTCACGTTCCAAGGCGCCCGCGTGCTCGATTACAAGTTGATCGAGCTGAAGCAAGGCGCCAACGAGTTGAAGATTCCGCTCACGGCGGTGCTGGCGCCGAATTTCGAGTTGGCCGTGGCGGTGATGACCGACGCGCGGCCGCCGGCCGACGCCGAAGCCCGGGCCCGCTTCCGGCGATTCCACGAGGCTTCGAGCCCCTTCACCGTCGAGCGCGAGCTGCGCGTGAAGCTCGAAACCAAGCGCAAGGGCGGCGGCCAAGGCGCAGCGCAGCCGGGCGACGAGGTCGAAGTGACCGTGACCACGACCGACCCGCAAGGCCAGCTGGTGGCAGCCGAATTGAGCCTGGCCTTGATCGAGCAGTCGCTGGTCGAGATGTTCGGCTCGAACGTCGCGGCGATCCAGGATTTCTTCCGCGGGCAGACGCGCGAGCCCGCCGTGCGAACCACGTCGAGCGTGACTTTCGCGTATTATCCGGCGACGCAGCCGATCAATCCGCAACTGCTGGCCGAAAAGGACCGGCTGGAAGTGGCCGCGGAAGAGGCAGAGCGGTTGAAGGCCGGAGTTGCGGCTTCGTTCGCCGACCGCGGCATCGCGATCGACGCGAACGCAATGTACGACCAAGGCGGCCCGCCTCGCGGGTCGCTTGTCGATGATTCAGGCAGGGTGCAATTGGGCGAGCGTCGCGTTCCGGGTTTAGCACCCGTGGCGGATCTCGTGCGAGGTGCGGTTAACCCGACGACATGGGACGAGGTAGGCGCCGGCGAATTGCAAACATACGAGAACAGGCTTGGCCTCGTCATCAGTCAGACGCAGGATGCGGAAGAAATCTCCAAGGCGCAGATGGTTGGCGGCATGGGGGGCGGCATGGGGGGCGGCCAATTCGGGGGCCGTGGCGGCGCTCGGGGCGGCAAGGCGCCGGCCAAGGCCAAAGGCGCCGCCGGCGATCTGGCCAAGAAACAGTGGCAACTCGGTCTCAACCTCACCATGCCCGACGGCAAGCGGTTGGCGGAAGCTGCGGCCCGCAACAAATTGCGCAGCGAATTGACGCTTGGCAGCGTGGTGCTCAACGATACGGTCGATAACCCGTATGAATTAGATCTCAGCGGCCTGAGCCGCTCCGCCGTCGATCAACCCTTCACGCCACAAGAGCTGCTGACGTTCACCCAAAACGATCGCGTATCGAATCGATGGTTCTTTTATTTCGACGCCAACGGCCGACAAAACAACGTCCGCTTCGACAAGGAAATCGACGAAAAACAGGCCGAACAGTTCGCCGAGCAACTCAACGCCTCGGGCGCCGTGCTGCTGCCGGCGGTCGAATCGCAGGAGACGGCTTTTTGGGACCCGGCGGTCGTGACCGATAAGGACGGCAAGGCGACCGTCACGATCACGCTGCCCGAGAAGACGACCGCCTGGAAGCTGCTGGCCAAGGGCGTCACGACCGAGACGCTGGCCGGCGAGGCGGAAGGCGAGTTGACCGTCAAGAAGGAGCTGTTCGGCGAACTGAAGCTGCCGCTGGCCTTCACCGACGGCGACGAGGCCGAAATCCAGGCCACGGTCCACAACGACGCGGTGGACAAAGGGTCGATCGAAGTCACGCTCAAGACCACGATCGGCGGCAAGACGGTCGAAGAGAAAAAGACGCTCGACGCCGGCAAGGGCCTCCACGAGTTGACCTTCGAAACCTCGCTCAAGCGGCCCGGGTCCGCGGCCCCCAAAGCCGGCGACGAGCAAGCGGCGCCCGATGAATCGCTCTCCGCGGCGTTCGAACTGACCGTCAAGGCGGGCGAGCGCAGCGACGTGCTGCGGCGCAGCGTGCCGCTGGAACCGTACGGCATGCGCGTGTTCGCCACGGCCGGCGGCACGGCTTCGAGCGACACGACCGTCTGGGTCGAACCGCCCGCCGACATGCCGCTGGAAGCCCGCACGCTGGAAGTGCTGATTGGCCCGAACGTCGAGCGAAGCCTGCTCGACATTCTGCTGGCCCCGGCGCCGTTGTGCCAGTGGGAAGCCGTGCGGGTCGGCTCGGGGCTCGACACGACCGCCAGCGACCTGATGGCCGCCGTCGCTTTGCAAAAACTCGTCGGCGCCACGCGGCAGGCGGGCGGCCCGCAAGCCGAGGCGCTCGACGGGCGGATCCGCGCTTCGATCAGCCTGTTGATCTCCTCGCAGAACGACGACGGAAGCTGGAGTTGGACCGGCAAGGGAGGCGCCGGCAACCGCTATACGTCTTCGCGCATGGTCTGGGCCTTGAGCCTGGCCCGCGGCGCCGGATATCAGGCGCCCGACGATGCGTTCGAGAAGGCGATCAGCTACTTGAGCAGCCAGATCGCCGCTACCTCCGACAGCGACTACGAGAGCAAGGCGATCTTGCTGCAAGGCCTGTCGGCGGCCGGTCGCGGCGACTTTACGCTGGCCAACCGGCTGTATCGCAATCGGCCGGCGCTGTCGAACGCGGCGCTGGCGCATCTGGCCCACGCGCTGGTCGAGATGGACCGTGCGCCGATGGCCGGCGAGATTCTCGACGTGCTCGGCAAGCGAAACCTCGACGACGCGGCGCCGAAGCGAGCCAGCCAGCTCGGTTCGCTCCCCTGGAGCGAGGCGGCGGCTGAAATCCGCGCCTTGTACCTGCTGTCGCTCGAAAAAGTCTCGCCCGAGGCGGCCAAGAACAAGGAACTGGTCGATTGGCTGATGGCCCATCGCACCGGGCATCGCTGGTCGCCCGACAAGGCGACCGGCCCGGCGGCGCTGGGGCTTTGCCAATGGTACGCCAGAACTCGCTTCGATCAGGAGCACTACGAGTTGACGATCGTGGTCAACGGCTTCGAGGCCAAGAAGCTCGACGTCACGAAGGAGACTGGCGCCGAGACGATCGCCATCCCGGCGAAGCTGTTGCTGAAAGGGAAGCAGCGGATTCAGTTCCAACTGGCCGGCCGCGGACGGTTCGCGTTCCAGTGCGTGCTGGGCGGCTTCGTGCCGGCCGACAAGCTGAAGAGTACGACGAAGGATTGGAGCGTGATGCGGCACTACGAGCCGGCCCCGCGAGAACTCGACGGCCAGCCAATTCCCCGCGGCTTCGGCGTGTTGCAAGGCGCCTTCACTTCGTTCCGCAATCCGCTCACGCAACTGCCGGTCGGCGAGCGCGGCCGCGTCGAACTGGAAATCTGGCGGGCCAACGTGCCGGCCAACACGCCCGAAGAGCAGCTTGAGTATCTCGTCGTCACCGAGCCGCTCCCCAGCGGCGTGACGGTGATCGAGCAATCGGTGCAAGGCGGCTTCGAGCGGTTCGAGGTTTCGCCCGGCGCCATCACGTTCTATATCGGCAGCCGGCACTACGTGCAACCGATCCAGTTCGACGTGTACGGCTATCTGCCGGGCGAGTACCGCGCGGCGCCGACGATCGTCCGCGATCCTTATCGCCCGAGCCAACTGGACGTGTCGGCGCCGAAGCCGCTCAAGGTTTTGGCGCTGGGGGCCAAGAGCGTCGACGAATACAAGCTCACGCCGCAGGAACTGTTCGAGTACGGCAAGCGGACCTTCGCCAAGGGCGATCTGCAAACGGCAGGCACATACCTGACCGAGCTGGTCACGAAATGGCAATTGCAACCGGACATCTACCAAGAATCGGTGCAGATGTTGCTCGACTGCCACCTGGCGTTCGGCCCCGACGCCCAGATCGTGCGGTATTTCGAGCTGATTAAAGAGAAATGGCCCGACGTCGAACTGTCTTTCGAGAAGATCATGAAGGTCGGGCTGGCCTACGACAAAATCGGCGAGTACGAACGCAGCTACCTGGTGTTCCGGTCGACGGTCGAGGTGAGTTTCCAGAGCGAGAGCGGCGTGGCCGGCTTTTTGGAATCGCAGGGCGAGTTCGTGCGCAGCGTCGACGTGATGGGCCGGCTGTTGGGCGAATATCCGCCGGAGGCTTACGTTGCGGCGGCGCAGTACGCCTTGGCGCAGCGAGTCTACGCCTACGCCCCGCACGCCGCGGCCGATCAGAAGCTGCGCGAGAAGAAGATCACGCGCGTCGACCTGGTGCAGCAGGCCCTGGCGATGCTCGATCAGTTCCTCACGTCTTACCCCGAGGATCCAGCGGCCGACCAGGCTTCGTTCTCGCTGGCCAACGCGCTGTTGGAATTGAAGGCCTATCGGGAGGCGATTGCGCGGTGCGAGCTGTACGCCGAGCGTTACCCCAAGAGCGACTATCTCGACAGCTACTGGTACGTTGTCGGTTACAGCCACTTCGCCTTGGGCGAGCACGAGGCCGCCCTGGAGATGTGCCGCAAGGTGGCCGAGACCAAGCGCACCGAGCCGCAGACTGGCCGCGAGATCGAAAGCCGCAACAAGTGGCAGGCGGTTTACATCTTGGGCCAGGTCTATCACAGCCTGGGCAAGGCCGCCGACGCGATCCGCGAGTACACTCGCGTCGCCGACCGTTTCGCCGACGCCAGGCAGGCGATCGACTATTTCACGCACAAGGCGATTTCGCTGCCGGAGGTCACCACCTTCGAGCCGGAGGAAAAGGCCGAGTTGGAACTCAAATTCCGCAACGTGGCCCGCTGCGACGTGCGGGTCTACAAGATCGACCTGATGAAGTTCAGCCTGCTCAAGCACGATCTGGGCGGCATCACCGAGATCAACCTGGCGGGCATCCGGCCGTATCACGAAGTCGTCGTCGAGCTAGGCGACGGCAAGGACTATCGCGACCGCTCGCGCAAGCTGCCGCTGCCGCTGAAGGACGAAGGCGCGTACCTGGTCGTCTGCCGCGGCGACGACCTGTACGCCAGCGGGCTGGCGCTGGTCACGCCGCTGGTGCTCGACGTGCAGGAAGAGGCGGCTTCGGGCCGCGTGCGGGCGACGGTCAAGAACGCGACCAAGGACGGCTACGTGCCGGACGTACACGTCAAGGTGATCGGCAGTCGCAACGCCGATTTCGTCTCGGGCGAGACCGACCTGCGCGGCGTGTTCGTGGCCGACGCGATCCAAGGCTCTTCGACCGTGATCGCCCAGGCCGAGCACAACCGCTACGCCTTCTTCCGCGGCGAAACGCAACTTGGCCCGCCGCCGCAAGAGGCGCCCGCCGCGGAGGAAAAGGCCGAAAAGCCCGCCGCGGCCCCTGCCGATGCCGGCGGCGAGCGACAGTTGCTCGAAGGCTTGCAGATCGGCAACGGCGCCATTTTGCAGCAGCAAGAACTGAATCTCAAAAACCTCTACCAGCAGAACCGCAAAGGCGTGCAGGCCAAAGAGGCGTATTGAGCCGGGCTGAGGTTCGCTGGCGCCCGCGCGTTGGGGGCAAGTCGTGCGTAAGCGGCTCCATTTCAAGGACTCGGATGTTATGCTGAGGCCATAACTCGAGTCGCCGACGAAATGGGGCCGCCTGATGGCCTGCGAAGATCAAGACCCGACAGCCGCTTGCCGTGGGGCTGTCGCTGAACCGAATGACCGCGCGTGGCGGCGGTTCGCGCTCAGCCGCAGTCGGGGTTGGCTTCTCGTTCTTCTCGCGCCGCTCTTGGCCGTGTTGTTCTGGTTGGCGACGTGGGAACGAAAGCCGACCTCGCACGTCGGCTTTTTGCCGCAGGGCAACTTTCTGGCGACGGCGACGGGCTGGGTGCGCCGAGCGGACGCCGTGCGAGTGTGGGATCTCGCCAGCGGGCGCGTGGCATCGTCCGTCGCCTCGGCCAAGCCGATCTGCAGCTTTGCGTTTTCGCCCGATGGCCAGACGTTGGCGATCGGAGAAGAGGATGGCGCCATCGAGTGGCGGGATGTCGCGACCGGCGCCAAGCAGTTCGAAGTCTCTCCGCACCATTCGCCTGTCGGCGTGCTGCGGTACTCCGACGACGGCGAAACGCTCGTAGCGATGTGGATTACGCCGGGAGTGATCAAAATGTATCGGATAGCCAACGGCGCACCCAGAGAACTGGCTTCGGTCCATACGGAGACGCCGGGAAGCGTGGCGATTTCGCACGACGGCCGGCGCGCCGCAGTCGCCATCGCCAGTCGTCCAGGCACGAAAGACCACGTGACGATTTATCGGCTGAGTCGCGGCTCGCGCGACGGCGCTCGTGTCCTGCGCGTTACGGCGCACGGCCTGGCCTTCTCGCGCGACGACAAGCGGCTGGCGCTGGCGGGCGATGGAGAAGTGCGGATTTGGAGTCTGGAATCGGAGACGTTTGTCGACGAACTCAAGGCGCCGAGCAGTGAATTCCTGGGCATTGCCTACTCTCCCGACGATCGATTTCTGGCCGCGGCAGGCAGGGGTTGCGTTGCTCTTTGGGACGTGCGCAGCGGCAAGCGGCTGTGGCTGGCGGCGGCGACAAACGCCCGATCGAAAAACGAACAATTCTTCTTCTCGCCAGTTTTTTCGCCCGACGGCCGGACGCTCGTAGTCGGCGACGGCGTTTCTAAAGTGTCGCTGTGGCGCTACTACCCGACCAGCCAGGCGCGGGTCTACGACGTCGCCACGGGGCGTCAACTGGCCGTGCTGCCGCCGAACAGGCCGTTTGCCGTGATCCTTTGCGGCTGGATCGTTGCGTTCGCCATCTGGGCGATCGCCTGGCTTCGCTCCGGACTCAAACAGCGGCGCCTGCAACGCGCCTTCTGCGATGTCTTGTTGCTCGTTGGCGTCATCTTGGGCGCCGTCCTTCTGCGGCTGGCAGCTACCGGCGTCCGCGGCGACGCCGTCAGATTGCCTGCGGCAACCGCCTTGGGCATTTACGCGGGATTGTTCGGCTTGCTCGTCGTCTGGGCCATGCTGGCCGATTCGCGTTGGCAATGGCGGGCGCCGGGGCTGATCGCGGGCTGGGGTGCGACGTGGGCCGTTTTGATTGCCGTCTGTAAGGCTCTCGCCTTCGGCGAGGAGGGGATTTGGCGAATTACTGTCGGGGCGACCGCCATGTTGACGACGTTGCTGTTCTTGCTGCATCTGGTTCAGAAGCGAGGCTTGCGCTTGTCGCATGCCTCGGAAGAATTCGTCGCAGCGAAAACCGAACCGTCGCGAGCCGGCCAGTTCGGATTACTCCATCTTTTGGCCTGGACTTGCGCGGCCGCGGTGTTGTTTGGCGCCGCGCGGCTGGTCGTACCGCAGGATCGGCCTGCCGCGCTCTGGCTCGAAGCGGCGCTCGGCGTCGGCCAGGCGTTTGTCTGCGTCATGGCCGTCTGGGGCGCGTTCGGACGCTCGCCGGCGCTCGTTCGCATCGCGGGGCTGGTCATCGTCCCTTGGCTTTGCGCTTTCCTCGCCGATCAAGCTCCCGCGCCGTCAGGACATTTGCCGCGACACTGGTACGTCGCATTCAATGCGTCGGCGTGCTTGCTCGCCGCGGGCTCGCTGCTGGTCTTCCGCCGGCACGGTCTGCGGCTCGAGCGGGCCGCTCCGCCAGCGTGAATTTGACAGCGCGAGCCGTCCGGCGGATGATGTTGCCAGCAACGCCGCACGGGGCGGCAGTCTGATCTCATGCTTTTCCAGTCGCTGCCGGGGGGATACTAGCAATGAAGTATGCTGTACGAGCGATGTTCGCCGCGGCAGTCTGGGTTGCGGTCGCCGCATCGTTAAATGCCGAAGATGCGGTCCGCGATTCGGTGGTCAAGATCGCCGTCACCCAGCGGGCGCCCAACTTTTTTCAGCCCTGGACCAAAAGCGCCACGCAAGAAGCCTCCGGAACCGGGTTCATCATCGCAGGGCGGCGGATTCTGACCAATGCCCACGTCGTGCAATACGCCAGCCAGATTTACGTCCAGCCGCACCAATCGGCCGACAAGCTGCCGGCCAAGGTGCTGGCGATGTCGCAGGCGATCGATCTGGCGGTGCTCGACCTGACCGATGACGACTCGTTTTTCGACAGCCGGCCGCCGCTTGAATTGGCCGAGGGCCTGCCGCAGGTCAAAGGCACGGTGAACGTTTACGGCTATCCGCTCGGCGGCGAGCAGATGTCGGTCACCGAGGGAATCATCTCGCGGGTCGATTTCGCGGGCTATTACTATCGCACCACCGGGCTGCGCGTGCAGATCGACGCCGCGCTGAACCCCGGCAACAGCGGCGGGCCGGCGTTGTCCGACGGCCGCGTGGTGGGCGTGGCCTTCAGCGGCATCAAGACGGCCGAGAACATCGGCTATTTGATCCCCGTCGAGGAGATCAACGCGTTCCTGGCGGACGTGGCCGACGGCCATTACGACGGCAAGCCCCGGCTGCGCGACGAAACGCAGACGCTGGAAAACGACGCCATTCGCAAGAAACTCGGCCTGGGCAAGGGGGTCGGCGGGGCGATGATTACCCGGCCGCACGGCGG
The DNA here is from genome assembly GCA_035532215.1 of Pirellulales bacterium. Taxonomy (GTDB): domain Bacteria; phylum Planctomycetota; class Planctomycetia; order Pirellulales; family JAICIG01; genus JAICIG01. Next base: position 43,645 of record DATKRK010000208.1, on the reverse strand, counting down.
AGGGGAAGATTATCCGCTGCGCCGCGGCGACGTGATTCTCAAGATCGGCGACCACGCGCTCGACAACGCTTCGCGCGTGCAAGTGGCCAGCGATCTGCAATTGCCGTTTCAGTATTTGATTCCCAAGCTCGCCCAGGAGGGCAAAGTCAAGTTCACCGTTTTGCGCGACGGCGAAACGCTCGAGATCGAGACGCCCGTCACCGCCGAAGAGTCGCTGGCGATCCCGTATTTGCACGGCGACTACCCGCGTTATTTCATCTACGGGCCGCTGGTGTTTTCGCCCGCTTCGCAGGAATTCATGGCGCTGTTGACGCGCACGCTGGGCGCGGCGCTCATCGATCGCGGCAGCCCGCTCATCAAGCGGTTGACCGATCGGCCGGCGTTCGAAGGAGAAGAGGTGGTGATCGTCCCCTCGCCGATGTTTCCCCACGCGCTCGTCAAAGGCTACAGCGCGCCGACTTTCTCGGTGCTGAGCCGCGTCAACGGCATCCCGGTGCGAAATCTCAAGCATCTGGTCGAACTGTTGAAGTACAACACGGCCGAGTATCTGGAATTCCGCTTTCCGGGCGCCGAGACGCTGGTCTTTCGGCGCGAGGAGATGAACGCCGCCACGGAAGCGATTCTGACCGACAACAGCATTCGCAAGCAGTGCTCGGAAGATCTGGAAGCGGTTTGGAAAGCGAAGTGAAATCGGCGGCCGAACTTGGTCCATCCCTTGCCTCCGCAGAATCTGCATCGTCTGGTGCATTGCTGCGCTCTGCCCCAGTCACGTGGCCGTGCGCGAAGTCCGGTAGGTTATGCTTCAGCATAACGCTCCTGGTTTCGGAGTTATGCCGAAGCATAACCTACGAACCTAATCTCCGCTGATCTTCACTAATTAGCGGAGATTAGCGTGAATTAGCGGTTAGTTACTTGACTCGAATGAGGGACGCCGCAGGTGGAAAACGAGACTTTTAAAATCTTGTCGCGGCGACAAGACTATTGGCGTAAATAGCCAAGCACGGCATTTAGCTGCACGCGAAAAGCAGTAGGTGGGGCCGCATGCCGTCCCAAAATTTCCACCACGGGCGCTTCGTCGCACGGGTCTTACTTTTAATCTGGATCTTGTCAATCTTTGTGCCGGGGGGCAAATCTTTCACCTGTTCGTGAATTTGTCCGGCGATCGAGAAGTGGACGAGCACGCAGCACGTTTCGAAGTTGTCTGGGGTAACCTGCCCGCCTAACACGGGCGGCTGTTTCATGCTCAAGCACTCATCATTGCCCGGCTCCATCCCGAGCAATGCTTGGCCATCAACGATGGACGGCATCAGCCAGCAATCCGCATTTTCGACGTCAGAGATCAAAGCCTCGAAATCGATTTCGCTGTCGGCGATCATCTCGACTCGGCCCGCGACCACGTCCAGGAAATAAACCGAACCGTCTGCGGGCTTCTTGAGAAACGCGTCCCCTGCCTTGGTGACGTGCCATAGTTCGAGGTCTGGCCCAGTTAGCCAGCGCCATTGGCCGAGTACTTGCTCGCTGGAAAAGGCTGTTAACGCCAGATATTTGCGATAGTTCATGCTGTCGCCAACTCGGAGTCGCGTGGAGTGAAGTTAAGCTTACGGCCGCATGACCTGGTTGCCGCTGATGCGCCGCACCAGCCGCCGCATTTCGAGCACGCTCAGCGTGGCGAGCACCTGCGGCGTCGGCAGGCCGCTGGCCGAGATCACCTCGTCGATCGAGGTCGGCGAGCCTTGGATGGCGGCCAGCACCTGCTGCTCGGGCTCGTTCAGAAGCAGTTCGGCCGGATGATGGACGACCGTGCCGTCGTTGCGCGTGGCGGCGGCGACCAAGGGGCCGAGTTCTTCCAGCACGTCTTCGGCCGTCTCGACCAGTTTCGCTCCGTCGCGAATCAGCCGGTGGCAGCCGCGCGACATGCGGTTGTCGACGCGCCCCGGCACGGCAAATACCTCGCGCCCTTGTTCCATCGCGTGGCGGGCCGTAATCAACGCGCCGCTTTGCAGCGCCGCTTCGACGACGATCACCCCCAGCGACATCCCGCTGATCAGCCGGTTGCGCTGCGGAAAGGCGCCGCTAACCGGCGCCGCGCGCACGTGCGACTCGCTGATCAGCGCGCCGCGAGCGATGACTTCGGCGGCCAGTCGATCGTGTTCGGGCGGGTAAACGTTCAACACCCCGCTGCCCAGCACGGCCAGCGTCCGGCCGCCGGCGGCCAGCGCCCCGCGATGGGCCGCGGCGTCGATGCCCCGCGCCAGGCCGCTCGTGATCGTCAGCCCGGCCCGAGCCAGGCTGCCCGCCAGGCGTTCGGCCTGCTCCTGGCCGTAGTGAGTCGCATGCCGCGAGCCGACGATGGCGATGGCCAGCGCGTCGTTCGGCTCGATGGCGCCGCGCACGAACAGCACGCCGGGCGGATCGTGAATTTCTCGCAAGGCTCGCGGATAAGCAGCATCGGAATGGGCGACGATCGAGACTCCGTTTTGGCGGCAGAATTCGATCTCGGCGGCAGCGTCGATTCTCTTGCCGCGCGCGAAGAATCGCGCCGGCCAGCTTGGGGCCGATGCCCGGCACGGAACGCAACTCGCTGGGGGCGGCGGCCAGCACGGCCGTCGGCGTGCCGAAACGTTCGAGCAGCGATTGGCGGGATTTCGGTCCGACGCCCGAAATGAGCGACAGCAGCAGCGTGTCGGCCAATGCTTCGGCGGAGAGTTGCGAGGAAGCCCCTGCCCCATTCATGGCGTTTTCTCCTCCGCACGGGTCTGGTTCGCCGGCGTTGTCAGCATCTGGTCGAGCGCCGCGAGCGCCACCCTCCAGGGCGGCCGGTTATCTTGATAGGTTTGGCGCCAGGCTCGCAACGTTTCTGCTAGCGAGTCGACGTGCTGCGAATCGGCCAAGCCCCAGGCGCCGATCGCGACTGCCAACGGCGTCGGTCCGCCGGGGGCTAATTCCAACTCGGCGGCGGATTGCAGCGCCACTGGCAGCATGGCCAGCTTCGCGAGCCGAGTCAACCGCTCGGGCGGAATCGACTCGGAGTACTTGGGCAAATCGAGATTCAACGTGCTCAGCAACCAGCCCAACCGCACGATCTCGGGCAGTTCGCCGAACGGGTTGGCCAGCACCGCTTCGATCACGACCTTGTTCGAGGCCAGGTGCGCCGTCGCGGCGCCGCCGACGGCCGGGTAAGCCAGCACGATCTCGGCCGACTCGGTCAACAAGCCCGGCTCGGTCTGCCGCCCGATCTCCGCCAACAAACCCGGTCCGCGCGCTTCCCATTGTTCGCGCAGCGGACCGCTGCGCAGTTCCAGCTCGTCGACCACGCCGGGCACGGCGTGGTTGAACGCCGATTCCAATTGCGTGAACCAGCCTGCCAATCGCCCGGCCGCAAGTTCGTGATTGCCGGGCCCCTGTAACTTGGACAGCACGCGGTCGGCCAGTTGGCAGTTGTTCTCGAAGGCCGAGGCGAGCGGCACGGCCTGCTCGAAGAACGCCTCGGCGTCGAGCCCGGCCGCGGTCAATTCGCCCAGCAGCGACGCGGCCGGCGAGGCCAGAGCGTCGGCCAGGCGTGCATCGGCCAGCGGTCCGCCTCGAGCGATCGCCGCGGTCGCATGAAAGCAGCTTGTCGAGGCGCTCGCCAGCCAGCGTAGTTGCATTGCTTCAAGCCGTTCGTGCGAGGGGGTATGGCGATTGGGAACAGGGAGTGAAAAGACAGGCGGCGGGTTGCAGGGAACGGATTGTACGGCCGCCATCTGCGGCTCGCGAATACGCCCTCTTCCCGCCATAGCCGGGTTCGCTAAGATACGATATTCTACCCGATTCCCCTTTTGCGCTCTCGGTCGGAGTCATGCACACGATGCTCGATCAGCAAGTCAAGCCTTGGACCGCTTCCGACGCCGCGGAACTCTACGACGTGGAACGTTGGGGAGCGGGCTATTTTTCGGTGAGCGATGCGGGGAATCTCTGCGTACATCCGACCAAAGATCGCAACCGCTCGATCGATTTGAAGCAACTGGTCGACAACCTGCAACTGCGCGGCATCGACCTGCCGATTCTGATCCGTTTCGCCGAGATTCTCAAGCATCGGCTGGGCGAAATCCACGACGCCTTCCAGACGGCGATCAAAGAATACCACTTCAAGGGCGATTACTGCTGCGTCTATCCGATCAAGGTCAACCAGCAGCGGCAGGTTGTCGAGGAAGTGCTCGATTTCGGCCGGCCCTATCGTTTCGGCCTGGAAGCCGGCTCGAAGCCCGAATTGCTGGCGGTGATGGCGCTGGCCACGAACGATACGCCCATCATTTGCAACGGCTTCAAAGACGCCGAGTTCATTGAAATGGCGATGCTGGCCCACAAAATCGGCCGGCGAATCATCCCCGTCGTCGAGAAGTACACCGAGTTGGGCCAGATTCTGCAATACGCCAAGAAGGTCGGCGTGCGGCCGAATATCGGCATGCGCGTCAAGCTGGCCACCAAGTCGAGCGGCCGCTGGCAATCTTCGGGCGGTTATCGCTCGAAGTTCGGGCTGACGGTGACCGAAATCCTGCGGGCGCTGGAAGAACTGAAGCAGCGCGACATGCAGGATTGCTTCAAACTGCTGCACTTTCACTTGGGCAGCCAGATTCCCAACATTCGCCACATCAAGCAGGCGCTCAACGAGGCCGTGCGAATCTACGTCGAACTGGCAGGCCGCGGCGCCGGGCTCGAATACCTCGATGTCGGTGGCGGTTTGGGCGTCGATTACGACGGCTCGCAGACCAATTTCGAATCGAGCGCCAACTACTCCCTGCAGGAATACGCCAACGACGTGGTGTACCACATCCAGAGCGTCTGCGACGATGCAGGCGTGAAGCACCCGACGATCGTTTCGGAAAGCGGACGGGCTGTGGTCGCTTATCACAGCGCGTTGGTCTTCAACGTGCTGGGGGTCTCGGGGCTCGGCGAAAGCGAAGTGCCGAACGAGTTGGCGCCTGAGGCCGAACAGCCGATCGTGGATTTGCTCGGCACGTACCAGAATGTGACCGCCCGCAACCTGCTGGAAAGCTACCACGACGCGCAGCAGGCGCTCGAAATGGCCATGAGCCTGTTCAGCGGCGGTTACCTGCCGCTCGACCAGCGCAGCTTGGCCGAAAACCTGTTCTGGTCCATCTGCCGCAAGATGCAGCGATTGGTGCGGCAACTCGACTACGTGCCCGAAGATTTGCAAGGGCTCGATGCGCTGTTGAGCGACACGTACTTCTGCAATTTTTCGCTGTTTCAATCGATGCCCGACAGTTGGGCCATCCGGCAGTTGTTTCCAGTCATGCCGATCCACCGCCTGGGCGAACAGCCGACGCACCACGCGGTGCTGGGCGACATCACCTGCGACTCGGACGGCAAGATCGACCTGTTCATCGATCGCCGCGACGTCAAGCGCACGCTGCCTTTGCACTCGTTCAACGGCGCTCCGTACTATCTCGGCGCCTTCATGCTCGGCGCCTACCAGGAAATCCTAGGCGACATGCACAACTTGTTCGGCGACACGAACGCCGTCCACGTCAGCCTCGACGAGCTGGGCGGCGTCGTGCTGGAAACGGTCATCAAGGGCGACACGGTGCGCGAAGTGCTCGATTACGTTGAGTTCGATCCCGACGCCCTGGTCCGCAAGCTGCGCACCGACGTCGAAATCGCGGTCCGCGAGTCGCGGCTCGACTTCCAGCAAGCCGGGCAATTGGTGCGGTTCTATGAAGAGGGCTTGCAAGGCTACACGTACTTGGAAGACGCGTGACCGAGCGTTGGAGCTTGGTCGTCGGCGGCGGATGTCTTTTTTTTGGAGCGAACGAACAGTGGCGTCTTCCGATCTAGAAATCGTCGAGAACTGCGAAACGGCGGTCCGCACCCGCTATGCGGCCGCGGCCCAGGCGGCGGAAGCCGCCTTGTGCTGCCCGGTCGAATACAACCCCGACTACTTGGCGCTGATTCCGGCCGAAGTGCTCGAGCGCGACTACGGTTGCGGCGATCCGACGCCGTACGTGCGGCCCGGCGAGACGGTGCTCGACCTCGGCTCGGGCGGCGGCAAGGTTTGCTACATCGCCGCGCAGCTCGTCGGCCCGCAAGGCCGCGTGATCGGCGTCGACTGCAACCAGGAAATGCTGTCCCTGGCCCGCGGCGCCCAGGCGGCCTTCGCCGAGCGGCTGGGTTACGCGAACGTCGAGTTCCGTTGCGGCTTGATCCAGGATCTGGCGCTCGATCTGGACTTGCTCGCCGGGGAGCTGACGCAGCGCCCGGTGCGCGACCAGGCTGGCTGGCTCGAACTGCGGTCGCTGGAAGACCGGCTTCGCCGCGAACAGCCGCTCGTGCCGAGCGAAAGCGTCGATTGCGTGGTTTCCAATTGCGTGTTGAATCTGGTGCAGCCGCAAGACCGCGAGCGACTGCTTGCGGAAACCTTTCGCGTGCTCAAACCCGGCGGCCGCGCGGCGATCAGCGATATCGTGGCCGATCGCGACGTGCCCGAGCCGATGCAGCGCGACGCCGAACTGTGGTCGGGCTGCATTTCGGGCGCCTATCGCGAGGAGCGCTTTGTCGAAGCCTTCGAACAGGCCGGTTTCTACGGTATCCAGATCGTCAAGCGCGAGGCCCGGCCCTGGCGCGTCGTCGAAGGCATCGAGTTCCGCGCCGTCACGCTGCTGGCGTACAAAGGCCAGCCGGCGCCGGGCGGCGATGCCACGCATGAGGTGATCTATCGCGGCCCCTTCAAGCAGGTCGAGGACGACGCCGGCCGGCAATTTCCGCGAGGACGACGAGTCGCCGTGTGCGAGCAAACGTTCGAGTTGTTCGAGCGCGAGCCTTACGCAGGGCATTTCGCAGCGGTCGCGCCACAGGGCACTCCGCATGAAGCCCCTGGCGGCGGCGAGCGGCGCTGCTGCTGATTGAGGACTGAGGACGGAATAACCTCCCCGACTGGCGATCGCGCGACTCCGTTGTTTTTCGAGCAACCACGGATTTCACCGATGACACGGATATTTGAATTGAAAATCCGTGTCATCCGTGCCATCCGTGGTTCCATGAGTAAAGACCAAGGATTTAATCGCGACTTAGTGCTGCCCTTGCCGCAGCAATTTGCTCGCAACATTGGCTTTCGGCGTGAACTTGAACACGTCGATGTGATCGAGACAGAGCAGATTCCGCCCGCGTTGGTCGAAACAGGGAAAGGCGAACGTGTCGCGCGAGACTAACTGGTAGCGCCTCTGCATCGCGTCGAGCCAGCGATCGAAGGCCGCCTGGTCGTACTTGTAAACCTGGGCCCGAAACTGCACGCAGCGCAGCGGGCGCTCGTCGCTGACCAGATCGAGCCGCAGCGGTTCGCCGCGAGCGTGACGCGGGGAATAGATTTTCTGGTTGCACAGATACATGGCCGACCAGCCGAGGTGATGGAACGTGCCGGGGGCGAATTCCTGGCCGAGATCGGTCTTGAAACAGGCCACTTCGCTGTCGAATTCCGCGTCGAACCAGAACCAGCGGGCGAAATCGCGATACCGCGCGTCGGTCTTCGACTTGTAAGGCGAAACAAAGTCGCGAGCCATCGTGCCTAGCGGAACCAGCGAGAAAATCGCCAGGGCAATCACCAGCGCCCGGCGTCCGTGGCCGGTGCGTCTCTCGTGCCAATGCACCACCGCGGCGCCGCCGACGCCGATCACCATCGAGATCGCCGGCGCCAGATATTGCGCGAATTTCACATGGCCGCCGTAAGGGTAGCGGCCCATCATCGCCGCCACGATGTTCAGCGCCGCCGGCGCCAGGCAGAGCAAGAGCAGCGTCCAGCGCCGCGAGCGGCACAGCGCGGCCAGGCCGATGATCCACACGATAAATGAAAGCGTGCTCGCCCCGCGTTCGCCGCCGACGGGGAACGACATCAGCTCGCTCGCGTGCGTCACGATCAGCCAGCCGGCGAAGCGCAGCGGCGACGCGAGCGAAGGCAGGTTGTCCTTCCAATAGTCTTGCATAAAGCCCAACTCGGACGCCGCTTGATGACGAGTCAGCAGCAGCAGCAAGGCAAAGCTGCCGGCGAGCGCCGCGTTGTAAACGGTCCAGGCGAGCCAGCCGCGGCGGTCGCCCGAGGTCCAGAGCACGTAGGCCAGCGCCAGGCTGATGCCGCCGGCCATGAACAACGCCGGATACGACAGGCCGACGGCCAGCGGCGCGACCGCCGCCAGCAGCCAGAGCCAGCGCCGCTCGTGCGGGCGGCGCCAGGCTGCAACCGCCAGCGTCAACAGCACCAGCGAGACGAATTGGTCGGGGCCGTAAGGCTTGGCTTCGGCGGCGTAGCGAATGCCCGAATAGTTCAGCGAGAACGCCGCCACGGCCAACAGCAGCGGCAGCCCTTCCAACAGCCGGGCCGCCAGCCGGCGGAACAACAGCAGGCTGCCGAGGCTGCACACAAACGGAAACAGCCGCAGCGGCCATTCGGCAAAGCCGAACAGCTTGACGCACGTCAGTTCGACCCACAGAAACAGCAGCGGCGCCACCTGGTGAAAGTTGAGCGGCCCCAGCAGATCGAGATAGCTGCGATCGATGAAGTTGGCGGCCAGAAAGCACTCGTCTTCCCAGAGCGGAAACCTGAGCAGGAACCGCACGCTGCGGGCGGCGATGGCGATCGCCAGACAGGCCCAGATCAGCCGCGATTGAGCGGCACGGTCGAGGCCGTAGGGTGGGGCGCAGCCCCACGCGGTTTGCTCGCCCGGATTTTCGCGTGGGGCTGCGCCCCGCCCTGCGGTTCGCGATCGAAGAGACGTGGTTGAACTCATGGCCGGGCAATCCTTTGCCGCCGCGATGGTACGATCCTATTTAGCGCGGCAAAGTATACCGGCCCGGCAAACGCCGGGGCTAGGCCAATGCCAGCTCGGCGAAATCGTCGCCGGTTTGCTTGAAGTTTGCTGGGCCATTGGCTTGAAGTATTCCGGCGGCTTCACCAGGCTCTGGCCGAGCTTGTGGACCGTTCTCACGATGATCGCCAGCTTCTTCTGCCTCATTGGCTTGAAACCGACCTCAAGTCACTCAATGCGGCTAGAGCGGCGCCCCATCGAAACCGGCCTAGGGGACAGTTGTTTTGGGCCTCTCGGTCGGTTAAGTTTAAGGAGCGACTCGGCGCTGTGGCGGCCTTCGTTGCGGCGGCTAGCGGCCAGACCGCCGGTCAAGAGTCGTCCCGCCGGTACCTAGTTTCCCGCCCTGGAGTTCACATGAGCATTAGCGAGTCTTCAATCGCTCCCGAACTGTCCGCGAAGGTCAAGGCGGCCCGCGAGAAGTTGGACGCCCACGCTTACGAGACCGTGCAGTGGCACTTTCATGCTTCGACCGGCTGCCCCTTCTGGCTGGAATACGCCTCGAAGCTGAAATTCGACCCCTTGAAAGAGGTCAAGTGCTACGACGATCTGAAGAAATTCCCCCCCTTCGAGGACGAGTGGCTTCGTGGCGGCCCGGTGCGGCGCTGGGCGCCGAAGGCCTTCGCCGATAAGCCGATTTACGTATTCGAGACGGGCGGCACGACCGGCATTCCCAAGAGCCGGATCGCCATCGACGACTTCCGCACCGACTATGAACTGTTCAGCCACACGCTGCCGGACGAGCACTTTCCGAAAGGCGCGAACTGGCTGATGCTCGGTCCTTCCGGGCCGCGGCGATTGCGGCTGGCGGTCGAGCACCTGGCTCAATACCGCGGCGGCATTTGCTTTTGCATCGATCTCGATCCCCGCTGGGTCATCAAGCTCATCAAAAAGGGCTGGATGGAGCACCTCGAAGCCTACAAGCAGCACTGCATCGACCAGGCGATCACGATTCTCTCGGCTGGTCACGACATCCGCTGCATGTTCACCACGCCCAAGCTGCTCGAATCGCTGGCGATGGAGTTGGAGAAGCGCGGAACGAGCATCCGCGAGGCCGGCATCACCGGCATTTTTTCGGGCGGCACCGAGTTTACGCCGCAGTGGACTCGCTTCGCGACCGAGGAGTTCTTGGAAGGCGTGTACATGACGCCGACCTACGGCAACACGCTGATGGGCCTGGCCTGCTCGAAGCCCGTCACCGCCGCCGAAGGCTACAAGATCAGCTATTACGCTCCGCAGCCGCGGGCGGTGGCCGAAGTGGTCGAGTTCAACGATGACAATTCGATTGTCGGCTACGGCGCCACGGGCCGCGTGAAGCTGACGACGATGACCAAAGAGTTTTTCGTCCCCGGCTTCATGGAACGAGACGAAGGCGAGCGCGAGCCGCCCTACGAAAAGTATCCCTGGGACGGCGTCAGCGGCGTGCGGCCCTTCCACGAATTGGCCGAAGCCACGACGGTGGGCGTGTATTGAAAGCCGCTAACAACATGTAGGTCAGGCTTTCCAGCTTGACGCCCTGTCAGGCTGGAAAGCCTGACCTATGAATTCCGACTTTCCTCCAGGAGACGTTCCGTGCTCAACATTCCGGCCCTGCGCTGGGGCAAGCCGTACGAGTCGTTGGAAACCGACACGGTTACGCACTTCATCACGGGCGAGCCGATCGCCAAGGTCAGCCAGGCGAACGCCGGCTTGCTCGAGCGCGACATGCGGTTCGCCCAGCGGGCTCGCGACGTGCTGCGGGAAATCCCGTGCGATGAGCTGATCGAGCGGACCAAAAAAGCCGCCGATTTGTATCTCAACGGCACGCTGCCGGTCGGCGACGGCCAGCAATCGCCCGAGGATTTCGCCCGCTGCCAGTCGGCCTCGACCGGGCTGCCGGTCCACATGTGCCGCGGCAACATGCAGAAGAACTATTTCGTGCTGACGCACATGGATCAGATGCTCGACGCCCTGACTCGCGGGCTCGATCTGTCGATCCTCAGCAACGGCTACGGCATGGAGAACCGCGGCGTGGTGGTCAGCTACCAGGCGCAATCGCCGGTGGTCGGCCTCGTGCTGCCCTCCAACTCGCCGGGCGTGCATACGCTCTGGCTGCCGGTGATTCCGATGCAAATTGGCTTGGTGCTGAAGCCGGGGCCGCAAGAGCCTTGGACGCCTTACCGCATGGCGGCGGCGTTCTTCGAAGCCGGCATTCCGCGCGAAGCGATTTCGATTTATCCCGGCGGCGGCGACGTTGGCGCCGCCGTGCTGGCCCATTGCGAACGCAGCATGATCTTTGGCGGCACGGCCACCGTCGAGCGTTACAAGGGCAACCCGCGCGTGCAGGCGCACGGGCCGGGCTTCAGCAAGATTCTGCTGGGCGACGACCTGGTCGACCGCTGGGAAGAGTACATCAACCTGATCGCCGACAGCGTGTACCTGAACAGCGGCCGCGGCTGCATCAATTGCTCGGGCGTGTGGGCCTCGCGGCACACGGAAGAAATCGCCCAAGCCTTGGCCGAGAAGATCGGTCCGATCGAATCGCTGCCGCCGGAAGATCCCAACGCGGCGCTAGCGGCCTTCACCGTGCCCGGCGTGGCGCAAAGCGTCTGGAAGGCGATCGAAGCCGACCTGCGCGAAAGCGGCGTCACGCACTCCACGGAAAAGTACGGCCCGCGGCTGATCGAAATGGAACGCTGCGCGTACTTGCGGCCGGTCGTCGTCCATTGCGAATCGCCGGCCAACGCGATCGCCAAGAAGGAATACATGTTCCCGTTCGTGACCGTGGTCAAGTGCCCGCAGGAAAAGATGCTCGAATCGATCGGCCCTACCTTGGTTTGCAGCGGCATCACCGACGACAAAAAGTTTCAACGGGCCTTGACCGACGCCACGCACATCGACCGGCTGAACATCGGCCCGATTCCCACCATCAAGCTCGACTGGCTGCAACCCCACGAAGGCAACATCGTCGAATTCCTGTTCCGGGCACGGGCTTACCAGCTCACCCCGGAGCATTTGCCGGCGGCGGCCAGGTAAGGGCTTTGCGTTCGCGGTAATCCGCGATTGGATTTTTTAGGCATGGCTCCGATGTCCAATGGATTGGAACAAAACGGCCTCTGACGATCGAAACCATCAGAGGCCTGTCGCGCCATTGGCGCATCGGAGACCCGAATATCCCTTGTCCGGTTGCGTCCCCGCAGAGCCTGACTCCGTTTCTTCGGGCGCCATTAGCATACAATAAGTTACTGATCGCTTGCAAAAACATTGGACATCGGAGCCATGCCTCAGAAAATCCACCGTGGCCGATCGCTGGACTTAAAGTCGAGGCAGCGGCCTCAATGAAGTAGAGTTTGGGTAGGCTATGAAAGCACAGATTGATCTGCTGAACCGCCGCAAAATGGGACGCCCCGTAAATCCCGGCTGCTGAGTGAATGACTCCCTTCGATTTCCAACCTCGCACGCGAATCGTCTACGGCCCCAACCGGGTCGATTCGTTGGGCGAATTGGCGGGCGAATTGGGCGTGCGCCGTGCGCTGGTGATCAGCGATCCGGGCATCATCGCCGCCGGCCATACCCAGCGCGGGATCGACGCCTTGCGAAAAGCAGGCATCGAAACGCATCTCTTCGACGGCGTCCACGAAAACCCGACTACTGACAATATCGAAGCCGGCGTGGCCCTGGCCCGCCGCTACGATCCGGAACTGCTCGTCGGCCTGGGGGGCGGCAGTTCGATGGACTGCGCCAAGGGAATCAACTTCGTCTATACCGGCGGCGGCCGGATGCAGGATTATTGGGGCGTCGGCAAGGCCGTGCGGCCGATGCTGCCGATGATCGCCGTTCCGACGACGGCGGGCACCGGCAGCGAGGCGCAGTCGTTCGCCTTGATCTCCGACGCCAAGACGCACGTCAAGATGGCCTGCGGCGACAAGAATGCCTCGTGCCGGATCGCGATCCTCGATCCGACGCTCACCGTCAGCCAGCCGCCGCGCGTCACGGCCCTGACCGGCATCGACGCCATCGCCCACGCCCTGGAAACCTACGTCACCAACAAGCGCAACCCGGCGTCGCTGGCCTTCAGCCGCGAGGCCTGGCAACTGCTGGCCGAAAACTTCGGCCGCGTGCTGGCCGTGCCGACCGATCTCGATGCTCGCGGCGGCATGCTGTTGGGCGCCTGCTTCGCCGGGCTGGCGATCGAGAACTCGATGCTCGGCGCCACGCACGCCCTGGCCAACCCGCTCACCGCGCACTACGGCATCGTCCACGGGCAGGCGATCGGATTGATGCTGCCGCACGTAATTCGCTTCAACGGCGTCGAATTCGACGATTGGTATCGCGAACTGCTGGAATACGTGCCAGGCATCAACGGCCAGGCCAGCCAGCCGAATGCCTGTGAAGCGCTGGCGGAAGTCGTCGCGAGATTAGGACACGAGGCCGAACTGCCCAGCCGGCTGTCCGAATGCGGCATCGACAAGCACAAACTGCCCGAACTGGCCGCCGACGCGGCCAAGCAATGGACCGCCGCCTTCAACCCGCGAAAAGTCGGCCCCGAGGAGTTGTTGACGCTCTATCAAGCGGCGTACTGATCCTTTTTCCCTGCAACCATTTTGAAAGGGGATGTGGGGATGCGGAGGAGATAAGGAGATGAGAGACAAGATTTGCTTGAGAAGCGTGGCTCTTGAAACTCGAAAGAGAAAAGTAATGAAAATCGCCTGCAAACGAATCGAGGCGGATTGTCGCACTTTGCCTTTTCTATCTCCATATCTCCTCCGCATCTCCTCATCTCCTTTTTCAAAAGCGTGCCTCCTAGTTGCGGCCTTTTTCTTTTTCTCGGTTCCGCCGACAATTTCCTCTGAAAAATTCCAAGGCCGCCAGGCGGATCTCCGCAGCGACTCGTGGCCGGTCTTTCGCGGCAATGCGGCGTGCGACGGCGCGTCCGCCGGCCCGCTGCCCGACAAGCTGCAGGTGCTGTGGAAACGGACGTTCAAAGACGGCGCGTTCGACGCCACGGCGACGATCGTCGATGGCACGGTATACGTCGGCAGCTTCGACGGCAATCTGTACGCGCTCGAGCTGGCCGATGGCAAGGAGAAATGGAAGTTCCATACGGAACTCGGCTTCAAGGCCGCAGCGGCCGTCCGTGACGGCGTCGTGTACGTTGGCGACGTCGACGGCAAGTTTCATGCGATCGACGCCGCGACGGGAAAAGAAATCTGGAGCGTCGCCAGCAACGCCGAGATCAACGCCGGCGCCAATTTCTATCAAGACAAGGTGCTCTTCGCCTCGCAGGACGGCGGGCTGTACTGCCTGGCTTCGTCGGACGGCAAGTTGGCTTGGAAGTATACGATCGACAACATGATCCAGTGCTCGCCGACCGTGGCCGGCAATCGCTGCTTTCTGGCCGGCTGCGACGGCAAACTGCACATCGTCGATCTCGACAACGGCCAGGGCCTTGCCCAACTCGACATCAAGGACCCGACGCTGAGCACGCCGGCGGCGGTTGGCGATCGCGTGTATTTCGGCACCCAAGGGGGCCGCTTCCTGGCGATCGACTGGAAAAAACCGAGCATCGTTTGGACTTTCGAGCCGAAACGCAAGGGCCCGCTCTTGTCGTCGGCGGCCGTAGCCCAAGGCGTCGTCGTGTTCGGCGGCAAAGATCGCGAGGTCCACGCGCTCGACGCCAACACCGGCGACGAACTCTGGAGCGTGCCAGTGCGTGCGGTGGTCGATTCGTCCCCCGTGATCGTGGGGAGTCGCGTCTTTATCGGCACGAGCAACGGCCGGCTGTTGGGATTAGAATTGAAGACAGGCAAGCCGGCGTGGGAGTATGAAGCCGGCGGCGGCTTCCCCGCCTCGCCCGCCGTGGCTGCCGGTCGCTTGGTGATCGGCAACGACGCCGGCGATTTGTATTGTTTTGGAAAGTAGGCGGCAGGCGGTAGATGGTAGACGGGGCGTCGCAAAAGGCTGTTTTTTCGAAGGTTCACGCCATTGCCTGCTCCCCGAATTCCCCCTGGATCCTCCCGTATGCCGCCTACCTCCTACCGTCTACCTGAACTCGGCTCTCAGCCACTGCCTACTCACGTACAATGACCACCGAAACCACGAAAACCGAAGTTGGCAGTTACTTCATCGCCAATTACCCGCCGTTCTCGCTCTGGTCGGCCGAGGCGCTAGCTGTGGTGCGCAGCGCGCTCGAAAGCCCGCCAGGCGACGTGCCGCTGGGGCTGTACTTGCACATCCCTTTTTGCCGCAAGCGCTGCAAGTTCTGTTACTTCCGCGTCTATACCGATAAGACCGCGCCAGACGTCGAACGCTATGTCTCGGCCCTGTCGCGCGAGATCGAACTGGTCAGCCGCCTGCCGGTGATGGGCGGCCGGCCGTTTCGCTTTGTCTATTTCGGCGGCGGCACGCCTTCGTTCCTGAGCGCGAAGCAACTCACGTCGCTGGTCGATCGCCTGCGGGCCAACATCAACTGGGACAAGGCCGAAGAGGTCACCTTCGAATGCGAGCCCGGCACGCTCTCGCAGCCCAAGCTGGCGACGCTCAAGGAACTGGGCGTGACGCGATTGAGCCTGGGCGTCGAGAATTTCAGCGACGCGGTGCTGGAGGAAAACGGTCGGGCCCATCTGTCGGGCGAAATCTACAAGGCCTGGGACTGGATTCATGCGCTCGATTTTCCCAACGTCAACATCGACCTGATCAGCGGCATGGTCGGCGAGACGTGGGATAACTGGCGCGATAACATCCGCCGCACGATCGAGCTTTCGCCCGACAGCGTGACGATCTACCAGATGGAGCTGCCGTTCAACACGGTCTATTCCAAGGACATTCTGGGCAACCAGATCGAAACGCCCGTGGCCGACTGGCCGACCAAGCGCGAGTGGCTCAACTACGCCTACGACGAATTGCAGGCCGCGGGCTACAAGGTTTCGAGCGCCTATACGCTGGTCAAGAACAAAGAGAAGGTCAATTTCAGCTATCGCGACAATCTCTGGCGCGGCAGCGATCTGCTGGCCACCGGCGTGGCCAGCTTCGGCCACGTCTCGGGCGTCCACTACCAGAACCTGCCCGAGTGGGGCAGCTATCTGGAAACGCTCGAACGGGGCGAATTGCCCTTGTATCGCGGGCTGCGGCCGACGAGGCGCCAGTTGCTGGTGCGCGAAATGATCTTGCAACTGAAGACGGGCGTCATCGATGCCGGCTATTTCCGCCACAAGTTCGGCGTCGAAGTGCTCGACGACTGGCGCGAGGTCTGGCAGGAATACGCCGCCGACGGCTATCTCGCGATCGATGGCGACCGCGTGACGCTCACCCGGTCCGGCCTGTTGCGGGTCGACGCCTTGCTGCCGGCCTTCTTCGAGCCGGAGCACCAGGGAGTGCGGTACACCTGATCAAGTTCCCAGAACTTCTCGCTCATGCCCAAGCGATTACCGGACCGCTGCAACCCAGATAGCATTCGAGAATTTCGGATTGCGGCGGAAGTACGATTTCAAGACGGCTTGTGCATGGCTGCAGCGGGCCGGCGAACGGCAGCCGTGTATCTCTGGGGTTATGCGGTGGAAATGACGATCAAGGCGGCGTATTTTCAAGTGGTGGGGTTCTTGGCAACCCAATCCATCGCGATTCAACATCTTTCCGCCGCCAAAGCGAATGCGCCAAGTTTGGCGATTGTGCGGAAAGGCGGAAATCTCCATAGCGTCGAATCGTGGGCGGAATTGCTGGTTGGCATGCGCGGCATACAGCCAGGCTGGGCTTATGCGGATCCGGCCTTCGCTGGCCGGGTCTTGGGCAACGCGCGGGCGATCGGTTGCTTGTGGACGGAAACGCTGAGGTACCGTAAGAATCTGGCGTACCATTTCGAGGTGGACCAGGCTCATGAGGCTGCCGGCTGGTTTCTGACGAACATGTACCAGATGTAGAAAGAGGCGAACGATGCCCCGGATCAAGCGAGAGGTCGAACTCGAGGTTAAGCCGAAGTTTTCCTCGTTAGTCGAACAGCTCGCCGACGAGCTGCGAAACAACCGCGCTTATGGCCAGCCTGTCATCGAAGAGATGCGATTGCCGCGCACGGATGCCTTGCGAGTTACGGTCATTTGGGACAACTGGGAGGGGGTTCCGTTCGAAGATCGATCGAACACGATTCTTCAGGCCTACGAGGACGTCGAGGGCCGTGGCTTTCGCGAGCGAATCGTGCTCGCGACGGCTTTCACCTTTCCCGAGGCCTATGAGGTTGGCATGCTGCCGTATCAGGTGCTCCCGCTGGTGCGCAAAGACGATCCGGTCAGCGTCGAAAAGTGCGTCGAGGCGATGGTCGAGGAGGGCGCTTCGCTGTTGTTTGCACCCGACGAGCCGCAACTCCGCTTTGCCAAGCGGGAAGAAGCCGAGGCCTGCGTCAAGCGGTTGGTCAAGAGATTGCCGAAGAGCGAGCCGGTGTGGGCCATAACTCGAGACGTCGGACGGATCGAGCCGCGCGCTTTGGATTGAGCCTGGAAAAAGGTGAATGACCATACGCAATGCCGACGAAAAACCTGGTCGCGAAGAGCTGGTCTTCATGATGGGCCAGTTCGCCGCGAAGTTCCCCGTCGACCGCTGTTATGCCAAGAACCACATGTGGGCTCAATCCGCGGGCGAAGGAAAACCGTTTCGCTTCGGATTTTCGGCCTATGCCGTGCGGCTGCTGCAAGACGTGTACTTCCTGGAATGGACCGTCGACGCCGGAGCGATGCTGCGCGAGAAGCAGGCCATCGGCGCCATCGAAAGCTCGAAAGCCGAAAGCGAGCTATACGCCCCGATGGCCGGCCGGCTGGTCGAATTCAACGAAAACTTGCTCTCCGACCCTGCGGGCATTAACGTAGACCCTTACGGCGAGGGTTGGCTGTTCGCCATGGAAGGCGCCGGGGAATCGCTGCTGTCGCCCGAGGAATACCTCGTCCACCTGGCCGCCAGTTGGGCGGTGGCCGAACGCACCATCAAAGGGCAGATCAACGAAGGTTAGTATGGCCAAAAAAGTTACCGTCGTCATCTCGCAAGGCCAGAGCGCCAACCCGGTTAAGCGGAAACTGGAAGAAGACCTGGTGGCGGCGTTGTTGTTCGAGCGCGGAGTCGAAGTGACGGTGATTCCGCACCTCTACGACCTGGCGCCCGAAGGGACCGGCATGCTCTGCCTGCAGAGCATTGCCGGCGACGTGGTCGTCTTGAGCTGGCTCTATCCCCGCGCGGCCCGCTGGACGCTCGATCGCAACGGCATCCGCGGCCGCGTTGGCAAGGTATTGCTCGAAAGCGAAGCCGCGGACGAGGACGAAGAAGACGAAGCCGCGGACGACGGCGATAAGCCGCGCGTCGCCGATAGCCTGCCGGCCCCCAACCGCACGATCTACTGCATTGACCTGCGGGCCCGTAACGAGGTCGAACCGTTCGTCGAGGAAATCCGGCGGATTTGGGCCGAGGCGTCGATGCAAACGGTCGGCATTGATCTGCTGGGTTGGATCCAAGGCGCGCCCAAGCCCGAGCAGCTCGGCCGCTATTTGAATCCGGGGCCGGCGAACGTCGATGCACCGCCGGCCAACGCCCAGCCTGCGGCCTCAGGGCCCGTGCTGTTCTCGCCGTTTACATTGCAGCCGATCGAGCCGGCGTCGGGTGACAAGCAACTGAATGGCGCGGCGCCGAAAGGCTCGCAACCCAATGGCTCGGCGCCCGCATCTTCCGAGCCTGCCGACGGCGCCCCGGCCGGTCCGGTGCGGGTCGAAGAAGCGACGGGGCGGCGCTGGTACCCGGTGATCGATTACAGCCGCTGCACGAATTGCCTGGAATGCCTCGATTTCTGCCTGTTCGGCGTGTATGGCGTCGGCGGCAGCGAAACGATTCTGGTCGAGCAGCCCGACAACTGCCGCAAAGGCTGCCCGGCCTGCAGCCGCGTCTGCCCCGAGAATGCAATCATCTTCCCGCAGCACAAAACGCCCGCCATCGCCGGCAGCCCCGAGGGCAGCGCCGGGGCGTTGAAGATCGATCTCTCGAAATTGTTCGGGGCGCCCGATGCGATGGAAGTGGCCGTATTGGAGCGCGACGTGGAGTTAGTCGCCGTCGGCCGTGACGCCGTCGGCGCCACGGTCGGCATCCCCAAGCGCCAGTCGCAGAAGGATCACGGGCCGAAGGACGAATTGGATAGCTTGATGGACCAACTCGACAGCCTCGATTTATAGCGAACGCGCGCAGCAGTTGAAAAAGAAACGCCGTCGCAAGTCAGCGGACTGCCTGCGACGGCGCTTCTTGGGGGCGATGAGCCGAGATTTCTAATGTCCGTCCCCGTCGCCATCAGGGTCGCCGCCGCTGGCTTTCAAGCCCGCGGCCGACAGGCTTAACGTGTCTTGAGCGGCCTGCGAAGCGTTGGAATTCGACTTGGCTGCGGCCGCGGTTTGTTGCTGGGCCTGCGCGGCCGCTTGAGCCACGAACGAATTCCCGCTAATCGACTGCACCATCATGAAATCTCCTCGGGGATTCGTCGCCGCGCAAGCCTGGCCACGAACGCCGCGCGACAATCCTTCCCTGCCTTCAACCATCGGCTCGCCTCGACGCAGACATTGAAAGTTTCCTGGCTGAAATAATCGGCAAACTCGATGCCGCCGGAGTTCGCGAAGTTCGGCTGGCGCCGGCGATCTACTTGGCGGGACGGCAGTAGCTCAGCGCCAGCAAGGCAAATCCGGTGCAAAGGTTGGAATCGCCTTCAAGCCAGCGAGTTTCGCGGTTCGTCCACGATCCGTCGGAGTTCTGCCGCTCGGCCAGGGCCGCGGTCAATTCTTGCCGCCAATCATGGTCCTTGCCGTCGGCGTCGGTGATCGTGTCGCGGCCGAGCGCATCGAGCGCTTTGGCGAAGAGGTGATAGTAGTAATACAGACCGGCCTGGCCCAAGCCCGGATTCGAGTCCAGGTCGTAATGCGTCTTGACCCAATCGTAGGCCGCCTTGACGCGCGGGTCGTCGGGGCCGACGCCGGCGAAGAGCATGCTCTTGAGCCCGGCATAGGTCATCGAGGCGTAGCTGCGCAAGCCGCCGTCGGCCGTTTTGCCCGCCGGGTCCAGTCCCTCGCCCGATGGCGAATAATAGAACCCGCCGTCGTCCACCTTCGCGGCGAACTCGGTCGTGTTGTGCTCCGATTCCAGATTCTGGCAGCGCGAGACGAAGACGAGCGCCTTTTGCACCGCTTCGTCGTCGGCGTCGTTGCCCGTCGCCCGCAGGGCCTCGATCAGAAAGTGCGTGTTCGACAGGTCGGGCCGCCCGCCCTTGCCGTAGCCGGCGCCGCCATAGTTGACGTCCGATTCGTCTTTACCTTCGTCGTTATCCTTCTGGATTCCCTTGATGAAAGCGTCGGCGTCTTTCAACAACTGGTCGTAGCGGCCGTCGGCGTTGGCCTCTTTGAAGCAGACGACCGCCAGGCAGGTTTCGTAGTTCGGCAGCCGGCTGTTCGGCGCGTGGATGCCGCCCGAGGGCTGCACGAAACTTTCGAGATACTCAAGCGCCTTCGCGACCAGCGGATCTCGCGTCGTGCGGCCGTGCCGCAACACGGCCGTCGTGACCAGCGCCGTAACCCCCGGACCGGCCTGCTTCGAGAACGAACCGTCTTCGGCCTGCCCCTTCTGACGCAAGAACTGAATTGCTCGATCGACGGTTTGTTCATAGCTTGGCGCGCCGCTCTCGGCGGCCTTCAGCGAGGCGACGATCGACAGCGATGCGGCCATGACGACGAACCACGCAGTTAGGACTCGCACGAGTTTTCTCCTCAATGACTTGTTTTGGTTGTTGCCGAGCGATTTGAAAGCAGATTACCTGCCAGGAGCCGCTGGCATCGGGGCGGGCGGCGTTTGCGGCATCTCGCAAGTGTAGACCAAACCGTCCACCACGTGCATCTCCCGTACCGCGATGGGGAAAAGTCCCAGGACAATCGTCATCGCAAGGCCGCGCGGCTGGTTCGTGCAGTTATCGACGCCGCGGCGGCAGCGGCAGATTAGCTTTCGCGGGCGGCGGCGTGGTACAATTGTAGCGTCAGTCTGCTAAGCATTAGCGTTTGTCCCGATTTGAAAGATCGCGGTCATGGCCATTGTCGAACCCCGTCCTCCGCTCGAAGCGGCTCCACGGCCGTTCACGGCGGCTGATCTGGCGGAAATGCCGCGTGAGTTGCCGTCCGGGCCGGTCCATTATGAACTTGATAATGGGAGGTTGATCGCCATGTCGCCGCCGGGGCACATTCACGGCCAAGTTGAAGCCCTGCTGGCGAACGCGCTCGTCGAAGCGGGACAAAAACAAGGGCACGGCACGGTCTCTTGCGGCGAGACCGGCATTCTGTTGTGGCGCAATCCAGATCGTGTCGTCGGCGCGGACGTTCTCTTCATTACGGCCGCTTCCTTGCCAGCGCGGCATACGAGGGAGGGCTATCTCGAAACCATCCCCGACTTGGTCGTCGAAGTCGTCAGTAAAAACGACACGCAGCCCTACATCGAGCGCAAGGTCGGCGACTACCTGCGAGCCGGCGTCCGGATCGTCTGGGTGGCCGATCCCGAGACGCGAACGCTTACGGAGCACCGCCGCGACGCGAAGCCGCGCATTTTCTCGGCGGGCGAATCGATCAGCTTGCCCGAATTGATTCCGGGCTTGAGCTTATCGCTCATGGAAGTGTTCGACTTTTGAGCTTGCGTGCGCGCTCAGGCCGGCTGCTCTGCGACCTTGGGTTGGGCCCGCTCTTTGGCTGGCGCCGGTCCGTGTCCGTGCTTGGGGGCGAAGACCAACACCGTCACGGCGCCGGCGGCGACCATGATCAAGCCGGAATAGAACAACGGGCTGATGGTCCCCACCTGCCTGCCAATCAGGCTGACGAAGGTGTTGATCACCGGGGCGCAGCCGAACACCAGCGGCATGACGTAGATCGGCTTGCCGCCAAAGGTGAAGGCCATGATGATGCCGAGGGCGCCGAGGGCGCCAGCGGCGCCGGCGGCCAGGCTCCACAAAGTACCGCTGAACGTGAACTGACCTTGCTCTTCAATCACCAGCATCAAGGCCACCGGCGCCAGGACCGCAATCACGAAGTACGAAATGCCGACGCAAACCAGCGGCCTCAACCGGCTGCCTTCCATCAACATCTGCCCCTTGTGCAACACCGGACCGTAGACGCCCCACGACAGCGCCGTCAGCGCGACGAAGGCCAGCACCATCGTCATATCGGCGACTCGGCTGGCGGCCGATTCATGTCCGGCGGCCGCTTTTTCGGGCGATGCTTTTTCGCTCGCTTGAGCGGCCGGTTTATCCGTTTTCGCCGCAGCCGCTTTGCCATTTTGACCTGCTTGAGCCACAGCCGCCGCTTTCGCCGGAGCAGGTTTGAAGACGAGCACCGTCATCGCGCCGGCGGCGACCACGATCAAACCGGCGAAGAACAACGGCCCGGGCTTCGCATGGTCCTTATGAGTCAACATCGTATAGAACGTGTTGACCACCGGGGCGCAGCCGAACACCAGCGGCATCACCAGAATCGGGCTGCCGTGATTGGCGAACGCCAGAATGATGCCCAGCGCGCCAATCGCCCCGGCCGCTCCCGAGAGCAAACTCCAGATCGTGCCGCGGGCCGTCCAGCGCCCGCGCTCGCCGCGAAAGTGCAAAAGCAGGCTCGGCGCCAGAATGGCGATGATGAAATATGCCACGCCGACGCAGATGAACGGCTTCAGGTGCGGCACGTGCGCTGGGTCGATCGCCATGCCCGCCTGGCCCACGCGGAGCACCGGTCCGTAGACGCCCCAGCAAAGGGCCGTCAGGGCGATAAACAACAGAACGATTACGAAATTCTTCATCGGCGGGCTCGGTTAAAGGCAAATCGCAGTCATGGGAAACCGCCAGTTTAGCAGTTCAGCGATTCCTGTGCAGCGCAATCGCGCCGGCAGGGAGCCCCCAGGGCGATTGGCGAAAAACAATCGCCGCTTTGCGTCAATCTCCCCGCAGCGCGGGCAGCAAGGGCGTGGAGAGCGCGGCGCGGACGGCCATCAACCCGGCGGCAAGTCCAACGCCCAACACCACGCCTAGCGTGGCGGCAAGCGACCGCCAAGGGATCGTCGCGGCGCCGCCGGCCAGGTGCGGCGCAATGGCCACCAACGCCGCCAGCACGCCTACGGCCAGCCCGCCGACGAGCAGCCAGGCGTTTTCGAGCATCACGATTTCGGCCAGCATCGAGCGGCGGAAGCCGGCGGCGCGGAGCAGCGCCAGTTCGCCGCGGCGCTCCAACACGTTGCGCAATTGCACCACGGCCAGCCCGAACGTGCCGAGCAGCAGCCCGAGCCCGCCCAGGCTTTGAAACGTGGAAAGATAGGTGTTCTGCACGGCCATCAAGTCGCTCAGCCGCCGGGCGCTCGGCTCGACGTCGAAGCCGAAGTCGCCGAGGGTGTTTTCCAGGGCCGTTTCAACCGCGGCTTGCTGGTTTTCGGGCGCGTCGATCAGGAAATAGCGGTAGCCGCTCGTTTCGGGGAAGTGAGCCAGAAACGCCTGCTCGCCGATCAATAAGTCGCCCTGGAACAGGCTGTTCTTCAACAAGCCCACGATTTCGAGCGTCAGTTGGCCGCCGCGTCCGTCGGGGATTTCATAGGTCGCGCCGATGCCGCCGAGGTGCAAGCTATAAGTGGCGGTGTTGGCGTCCATCACGACCGGCACGACATCCGCGGCGTCGCCGCTTGCGCCTGCTGGCTTGTCGAGCAGCAGCCAAGGGTTGGCTTGTTCTGCGGGCGTCGTGGCGGCAGAGGCGCCCCATTCGAATCCGCCGCGGCGGACGAGCGCCGCCCCGACGCCGAGCACGCGCGGCTGCCGCGGCTGGTACAAGTTCAAACAACTGGCGTCGTCGCCCGGCTTGACGCGCAGCGAGATGATTTCGCTGCCGGCGAGTTGTTTGGCGTCGGCGGCGGAAAAGTCCAACTCTTCGCGCCCCTCGTCGCCGTTCAAATCTCGATAGATGGGCAGATCGCTCTGGGCAAAGAGCGGAAAGCCGCCGCTGCCGCTCTCGCGCCGGCGAACGGATTCGGGCGGGTCGAGCCGAAACGCGCTGATGGCGATGATCAAAAAGCTGGCCGAGGCCACCAGGCCGATGGTCAACGTGCTGCGGCCCGGATTGCGGGCGCCGTTTCGCACGGCCAGCCGCACCAGCGCGCCGCCGCCCGGCCGAATGAGCTGACCGGTGTCGCCCATACGGAATCTCGCCCAGACGAAGGCCAACAGCGCGGTCAGCACCAGTGCGCCGGAGCCGAAAAAGGCGCCGGCCTGAGCCTCGCCTTGCAAACGCGTCGCCGCGGCGCCGGCGGCGACCGCCATCGCCAGCGACGAGGCGCCCACGAATCGGCTCAGGCTCGCGCGGCGCCGCACGCCGGCGGCCTCTTCACCCGCTTGATTCGCCAGCAACCGCCGCACCGAGATCTTGCGCATCTGCCAAACCGGCCAGGCGATCGCCAACAGCGAGACGAGCACGCCGCTGGCGTAGCCGACGAGCAAACTTTGACTGGAAACGTGGAGCTGCAAGAACGGGCTGCTCACGGCCGCCAGCCACCAGCCGGGCGTGCGCAGGCCGGCGAGCATCAGCCAGGCGTAGCCCACGCCCGCCGCCACGCCCGCCAACGCGCCTAAGGCGGCGACGAAGAAGCCTTCGGCCAGCAAGGCGCCTTGCACCTGGCGAAGCTTGAAACCGACGGCCAGCAGAATGCCGATTTCTCTCGCCCGCTGCTCGGCCCCTAGCCGAAACAGCAGCACGACCAGCATCAATGCCGCGGCGATGATGAAGAAACTAAACCCGAGAAACAGTTGATTGAAATCGGTCGTGCCCGCCGAGGCCGCCAGACCTTGCCGCTTGACCGGCCGAAAGGCGAAGCCCAGTTCGGCCTGCTTCGGCGCCAGCGCCTGCCGCAGTTCAGCGGCCAGATCGGCGCGGCTAGCATCCTGCGGGGCGGGGATGCGGATCGTGGTCGTGCGCCCGAAGCGGCTGCCCCACAGCTTGCGGCCGGTGTTCAGCGAGATGAACGCTTTGGGAGTGGCTCGATAAAGGTCCCAGTACTTTTCGTCCTGGTCGTTGGGAGGCGTGCTGCGGACGCGCGCCGCATCGTACGGAAACGGCGGATCCCAATTGGCCAGCGACTCTTGATCGGTGACGCCTTTCAATTCCGGCGTGAAATCGCGATCCAGGGCCGGGCCTTGCACGGAGACGACGGCCTTGAACTTGAAGGTCTTCGTCGATTCGAGCACTTTGCCGTGCATACTCTCGGGCTCGAAGTAGGTCAGGCGGATCGGGTCGCCGGGGGCCAGCTTGACGCCTTGAGCGGCGAAATCGTCGACGGCCCAACGATTGAGCAATATCTCGTTGGGACCGAGTTCGACGATCGGCTCTCCCTCGGGCGTCATGAACGGCCCCAAGGGCGCCGAATCGCTCAACGGCAGCGCGGCGACCGTCGAATAGGGAATCTTTCCGCGATCGTCCTTGCCGGCCAGAATGTAGTTCGCCAGATAGGTCAAGGCTGGCTGCGGACGATCGGCCTTGAACGCTTCCATCGCGGCGGTTTCGATGGCTGGGTCCAACAGCATCCGCTCGCTGGAGAGATTGAAGTAACCTCGCTCGTTTCGCACGAGCGACAGCCCGAAGTCGCTCAGACGCGGTTGCAATAGCCGATCGAGCCGCTCTTCGTTTTCCGCCGGCGGCAGCGTGTCGACGTCGTGCCCGGCGACCAGGATCGCGTTGACTCGGTCGGGTTGATCGAGGGCCGTTTGCAATTCCTCCAGGTTCAGGTACGCATTCATCGGCTGCTGCTGGTTGGGCCGCAAGGCGAAGCGGCCCAGTCCTGCGGCGGGCAGAATCTCGCGCACGCGCACGCGGCGATTCGCGATCGTCTCGGTCTTGCGTCCCAACGCGCTATCGGGCGGGATTTCGCTCGAACGCGGCAGCCGCACGATGACCTCATCGCCAGGCTTGACGCCCAATTCGTCGGCCAGCGGCTGATTGACCAAGACTTCGCCTTGACCGGGCGCATTGCCGCGGCGGTCGGCGTCGAGCGTGAAGAAGCGGCGGTTGCAGCCCAGCAAAGCGACGCCGCTGGCTCGGGCGCCGCTGTCGGGCTGGCTGACGCTCCCTTCGAGGAGCACGAGCGGCACGGCGGCTGCAAAGTCCGCGGAAAACTCCGGCTCGGCGCCCAGCTCGTTAACCAAGGCCGCCGAGAAGAACCGATCGGAAACGAGCGCCTCGTCGATCACGCCCAGCCGATCGAGCGTCAGGCGCCGCAAGCTGCCGCGCACCGAGTCGCCGACCAACAGCGCCCCGGTCAGCACGGCCGTGCCGGCCAACACGCCCAGCGCCACCGCGGCGTTCATCCGCCGGTGATGCCAGAGGCTCGAGAGGATGAGTCGCCAGAGGGACATCCGTGCTACTGCGGCGGTTTGGGCGGGGCGAACTTGAGCTTTTCGACGAGCTTGACGATGTGCCCGCTCTTATCGACGTGGCCTGAGACGGCGGTGATCGCCGCCACGACGTTTTCGTAACGCAGCTTATAGTCGGCGTCGAGTTCGACCTCGTAGGGCGACTCTTCCTCGCTTGGACCGGCTGCCGTGCCGACGATGCCCATGATCGCGTTGTTCAAGTCGGTGAAGCTGCTCAGGGCCTGCTCGCCCATGCGGATGCCGCCCAGCGTACCGTCGGCGGCGGCGGTCAGCCGCACCTTGATCGGCGGCAACGGGGGCGTTTCGCTCTGGGACTGCGTGGCGGCCAGGGGCATCTTGATGTTGAAGTCGCCTTCTTGCGTGGCGATCTTGAAGCTCATCACGAAGAAGGCCAGCAGTTGGAACACGACGTCGATCATCGACGTCATTTGCATCTCGACCTTGTCGTTTGCCGAGGCGGCGGATTTACGGATTTTCATAGTTGGACTCCCGCCGCTAAGGCAGCGCCTCCTGCTTGACTCGCAACGAGAATTTTTCGAAGCCGTTGTCCTGGCACACCTGAATCAATTCCTGCACGACGCCCGTCGGGGCGCCGCCGTCGGCGCGAATGATGACCGAGGCGTCCGCAGGCTTCTTGTTTTGCCGTTCGAGCACCTGCTTCTCGCGCAGCAGGGGGCTTTTCATTTCCGGAATCGGCACTTCGTCGCCCCCGAACAGCACCGTGCCCTGCTTGGTGAGTTGCAGCACCAGCGGCGACTCCATCGGAGCGTCGGGCGGCTTGGCCAACTGGCTGGAAGGCAGCAAGATCCGCGCGTCCTGCTCGGCTTCGCCGAAATTCATGAGCACCATGAAGAAGGCGATCAACTGAAACGTCATGTCGATCATCGGCGTCATGTCGCCTTCGGCCGAAATGTTGAACTGTTTGCGTTTTGCCATGCTGGGGCCCTGCGTTGTCGAAGAACCTAGCGTTAACCCTTCTTGGCGCCGACGTTCTGAAAGCGGCTCATCAGCCCTTCGCTGAGAATGCCGACTTCCAGCGTGAGCCGGGCCATGCGGTTGCGCATGATGCCGAACAGCGCGATCGCCGGAATGGCCAGCCATAGCCCGACGAGCGTCGTAATCAAAGCCATCGAGATACCTTCGGCCAGCTTCGATGGCTTGGGCTGTGACGCGCTTTTCGCAATTTCCTGGAATGCGTAGACCATACCGTCGACCGTGCCCAGCAGACCGACCATCGGGCTGATCGTGCCGATCAAGGCGATGTAGCCCAGGCGGTGCTCCAGCTTCATCGTCTCTTCTTCGCCCACTTCCTGCATGGCCTCGATGGCCTGCGGGTAGCCGGCCGAAAGCTTGCCCAATCCGGCCGACAGCACGTGGCCGAGGAACGAATCGTCGTTCTTGGCCAGGTCGTAAGCTTCCTGGTAGCGTTTTTCGTTGAGATGGGCCTCGAAGGCTTCGACCAGCGGCAGCGGCACGATGGCCGAGCGGCGGAGCGTGAGCACGTTCATCACGATCAGCGCTACGAAGGTGAACGACAAGGCCAGAAAGACGACCGTGTATTTGACGCCCAAGGCGTCGAAGAAGAACCGCAATTGGCTCTTTTGCGGCGGTGCGCTCTCGTCCGCCGGGGCGCCCGCCGCCGGAGCGGCCGCGGGGGCTGCAGCCGGGGCAGCCGGTTCGGCAGCCGCGTCCGCTTCCTTATCCAGGTCTTGAGCGCGGACCGCGGCGGGCGCGCTCAACCAGACGGCTGCAAACAGCCCGCACGTCAACAGGGCCAGGCCGCAGGCCCCTATCTTCAGCCCGCCCAATGCACGCCAAACACGCATGATCGTCTCCCGAAAAAGTCGCCGTTGAATCGCTCAGCCGGCTTGAATTGGAAAGGTTTCGTCAGGATTGCTTCGAATTCACTTGAAAGCCGCTGGCCTCAAAGCTTGGCCCAGGGGCTGTTGGGATATCGCTGCTTGAGCAGTTCCGAGGCTTGCACCGCTCGCTCTTGCTTGCCGTTTTCGATCCACAAGGCGGTCAGGTTCCACAGCGCCTCGGCATGGGCCTGCGCGTTCGAGAAATACAACACGTCGACGTGCAGGAAGGAAATCAGCGCTTGCTTGGCGTGCTCGGGCATCTTGCGATAGCAGTTGCCTTGAGCCACGTACGCCTGCGCGTGCAGATCGACCTCTTCGGGCGACAGCTTGGCCAACACCTCGTCGATCACCTTGAGGCCCTCTTCCGGCTTGCCCGTCTCGGCCAGGCAGGCGGCTTTGCCGATCAGGGCCGATTGCTTGGCGGCGTCGGCCGCCGGACCGCTGCCTTTCTCGGCCAAGGACAGCGCCGTCTCGAATTCCTTGAGCGCCTCGGGAAACTTCTTCTCGGCCAGCCTAGCCCGGCCGATGGCCACGCCCGCCCGCGTCTTGTATTCGTCGAACGGCGAGTCGGCCAGCACCTTGTAGAAGGTTGCGGCGGCGTCATACTTGCCGGCCGCCGCGGCCAGATCGCCCAGCAACTCGTTGGCCGGATAGTAGTGGTAGCTGTCCGGGCAAGCCTTGACGAATTCTCGCAATTGCTTGCCGGCCTCGTTCACGTCGACGCTGCCGCCTAACGCCAGCCGGCCGTTGCAATAGGCCTTGAGGTATTGCAATTCCTGCTTCGATTCGGCGCGCTCCAACGTGCCCGGGTCGATGCCGCCCAGCGATCTCAAGGCGTTTTCATAGCCGCCGTTGATGACCTGGGCGATGATCGAGATCATCGTGGCCGGAGCGTCGCTGAAACGGATCGCCGCGACCTCGAACGGCTTGAGCGTCTCTTGCTTACTGCCTTTCTCGAAGGTCACCCCGTCCTTGCTCACCGATTGCACCGGGGCCTTGACTTGCTCTCCGTTCGTTTTGCGGATCGTATCATCGGCCGCCCGGGCGGCGATCGGCCCCCACGCACAGCACGCCGCGGCTGCGGCGAGGACAAGCTTCTTCATCTGCAACTCCTTGAACGCTTTCGATCTGTTCGCTGAAGTTTTTTGGTTAGGTTGTATGGCAATGACCGCTTTCCGGCGGCCGGCTATTTGTTCGAGGCGTCTTGCGAGCCGACGCTCACCGTGGGCTTGACGAACGGTTTCACGCCGCTCGCGGCCGCCGGCGAACCCGAGGGCTGCGAACTGACGGCGGGCTGTACCTTCGGCGCGGCGGGCTTCGGCGCCGCGATCGCCTTCGGCGCCGGCAGGCCGGTCGGCTTGACGCCTAGCAATTTCTGAATGGTTTCCAACAGGCTGGAGGCCTTTTTCCGCGCCTCGGGGCCGCCCATCTCGGGCCAGAGCCTGGCCGTGTAGGTGATGTCCCTTTCCGCCTGGCGCAACAGGGCTTTCTTCTTGGCGGGGTCCTTTTCCAGCTTCGCCTGTTCCATGTGGCACTTGGCCAGGTTGTAGCGAGCTTCGTAAAAGTCGGCGTCGAACTCCTTGTTCGACTGCACTCTCACCGCCAGGGTGGCCCAACCCCAGATCAGGTTCTCCTGACGGCCGCCGGCGCCCTTTTGCTTGACGGCGCCGAGAATCGCCAGCTTGTAATAGGTTGGTTTGATCGTCGACCAGTCTTGCAGCGTCTCCGCCGCCTCGCGCTGCACTTCCACCAGCGTCGGCTTCTGCTTGAGGATTTCCGTCAACTGCTTGATGCTGTCGTTGTATTGCCCCAAGCGGCGCTCGGAGCGGGCCATCCGCAATTTGACGCCGAACTCCAAATTCGGCTCTTCCAAGAAGCCCTTGTTGTTCTTGGCCTCGGCCAAAATCTGCTGATCGGCCTTAAGCGACTTTTCGTAATAGGCTTTGGCTTCGGGCGAGAGCTGCTTGGCCCCGCCGGCATCGTAGCCGCTGCCCAAATTGTAGAACGTGTCGGCGACCCAGTTCAGTGAACGGAAGTCGTTGCCCGTTTTCCGCTCCAGAATTCGTTCCAGGAACAGCTCGAAGCCCTTGGAGACCTTGGCCAGTTCCTCGTCCTTGTTCTCCTGGCGCAGCCGGGTCACTTGCGCCTGCAACTCGCGCCCCAGGCCGACGTATATCCGCGTGAGCGTGCCGGCCACGTCGTCGCCCCCTTGGGCGGCGGCCAGCTTCTCCAGATCGTTCATCGCCTGTTCGGCCTTGTCGAGCGCCTGCGTGGCGACGTAGGCCCGCAGCGCCAGCTTGTAGGCCTCGATGCCAAATTTGCCTTGCGCAACGGCCGGATCCTTGGCCGCCACCAGCGTCAGCGGTCCGATCTTCGGATCGTTGAGCAGTTCGATCGCCTTTTCGGCCTGGCCCGAATCGACGAGAATTTGCCCCAGCGAGAGGGTCGCGGCGGCGAGCGTGGGCGAAACGACTGCCGCGCCGTTGTCGACGCCGACGCGCATCCGCTTGATGCCGTCTTCGAGCGTCGCCTTGGCCTTGGCCACCATCGCGTCGAGTTCGGCTTGCGGCCGGCGCTGGGCCGCGGCGGCGCGACCGGCCGTCAGGTAGGCGGCCCACAACGCCTGGCCGGCTTTGAGCTCGGCATTGCCGCGACGCGGCGAATCGGGGGCGATCTTGTCGAGGTATTCGATGGCCTTGTCGGTTTCGTTGTCGTAGATGGCGATTTCCATCAGCGTCGTCCAGGCTTCGTCGGCTTCTTCCTGGCCGGCCCAGCGCAGGGTGATGTACTCGGCGATTTCGACCATCTTCTGCTTGTCGAACTCGGGCTGAATGGCGCGCTTGTCGAGATACCCTTGCTGGTAGGCGCTCAAGGCGATCTTGGCGCACTGCCGGCCGCCGGAGCTTTGCGGATAGTTCTTGGCCAGGAACTCGCCCATCACGGCGGCGTCGTAGAATTGCCCCGAGTTGTAGGCCAGGAAGCACAGATAATAGCGCACGATGTTGACGTCGTCGATCGACGTTTCGTCGTCGCGCAGCTCCATCGCCCGGTGGAAGTACTCCAGCGCCTTGGCCCGGAATTCGGCCGACTCTTGCTGGTACTTGGGAACGTTGGCCTGGTCCTTCATCACCGGAGCGTTCTTGATCGCCTGCTCTCTTTCTTGCCATCGCTCCAACATCTCTCGGCCCCGATCGCGGGCTTCGACGAAGTTGGTCGGCTCTTTCTGGGCCGAGTCGTCGCCGGCGCCGAGACTGGCGTACAGCTTGTCGGCATCGACCTTGTACGCGCCGGGCATCTTCCGCACGTAGCTGGCTTGCTTGCGCGCGTCGGCCACGAGGGCGCTCTTGCGCCCCTTCTCATCGGGCTTTTCCAATGAATCGGCCAGTTTCTTGTCGGCCAGCGCCAGGTGATAGCGGATGCCCAGGCCGTCGGGCGAGCGTTCCTCGTCAGGGCGGGCCTTGCCGAGCCACTCTTGCCCCTTGGCGATGGCGATGTCGTATTTCTTCTCGGCGTCGGTCACCATGCATTGCATGGCCAGGTGCATGGCGGCGGACTTCATCTTGCGCAGCGCGTCGTCGTCGGGCTGCCCGAGAATCGTCTCGTACAAGCCCAAGGCCCGCTTCGTCTCGCCCATGTTCTGGTAACACTCGCCCTCTTTGATCCGCGCCAGCAGGCCGGCCAGCACCTGGCGGTGCTTGCTATAGACTTCGGCGAACTTGTCCGCCGCCTTTTGCAGCAGCTTGCGGGCGTCTTCCGAACCTTGGGGATACGTCTTGGCCAGCGAAAAGATCACGTCGCCCGAACGCAAGCTCGCTTCCAGCACCCGGGCGCGGGCGATCCGCCGAGCCTCGAACTTCTTGGGATCCTTCTTCTGGTCGATGAAGCGGTCGTAGCTCTTCTCCTCGGCGATGAATTTTTCTTCGGCGGCGTTGAACACCTTTTGGCCTTGCGACATCAGCTCGCGAGCGTCGCTGAGCAGTTGATCCTTTTTGGCCGCGTTCGCGGGGCGGTTTGCCTGTTCGACCAGCGAGTTGCCGCGAACGACCAGCACGGCGCCCAGTTGCAACTCGGCGTCGGCGGCTTTGGGGTGCGAAGAGTTCGCTTTGATGAAGCTTTCGAAGCGTTCGCGCGCCTGGTCCAATTGCTTGAACTTGGTCGCCGTATCGCGCTCGGCCTGGGCGCTGTCGACGAGCAGTTCCCCTTCCTTCAAGGGAATCTCCTCGCGCTGCTCCTGGGTAATCAAGGGGCTGTCTTTCATCGACCGCACGTATTCCAGCGCGATGTCGTACAGTCCTTGGTCCTTCAAGCCGCCGATGAATTTCTCGTAGGCTTCTTCCGCCAAGGCCGAACGGCCCGAGCCGAGCAGGCCCGCAACCAACGCGCAGCACAGTACGGCCGCTTGCAGGCAGCCGCGAGTGAAAACTGATCTCATTCGTGTCATCCTTTTACGACTGGCGTTTTTCGCACGAAGGCGCCAGAGAAACAAGGCGGGTTCCGGGACCGCTTGTCGAGATGATGGTCGCAGAACCAGACCATCGATTCCAGCTTATAAAGTCCGCCAACTCGAAGCAAGGAATTCGATGCGCTTGTGAGCGTAAACTGCCGGCCCGCGCCGCTCGATTCGGCACGATCGCTACCGCCGGCGCCGGCCGGGAGTCGATCGGTTTCGGGCCGCAACCAGTAACGACCGTTCATCGCGCTTGCCCCTCTCGTTCAATGGGCGCCCGCTCGCTGCGGCTTTCGACCGCCACGATCCGCTCGAAGAGTTCAATCCACGGCTTGAATTCTTGCGGCCGCTCGGCGCCGGCCCGTGCGGCGCGAGCCAGGGCCAGCATTTCCGCAGGCGATATCGGCTCGGCGAACGGAGACCGCCTAAGGATTTCGGCGGCGGCGACCGCCAGCGCGGCCAACTGCACGCTTTCATCCGCTTTGCCCAGCGGCGCTGCGATCTCGTGCGAGCGCACCGATCGAGTTCGAACTTGCGGGGCGTCGCTTGCCGCATCGCGCCACTCAAGCGCGACGGTTGCAATTTCCGCGTCGGCGGCGCCGTAAAGTTCGAGTTCGTAAACCACCGTTGCCGCCTGGCCGGCCGATAGATCGCAAGCCGGCACGAAGTGCGGCCCCTCCAGACGTGTGGGTTCATGGCCGCAAAGGCGATAGCTCTTGACCGCTTGCGGATTGAAGCGGACGCTCAGCCGGACATTTTCGGCGACAACCTCCGCGATCGAGCCGTTGCTCGGCTTCGCGGCGTCTTTTGCTTGAACGGCCAATTGCAGCAACCGCAGCGATCGATCCTTGGTCGCGGAACCCTGCGGGGACGGCCACGTAGCCCGCCCGCCCAACGCCGCCAACGACAACGCGCCGGTTTTAGGCCGATCGAAACCGTAGTCGATCGCGGCCAAAAACTCCTCGGGGCGAATCTCGGCCGGCGGCGGCAGACGCCCGGCGTCGAGGCACTCGCGAACAAAGGGCAGGCAATCCCTCGCGGCCGACAGCGGCGGCCGGCTCCAGGGCTGGTTCCGCGGATCGATGCGGGGGAAAACGCCCGTGCGCGACAAAAAATCGCGATTGAAACCAGCGCCCTGGGGAATGGCAGCCGCCAAGACGGGTTGCGTCTCGACGACAGGCGAATCGAGCAGCACCGAGAAATCGAAGCGGGGCGAAAACTGGCTCGGCCAATAAAACGCAAGCAGTTGCTCGGGGCCCGGCTGCTTGAGGCCGCTCGACTCGCGCCACACAGCCGCCAGGCGGTTCGCCGCGGCGTTTTCCGACGTCGCGTGCGACTCGACCGGCAAAGCGCCGTCGAGGATCGTCGCGATCTCGTCGGCGGCCAACTCGCTTTCGACCAAACTGGCCCCGCTTTCGACCAAACTGGAACTGTGCAGCCACCCCTCGCCCCTGCCAGGAGCAAGCTGATAATCGGCGGCCCAGCACAAAATCAACGCCGCCGCATAAGAGCACCAACTCACCGCGGCGAGCGTGACCGCTACGGCCTTCCGCTCGACCCGGGCGCGGCGCTTGCGATCGTCGGAGAGGCTGGCGCCGAACTGGCACAACCGGCCTACGAAGCCGGCGGGCGTCGGCACGTCGCGCAGCAAGCGGTCGAGATCGGCGTCGTTTTCGATGGGAATCGCTTGCAGCCGGGCGACGAGATCGGACGGCGGAGTCGCGCCTCGCAATTCGGCGTCGAGCCAGCTTGCGCCGTCAGGCCAATCATCGCGTTCGGGCCACAGGGGGGACATTGAACGGCGTTCTCCCGCGCTACAAATCGCGCTTTTGCAAGGCGAGCCAGTTCTCGCGCAGCCGTTGCCGAGCCCGGCTGACGCGCGACAACACCGTGCCCAGCGGGACGCCGAGCACGTCGGCAGCCTCCTGGTGCGTCAACTCGCCCACCACCACCAACAGCAAGGTCTCTCGCAGTTCGGCCGGCAGTCGATCGAGCGCTTGTTGCATTTCGTCGCTGTACTGCTGTTCGGTCGGATGCGGCGGTTCGACGCCGATTTCGAGCGTTTCCGCCTCGACGAGCGTGCTCGGCAGCGGGCGTTTTCGCCAGCGGTCGGCCACCCGGCGCCGCAAAATCGTCGTCAGCCAGGCCCGGGCGCCGCGCGACGATTCATAGCGGCGGCGGCTCTTCCAGGCCGAGCGAAACACGTCTTGCACCACGTCCTCGGCCTCGTGCGGATCGCCCACCAAGCGATACGCCAGGCGATATAACGCCACGGCGTATTGCGATACCAGGTGGTTGAATTCCGCCAGCGAGAGCGCCAAGGCTTGCCACTCCTCCGGTCACGTCGCGACTCCCAGCGTGTGACAGATATGAATTCGCGTCGCCCCGTCCCGATTATTCCCGGCTAACCGGAAGCTCGGCGAAGTTTTTCAGCATCCGCAGCCCGTCGGCTTGGCTCTTTTCCGGGTGAAACTGCGTGGCGAACAAATTGTCGCGCCAGATCATGGAAGTGAACGGCTGCGGATAGCTGGTTTCGGTCGCAATCACCTCGCGGTCGCGGGGCACGACATAATAGGAATGGACGAAGTAGACGTAAGCCCCGTCGGCAAGCCCTTCGAGCAGGGGGGCGCGGCGGCGGATGGCCAACTGGTTCCAGCCCATGTGCGGCACTTTGTATTCCGGCGGCACGTCGAACCGCACCACCTCGCCCGGCAGAATGCCCAGTCCTTCGTGCCGGCCACCCTCCCAGCCAACGTCGAACAGCAATTGCAGCCCGAGGCAAATGCCCAAAAACGGCTTGCCGCACTCGATTGCCGCGCGAATCGGCTCGATCAACTCGCGGCGGCGTAGCTCCTGCATCGCATCGGGAAACGCGCCGACGCCGGGCAAAATCACTTTCGCGGCGTCGCGGATCGCGGCCGGGTCGTTGGTGATCGTGGCCTGATGACCGACCTTCTCGAACCCCTTTTGCACGCTGCGCAGGTTGCCCATGCCGTAGTCGATAATGGCGATCATCTGGATACGAGGGGGTCCAAGGCAATGGAAGAGTACGGCCGCCCAATTGACCATCGAAGCGACACGCGGCCGGTCGAGAGGGTTCGACTCTTGATTCTAAGTCGCCCCTTACGTCTCTACCAGCGGCTGGTAATCCGCCGGATTCTCGAAGCCGGCAGTCATCCCGTGAGACGATGGATGAAAGACGATGAGACGAAATCAGTCTCGTAGAAAAAAATCGCGGCGCCGCGCCGACGAATCGGGTGATTTGAGCCGGCGTTTTTCGCGATCCGCCGTTTCACTTCGATTTCGTAGCCGCCTCGACTGGCAATCGGAATGACGAATAGGCGGCGGTCGGGCCGATGGCGTCTACGCGGGCGAGAGGACAAGTCCAGACTTCTTTTTCATCGAATTCGACGTGAATTTCCGCGTGTCCCGAACGCATGAGGCTATAGTGCCAACGGGCTTCCGCTGGCGAGGCGCCTAGCGCATCCAGCAGCAGCACCGCCTCGGGGTTGGTGTCGTGGGCGACGACGAATACGGCCCCATCGACGATCTTGGACGGCCGATCGTCGTAACGGTGTACCGGCTGCACCAGCAAACGCAGCTCAATGCGTGAGCCCCAAATCTCGTGGGCCGTGAACCGCCGCGCCAGTTCTTTCATCTGCCGCAATCGCCTTGCCGGGGTCTCCGACGGCGCCGGCGCGTCGGGGATTTGCTTCATCTCAGGGGGCGCCTGGGACGGCGTCCAAATGTCGGCCTTCGAGGCTTTCAAGATCACTCGTTCCGACGAACAGAGCGTTACCGCATGATGCCACTCATCCGCCTCGTCGCCGGCCCGAAAGAGTTCCATAAATGCGGCTGGCCTGCCCGCCTTGCCCCAACCCCAGAGCGTGCCGCGATTGTAGGCGCGGGCGGAATCGCCGAACGACAACAGCGGCCGATCGATCAGTTTGATCGGCGTGCCGTCGTCCGCTCGCCGCATCCCGAACCGGCGCATGTGCTCGGCTGCTTGCCGATACTGCTCTTCGCCGTCGGTCGCCGCCGACTCGGTTGGCTCATCGCCCGTCGCCGGTCCTTGGCAAAAACCAATGACCGCCAACAACAGAAGGAGGCTTGCCACACTGCGGTCCGACAATGTTCGATTCATGAAGGCGATTCCTCTTCGTGGGGCGGTGTTCGAGGGGATCGACCGGCGATTCATGCGTTTTCGCGCCATGCCGCCATTCTAGCGACGCAGCAACAAAAAGCGCCACGTTTTGCCGTTTTTTTGGGCTGCGCGGGCGGGGTCTGTGAAGTAAGTTTGTGGCGGGCGCCCGCGGCCATAAGAGCGTCGTGGTTCGCGGGCGCAGCGCGCAAGACCAATCCCCGAAAGCGAGAAGTCCCATGATCCAGCGATGCCCTCTGTCCACACTGGCAGTTTCGGCGTGTCTGCTTGCATCAGGTTGCGGCAAAAGCGTTGCGGACCCGGCCGATTCGCTGCGGGCCTTCGCCCAAGCGGCGTTCGCCCGGGCGGCGTCCGACAATCGCTTGACCGCCGAATTCCAATTGGAACCTCCGCGCGTGCGCGTTGCGAAAGAGATTTCGCCGGCGCCGCCCACCGCGGAGGTCGTCGTCAGCGGCGTCGACCGGGTCATCAAAGGAGACGACGTCGCCGGTTGGCTGCTCGAAAAGCGAGATCGCGTCAAAGGGGGCGGCCGAGGCAGGATCAAGCTGGCGCGAGACTCGGGCGACGATGGCAAGCGCAGCTTCGTCTTCATCTACGCGTATCAAGACGGCGCCTGGTCGCTCAAAGACCAGAAGTGCCAAGGCCGCGGTTACTTGCCCGAAGAATTGAAGCGATACTTCGAACTGAAGGCGCCGTCGCCATAGCAACTCGTCTCCGCGTGGAGCGACTCTAGCCACGGATTGAACACGGATCGAACACGGATAAGAACGCCTTGAAACTCTACCGCCCCCCGTACGCAGTGGGTGCAAACAAACGGATTTTATCTTTCTAATCCGTGTTCGATCCGTGTTTCATCCGTGGCAACCTCTGGCCGGCTGAATTAAGCCGGCAGACGGGCATTGGAAGTCTGCCCTACTGCCGCTACCGCGTCGCGGCTTTCTCGGGGTAGACCACCAATTCGACGCGGCGGTTGCGCTCTTTGCCGGAGGCGGTGCCGTTGGAGACCACCGGATGGTTCGAGCCGTGGCCGACGACGAACAATTGCTGCGGCTTCAAATGGCTGCGCGTGGCCAGGTAATCGTAGACGGCCATCGCGCGGCCCAGCGAGAGATGATGGTTGTCGCGCCACATCTGGTTGTTGATCGGATCGCTGTCGGTGTGGCCTTCGATGCCGATCAACTGGTTGGGATAGACGCGCGCCACTTCGTTCGCGACCGCATCGATGACCGACGAGGCGGACGAGAGCAGCCGGGCGCCGCCCGATTCGAACAGCCGGGCGCCCGGCAGCTCGATGCGGACCACGTCGCCGTCATGCCGCACTTCGACGCCCGGAATATCGATCGCCGGAAGCTCAGCTTTGAGGCTGTTATTGGCGGTGATCGTGGCGCCGGCTTTGCGCTTGATCGAAGCGGTCAGCGTGTCGACCTTCTTCTCCGTCTCCAACCGGTCGTCGCGCAGCTTCGCCAGTTGCGCGGTCGCCCCGCCGAGTTGCTCGCGGACGGCGGCCAACTGGTCTTCGAGCACTTTGCGCTGCTGCTGGACCTGCGCCACCAGGGCTTGCTGTTCTTGGTTGTCCTGATCGAGCGTGTTGGCGCGAGCTTGCAGCTCCTGATATTTCTGGTTCAGCGCCAGGTGTTGCTGCTGCAAGTTCTCCAATTTGCCTTGCAGGACGTAGGGATTCTGCGCGCAGCCCGTCATAGCGAGCAAAGCGATCGCGCATCCAGCCGCGCCTGCGACGAATCGCATGGCGACCCTTTCAAGGCTTAAAGATTCGAAGCGGAAATGGCCGACAATACGACGGCCTCGACATGCGCCGACTTGCGAGGCGTTCCGCAGCCGGCCCCCGCGCAGAACCTCCCCGAAGTTAGCGGCGGGATGTTAGCGATACGCGCCGCGCGGGGCAAGGGCAGTTAGGCAGAACGCGGGGCGGAGATCGTTGGGCGCCTGGGGCTTCGCCTAGGCTCAGCCGCCAGCCACCCTGTTATTCAGGTTTGACAAGGCACTCATGGAGCCGGGCGCCAACCCTGCTCTCCTGGCGACTTCATCAAAGCATGTCCAGCGGATCGACGTCGACGATCCACTGCACGTCGGCGGGCGTTTTGATGGCGGCGGCGACCTCGGCGGCGGCGGCGCGCAGCCGCTCGGCGTGGCGGCTTTGAACCTGAAGCTGAAAGCGATAGCGGCCGCGGAGCTTGGCGAGCGGCGCGGGGGCGGGGCCGAGCACGCGGGCTTCGGCTTCGTGGCGAACGAGCGCCGCCGAAAGCTGCTCGCCCAGTTCGGCGGCGAAGGCCTGAACCGTCGGTTCTTTTTCGCCGCGGATCACCAGCCGCAGCATCGAGGCGAACGGCGGATAAGCCAGCATCTCGCGGTTAGGCAGTTCCTGGGCGGCGAAGGTTTGGTAATCGTGCCGCACGGCGGCCTTGATGGCGGCATGGTCGGGGTTCAAGGTCTGCACCAACACGCGGCCCCCTTTCGGCCCGCGGCCCGTGCGGCCGGCCACCTGCACCAGCAGGTGAAACGTGCGCTCGGCAGCGCGGAAATCGGGCAGGTGCAAGGCGATGTCGGCACTGATTACGCCGACCAGCGTAACGTCGGGAAAATCGAGTCCCTTGGCGATCATCTGCGTGCCGAGCAGAATCCGCACGTCGCCCTTGCGAAAGGCCGTCAGCGCCCGCTCGTGGCTGCCCGGGCCGCGCATCGTATCGGCATCCATCCGCAGCATCGGATACTCGGGGAACCGCGCGCGAACTTCGCTCTCCAGCCGCTGCGTACCCAGGCCGCCGTAGCGAATGCCCGCGAACTGGCAGGCCGGACACTTGCCCGGCGCCGGGATTTCATAATCGCAGTAATGGCACAGCGCGATGTGCGAGTCGCGGTGGTGCGTTAGCGCGATATCGCAATTCGGGCAGCGCAGCGCTTCGCCGCAGGCCGGGCACTGAATGTGCGTGGAAAAGCCGCGGCGATTGAGGAGCAGAATCACCTGCCCTTCGGCTTCGAGCGCCTCTTTCATCGCCGCCGCCAGCGGCCGGCTGATGGCGCCGGAAGAGAACTGTGCGCGGCTTTCGTTTCGCAGGTCGACCGTCACGACCGACGGCATCGGCCGATCGAACACGCGCCGCGGCATGGCGAGCAGGCGGTACTCGCCCGTCTGCGCCTTGTGCCAGCTTTCCAGCGAAGGCGTGGCCGAACCGAGCACCAAGGGCACGTTTTCGGTCGCCGCGCGGCGCAGCGCCACGTCGCGCGCGTGGTAGCGCGGGGCGGTGTCTTGCTTGAAGCTCGCTTCGTGCTCCTCGTCGAGCACGATCAGCCCCAGGTGCGGCGTCGGGGCGAACACGGCGCTGCGGGCGCCGACCACCACCGAGACTTCGCCCCGCACGATCCGCTGCCATTGCCAATGCCGTTCGGCGTCGGTCAGATGACTGTGCAGCACGGCCACCTGGCCGAAACGGGCCCGAAACCGCTCTTGGGCTTGCGGCGTGAGGCTGATTTCCGGCACCAGCACGATCGCCTGCCGGCCGTAAGCCACGACTTCCTGAATCGCACGAATGTAGACTTCGGTCTTGCCGCTGCCCGTCACGCCGTGCAGCAGCACGGTTTCGTGCCGCCGCGACCGCATCGCCGTCAGGATGCAATCGAGCGCCGCTTGCTGGTCGGCGTTCAGTTCGTGATCGTCGTCGCGCTCCACGGGGGCGACTTCGTGCCCGCCGCGCGGAAGGCGGCGCGTTTGCGAGGCGATCAAGCCTTTGCGGCGCAGCAGATTGATCGGGCTGAGCGTGCAGCCGGCGCCGCTGGCCAGTTGGGCGGGCGTCAGCGGTTCAGGGCTGGCCGCCAGGTAACGCAGCACGTGCAGTTGTTTCTTCGGCAGTTCCAGCTCGCTCAGCCGGGCGGCAACCTTCGGTTCGACCGAGAGTAGCGTGGTGAGCCGCGTGCCGGCGCGGTCGCGCACGCCCGCGGGCACGACCGTTTCGAGCACCTGCCCGAGCGGGCAGAGATAGCGTTCCGCGATCCATTGCGTGAGACGCAGCATGGCCGGGCTGACGAGCGTGTCCTCGTCGAGCACATCGACCAACTCCTTGAGCCGCCGCGAGCCGAGCGTGCGATATTCCAAGCTGGTGCAGTAGCCGACCACCGGGCGATCTCCGCGCCCCAAGGGCGCGTTCACCCGCCGGCCGACGTCCAACTGCGGCCGCAACCTTTCGGGAACCAGGTAATCCAGCTCTTGTGGCGGGCCGCCGGGCACGACGATCGTGGCCACCCAGTGCTGTCGGGCGTCGTCGAGTTCCCAGGGCGCCGGCTCGGGATCGAAGAGTTGCTGTTGTCGGTCGTGCGTCACGGGAATGCCTTCGGGCGAGCGAGGTTCCCTTCAGATCTAGCAGAATTGCGCTTGCCGCGTAATTGGGAGGGGCTGTTCAGGTAGAGGCGAGCAATAGATACTGGCGAAAAAATGAGACCCCTGAAATGGCAGGTGATCGGCAGATGCGGCTAGGAGTTTTTGGCGGCGCCTTCGATCCGGTGCATTACGGGCATTTGCTGCTAGCCGAGTTGTGCCGAGAGGCTTGCGGCTTGGACCAGGTCTGGTTTTTGCCCGCCGCCACGCCGCCGCACAAACAACATTATGCCGTGACCTCGGCCGAGCAACGTATCGAGATGCTCGAACTGGCGATCGGCGGCAACGAGGCTTTTACCGTGTCCCGGCTGGAAGCGGACCGCGGCGGCGTCAGCTATACGGTCGATACGCTGGCCCAATTGCGGGCCGAAGCGCCGGATCGCGAACTATTTTTCCTGCTCGGCGCCGATTCTCTGATCGATCTGCCCGGTTGGCGCGAGCCGGCAAGAATCTGCGAGCTGGCGATTCCGGTCGCGGCTCGTCGTGCGGGAGTTGCCGAGCCTGATCTTGAAACATTGACGCCTCTCGTTTCGCCCGAGCGGCTTGACGTAATCCGCCGCCACCAGGTTTCGATGCCGCAGATCGACTTGAGCAGCCGCGAGATTCGCCGCCGCGTCGCCGCCGGCTTGAGCATTCGCTATCAGACGCCGCGAGCCGTGGAGAAATATATCGAGACGGCCGGGCTCTATTGGGGAAACGACCCAGCTTAGCCACGGATGAAACACGGATCGAACACGGATAAGAGTATGGTCCACCTATAGTCAAGCACTTCCAAAGCACTCAAGCGGCTTTTTTCCCTAGCACGAGTTGCCGCAACGGCGGGGAAAGCTCCAAGTTCGCCGCCGCGGGCTCGCGGCGCAACGCCTCGACGACGAGGTGCAGTTGGTCGGGTAAGCTCAGCGAAAGGTCGACGAAAAGCCACTTCTGGCCTTTGATTTCGCAGTCGCCGCCGCCGCTGCCGCCTAACCATTCTTGTCGGATTTCATAACCCAGACGCTCAGCCGCCCGCAGCGCGTGATCCAGCAAGTCCGCCGTGTGCATCCCAGCTTCTCCAATTCGCCAAGTTCCATGGCAATTAGGACTTACGTCGGCGAGGATTATAACGGCTTGAGTTTCAGTTGCCCAGCCGAATGCGACGATGCCAATGATAGTCTTGGCACGCGACGACGAAGAGTGGGCGGGGGGAATGAGGCGTATGACGAACGGAGAGGGAGCAGGCGGCCAGAGCTTGGAGCAGCAAGTCGCCATGCTCAAAGAACAACTTGCGCACGCACAGCGATTGACCGCGCTCGGCGAATTGGTCAGCACGACGACCCACGAATTCAACAACGTGCTGATGACCATCATCAACTACGCCAAGCTGGGCATGCGGCACAAAGACGCGGCAACGCGGCAGAAGGCCTTCGAAAAGATCTTCGCCGCGGGCAACCGCGCCGCCAAGATCACCAACACGGTGCTCGGCTTTGCGCGCAACCGTTCAGGCTCGTTCGAGCCGACCGACATGGTCAAGCTAATCGACGATACGCTCTTGCTGCTGGAACGCGAGCTAAACAAATATCGGATCGCGGTCGATCGGCAAATCGAAACCGTCCCGCTGGCCCGGGCCAACCCGAACCAGATTCAGCAAGTGCTCTTGAACCTGTTAGTGAACGCCCGGCAGGCGATGCCCGAGGGGGGCCGAGTCCTCGTGCGGTTGACGCATGACGCTGCTCCCGCAATGGTCGAGTTGACCGTCCGCGACAACGGTTGCGGCATGTCGCCGGAGACGTTGCGGCGCATTTTCGATCCGTTTTTCACCACGAAGAAAGGCCCCGACGGCAGCGGCAAGGGCGGCGCCGGCTTGGGCCTTTCGGCCTGCCGCGACATCATCGAAGCCCACCAGGGCCGGATTCGCGTCGACAGTACGGTGGGCAAAGGCACCGCCTTTACGATCAAGCTGCCGCAGAGCGAGCCGGCGGTCAGCAAGGCGCCGCCGACAAGCGCCCTCACCGCGGCCACGTAGTTCACGCCCCCAAGTAGAAGCGGCATCCCTGCCGCTTTCTCTCGCCCGCCCGCGGCGATTTCGGCTGACAGATCGGAAAAAGTAGGATTTACGGACCGGATATCTCCGGCGGC
The DNA here is from genome assembly GCA_035532215.1 of Pirellulales bacterium. Taxonomy (GTDB): domain Bacteria; phylum Planctomycetota; class Planctomycetia; order Pirellulales; family JAICIG01; genus JAICIG01. The sequence goes on along the minus strand of DATKRK010000208.1, from coordinate 416 downwards.
GCCGGCGGCCGATAGAAAGCAGGGATGCGCTGCCACATCGGCGGCAATATCCCCAAGCGGCTCATCAACTGGTTGATGAGGTACTGTTCGGCTGCCGCATCGCGGCCCTGCGGAATCCAGCCCGAGACGAATGGTTGGGCCGTAATCGTGTTTTCCGTATGGCGCTGCGACGTATCGTAGCGCAACGTGCCCGCCGACGCCGGCGCAAACATCGGCGTCTGGACGTCTTCCAATTCCTTGAACACGTTGACCTCGACCATGAAGCCGCCTTGAACGGCGGTTACGTGAACTTCAGCCTTGCGCCGCATCGATTGCAGCGTCGACTCCAGTTTGTCGTAGAAAGTGACCGTGTCGGTCCGCCACGGCTCCAGCCAACCGGCGCTGATTTCGAAGTGCGTGTCGATGCGACCGTTGGT
>DATKRK010000207.1:0-17997 GCA_035532215.1 Pirellulales bacterium | reverse complement strand
TCGGTTTTCAACCCAAGTGGGTTCGGTCCTCCACGCGGTATAACCCGCGGTTCAACCTGCTCATGGGTAGTTCACGCAGTTTCGCGTCTACCACCAGCGACCAATTGCGCCCTATTCAGACTCGGTTTCCCTGGGGCTTCGATCCTTAAGATCTTAACCGAGCCGCTGACGGTAACTCGCCGGATCATTATGCAAAAGGCACGCCGTCACACGTGATTCGAAGAATCATAGTGCTCCGACCGCTTGTAAGCGCATGGTTTCAGGTTCAGTACCTCCCCTAGCCGGGGTTCTTCTCATCTTTCAGTCGCCCTACTGAGTTTGCTATCGGTCGTCAGAGAGTATTTAGCCTTACGGGATGGTCCCCGTAGATTCAGTCGAGATTCCACGTGGCTCGACCTACTCAGGTACTCCTCGAGAGGTGGTTCCGCTTTCGCTTACGGGACTGTCACCCTCTGTGGTTCAACTTTCCAAAAGATTCTGCTAGCAGACCACTTTGTAACTCTCATGTGAGGAGCCCTACAACCCCGCAGAGGAAAACCTCCGCGGTTTGGGCTGTTTCCCGTTCGCTCGCCGCTACTGAGGAAATCGAGTTTTCTTTCTCTTCCTGCGGTTACTGAGATGTTTCAGTTCGCCGCGTTGGCGATGCATGCCTATGAATTCAGCATGCATTAGTTCGGGAATCTCGGGATCAACGTTCGTTTGACAACTCCCCCGAGCTTTTCGCAGTCTTCCACGCCCTTCAAAGCCTTCTGACGCCAAGACATCCCCCATGCGCTCTTAGTAGCTTGACCACATTTATCCAAAGCTCTTTCCAAAGAAATCGCCTTCGACAAAACGCGGCCGCCACTACGACCAACCCTCGGCAACAACATGCTTGCCAAGCCATTGATCGAGTAACGTTTTTTTGATCCTCGGTTAGCCCGACGACAAACTGCTTGCAGTTGCCGCCAGGCGACCGTGTACTAAGTGCCGTGAGAACCAGCCGCCTTCATTCCCGATTCGCCTGAAACCAAAAGGCCTCAAACGTCTCGCGAACTCAGACCGGCTGCTTCATCAAGATGCCACTCTTACCACAACCAAATTGTCAAAGACCAAACCAGTAGAGCAACCAAAGTCACCCAACCAGCCTGCCAAGCAGGCAGAGGCCGAATTCACTTTCGAGCAAGCGGCACTACCGCACACCCGACTGAACGCGCCCTCAACTTGCCTGACTTCCACCCACCCGTCGCCTCCGAATTCGCGTTCTTTGACTAGGGCCAACCCCAGTGGGAAAGAGCGAATATATCGAAGGTCGTTTGGCTGGTAAAGGGGGGTTTCGAAAAAGTTGTCGACTTTCTTCAGAACCCGGTTTTCCTCAGTGCCTTCTCTCTGAGCTCTGCTGGCGACTGTTCGAGCCGGCTCTCGAGCGTTTCGTTATACCCGAAGCTCAAGCCCGCCAAATCTCAAGCCCAATGGAGACGAGCGGGATCGAACCGCCAACCCCCGGCTTGCAAAGCCGGTGCTCTCCCAATTGAGCTACGTCCCCGAATCGAAATACGGCAACATCCAGTGGGCGCACCAAGACTCGAACTTGGGACCTCGGCCTTATCAGGGCCGCGCTCTAACCAACTGAGCTATGCGCCCAACAGCGTGAATTAGGCATTTTAAGATTCAGCCGCCGGCTGTCAAACGAACATCTCTCCTGTTTCGGCGTAAAGGAGGCCGGGGTTGAAGAGAACTCGAAATCGCCTTGGCCAAAAAACCGGCATAATCGGCTTATGTTACCAGGCCGCGGTCGCCGAAAACAACGAACGCCAAATCAGGATCCAGCACAGCTTAAGCAACGAAAGGAATCGCTCGATGGTACTCGTCGCTCGCGGCATTCGCTACGGTGGCTCGTTGGCTCTGGCGATCGCGATCGCATCGGGTCGCACTTCAGAGGCAGCCGCCCCCTCTGTGGAAGCAGCTCTGAAGCTTGCTCCCGTGCAGGCGGCCATCGACTACGATCTGCCCAGCGAGGCGGAAATCGCCAAATGTACGATCAAGGCCGAATCGATTGACGGCCGAACTGGCTGGGTGGTTCGCGGCCCGGGCGGCGAAATGTTGCGGCAATTCTCCGACACCAACAACGACAACGTGGTCGACCAGTGGTGCTATTACGGCGCGGGACTCGAGGTCTATCGCGATATCGACTCGAATTTCAACGGAAAAGCCGACCAATATCGCTGGTTGAATACGGCGGGCAGCCGCTGGGGCATCGATGAAGACGAAGACGGCAAAGTCGACTCGTGGAAGATGATTTCGGCCGAAGAGGCCTGCGCGGAAGCGGTTGAAGCGTTGGCCCATCGCGACGTCAACCGTTTCAAGCGGCTGTTGCTGTCGGCCGATGAGCTGAAACGCCTGGCGGTGGGGGGCACGCGCGGCCAGGCCCTGCGAGCAAAACTTGAAGCAGCCCCGGAGAATTTCCGGGCTGCGGCCGCCAAGCAGAAAGCCGTTTCGGCCAAGACGAATTGGATGCAGATGGGCGGCACGAAGCCGGGATTGGTGCCGGCCGGTTCCGACGGCGGCAAAGACGACTTGCTCGTCTACGAGAACGTCATTTCAATGGTCGAAACCGACGGCAAACCGGCCCAGGTCCAGATCGGCACCTTGATTCAGGTCGGACAAAGTTGGCGACTGGTCGACGCACCGCTGCCGCTGGATGAGAATCAGGTCGAATTGGCTGCAACAGGGCTGTTTTTCCTGATCAACCGAGAAAATCGGCCCGGCGCCGGCGAAGGCGTCCCCGGCGGTCCCGATCAAAAGACTCAGGAACTGCTGGCCCGGCTGGAAAAGCTTGATCAGGCCGCAGCGAAAGGCGAACAAGCGGCGAACGTGGCGGAACGCTGCGATCTGCTGGAGCAAATCGCCGAGCGGGCGACCACCGCCGAAGATCAGACCCAGTGGCTTCGCAGTCTCGCCGAGACGCTCAGTGCTTCGGTGCAAACCGGCTCCTACCCCGAGGGTCTGGAGCGACTGAAGAATCTGGGCGAGAAACTGGCCTCTCAAGAGGGCGGGGCGGACCTGGCAGCCTATGTCAAATTCCGCTATTTGACCGCCGAATACAACCAGAAGTTGCAGGACGAAGGCGTCGACTTCGCCAAGGTGCAAAAGAAATGGCTCGAGAATCTTCAACAATACGTTTCCGATTTCCCGAACAGCTCCGATGCCGCAGAAGCCATGCTGCAGCTCGGCATTGCCGAGGAATTTGCCGGCGAAGAGGACAATGCCAAAAAGTGGTACGGCCAGATCGTCGACCGATTCGGCCAGGCGCCTTCCGCGCAAAAGGCCGCGGGCGCGATCGCGCGATTGGACTCGGTGGGCAAAGTCTTGCACTTGCGCGGCGCCGGACTGAATGGCAAGACAGTCGACGTAGCCCAATATCGCGACAAGGTCGTGCTCGTACAGTATTGGGCCACCTGGTGCGAACCGTGCAAAGCAGACATGGCGCAAATTCGCGAATTGCAGGCCAAATACGCCAAAACCGGCTTTGTGGTGCTCAGCATCTGCCTCGACAGCCGGAAGGCTGACGTCATTGCCTATTTGAAGAAAAATCCCTGGCCGTGGAATCACATCTACGAACCAGGCGGATTGGACAGCCGGCTGGCCAATGAGCTGGGCGTGCTGACGCTGCCGACGATGCTGTTATTGGACCAGCAGGGCAAGGTGGCGAATCGCAACGTCAACATTTCAGACCTCGATCGCGAAGTCAAGTCGCTGCTGCGTTAAGACTTGCGGCCGAGGGCAGAAGATTCCCGGGGGGTGAGAACAGCAGCCCGGATGGTTTTCCATCCGGGCTGCTGTCGTTTGTAAAAACTGCCAAGACTTGGCCAACAGCGGAAGATGACGCAACTCATGGCCTTATACGTTCGCCGACCGGCAAAGCTTGACCTGGCCGAGAGTTGAGTACAATCCCGAGGCGGTGCGTCAACTTTGGCAACGCGATTGGCACAAGACTCGCTCCTTCACGTTTCCCGGCGAGTTCGACAGGATGTCGGCTCCTATCTATTACGGCCCCCGCAAGGCCAAGAAGGGAATCTCGGAGGGAAACGACCCATGCTATCTTTCGAACCCGCGTCGCTCATCTTCGGTTTGGCGATCATCCAAGGGATTGGCTTGGCCAGCGCATGCCTGGCCCGGATCGGCGAAGGCTCGATTCGGCAGACGTCTTGCCAGCGACTGTTTCTCGGGTGTTTAGCCTTGGTCGGCGTCTCGACGATGCTTGCCATGCTCGTGGGCCCTGGCGCCTGCGTCGCCAGCGGCGCGACGCTGGCGGTGATGGTGCTGACCGCCACCTGGGACTTTGGCGGGGCTGTGCTGTAGTTTGCGGCCGCACGTGAAATTGCCGGCGCTTCGCGTCGGGTAACTTTCTGCGAGAATTCGGGCGCGGCCAGGCGCTGGCGCGGCGCGATGTAAGCGTCGTTCGCAAAAGGACGTTGCGATCCGTCAGAGCATCCGTCACGGCGCCTATGGCTGCCCGGATCGGCAAAATCGAAAAAAAGCTTCCCCTCGGAACCGGATTAGACCGAAAAGCTATAGACAGGCAGTCAATGATCGGCAAGGCGAGGTTGCGCCGGGGGGGATCCTTCGCAACTTCCAAGAACCAGTTCGGGTGCGGGCAGCACGCCGGCGGTTCCCCTCCCTCCACGGCCCCGCCGTCCGATCTTTGCGCTTGAGTGCGCAAAAACTAGGCTATTTGCCGTGATCCATAGGAGGAGGGGAAGCATGCACCGCTTCATCGTAGCTTGGGCGATATCCGCAATCGCCTTGCTGTCGCCTAACTGGGCGTCGGCGTCTGATAAGGAAACTGCACAACACATCGCAGATTCGCTAAAGCAGAGCGGACGTCTGGTAGGCTTCAGCTTCGGAGTCAAATACCACGACGGCACCGCCTGGCTCAAAGGGCGCGTGAGCAGCGAAGAGCAAAAGGCATTGGCCGTCGAACTGGCCGAACAAATGCCGGAAGTTTCGCAGGTGGTCGACGAGTTGGCCGTCGAACCGGTCGCTTCGAAGCCATCGCCGGTCTTGCATGCGGTCGCGAAGGTTCGGCAGTACGAGCCGGAATTCGACTCGACGCACCGCTTGGCCCCACAGCAACCGGTGGTTTACGCGGCGAAATCGCCCCGAGCGACCTCCGCTGCGACGCTGCGAGTGAGCGAGCCGACGGTCGATCCCAACGTGAGGGCGACCGGCGGCGAACTGGCCTTCCCCAATTCCTCGACGGTGCGCAGCACCCCGACGCAGCTCGCCAGCGCCGAGCCCGCCGTTCAGCCGGTGAGCGCGAAGCGTTCGATCATCCGACGCCGCATGCCCTTATCGCATCAGCCCGAGCCGGCTCCGACGCCAGTCGCTTCGAACTCGGGGCCCGCCAGCGGACCGACGGCGGCCGAGACGCAGTTTTCCGGCACGTCGGAACCAGGCGTCGCCATGATCAACGGGCAGAAAGTGCGTTTGATCGCAATGGTCCGGTCGCCCAACGGCGGTCTGGTCCCGGCCGATCCGGCACTTGCCAGCCGACTGGCGCAGAATGGCCAAAACATGCAATTGATCCCGCTGGCCAGAGGTCAAAACGGAGCACTGGTTCCCGCGACTCAAGCTCCGCAGCAGTCGAACCCGAAGCGCCGTGGTCGACCGCTGTCCATGGGGGCGCATAGGAACCAAGCCCAGGTCAGGCCAGCCGCTTATCAAGGCGCGGGCCCGGGGGACATGATGGAACCGATGCCGGGCGCTCCGCTTCCGGCCCATGTTCCTTCCCCGATGGCCGGACCCGCCCCGGCCTATTACGACCAGCCGAACATGCCTAACTACGCCTGGCCGAGCTATGCGGCGTACCCGAACTACGCCGGCTTGACGTATCCGAGGCAATACTCGCCTACGGCCTGGCCGTATATCGGTCCTTTCTATCCTTATCCCCAGGTCCCGCTCGGTTGGCGGAAAGTGACCTTGGAATGGGATGACGGCTGGTGGTTCTTGGACTTCGACGACAAGAACGGCCACTAGCTCGCGGCAAACAGTGCTGCGGAGCATGCACTCCCCCGAAGCCCCCGGCGGAAGCCTTCCGCTCGGGGGCTTTTTTGTCTCGGCAGTTCCGTTTTTTTCAACAAAACCGGAAAAACCCGCAAGTTCGGCCCGTTTTGACTCGATAAGTAGTGCTGGCCACAGCAGGACAGGCTCAGGCAACGCCATCGAGCCTGCCGCTGAAGGCCAGCTTGCTTGATTCATTTTACTGAGGTTCGACCAGTTCAGGTCGCTTTGAGGGATTGACCATGTCGTGCAAGTCGCTCCATGCTCCGGTGCTTACCTTGATGGCGATCTTCGCGCTAGGGGCGTCTGGTTGCACCTGGCCCTTGAATTCGGTGTTTAGCGGCCCGTCGATACATCTTCCCGTGCCGATTCCCCTGAGCCCCTATTTCCAGAAAGAGCAAGAAGACCGCTTCTGGATGAGAGAGCGCTACTCCCGGGTGCCGATTCTCGGACCGATCACCGCGGGCGGTCCGGCCGTCGCCTTGGATCCGCCTTCGCCGGACGAGGTGATGCGGGCCTTGGAACGAGCCCGGCCGGTCGAAGGCGGCTTCCCGCTGCTGCACGAAGTGCAACGCAACAACGTGCGGATGGTGGTCGAGCCGATTTCCGACTTCGTCGATCCGCCGCGCGTCTATCCGCTGATCGGACCCGCCCAACTGCACCACGCTCATTACAAGTGCATCATTTACTACACGGAAGTCACTCGCGTCGGCTGGCCAGTGCCTTATACGACGGTCGACGAAGACTCCCAAGAGGTGATCTACATTGACCATAACCACTTCCACATGGTCGGCAATGTGAACGACGGTCCGGGCGGCAACCTCTAACAGGGCAACCTATTTGAGCATCGCAACTTAGAAGCGGCAACGAAGGGCCGACCCGACTCAGTAAGGACTTGTCGCGCCAGGCGCAGCAGGGGTAGGATGAGTGACGGGCTGAAACGGTTTCTCGGCGATGGTTGCTCACCTCGCGATGCACGCAGTTGCGAAATTTACCCCAGCGCTCGCTCTCGTCTTGGCGTTGGCCTGTGAGACGCACGTGGTCGCCGGAGCGGCCGAAGACCAGTATGCGATCGGGGCCGGCCACTACCTGCAGCAACGCTGGAAGCTCGCCGCAAGCGAATTTCGTACATTTCTGACCGACTATCCGAATCATCCCAAGGCGAGTCGCGCCCAGTTCTATTTGGCCGAAGCGTTGGTGCAGCTACGAGAATTCGAGCCCGCGGCGGCTGAATTCCGGGAATTTCGGCGCAAGCACCCTCAAGACCCGCTGGCCGCCAAGACCTTGTTCCGCTCGGGCGAAGCCTGCTATCTCGCCGGAAAGCTGGACGAAGCCGAGCGCGACCTCGCCGAGTTTCAAGCTCAGGCGCCCGACGCGACTCTGAACGCCTACGTTCTGCCCTACTTGGGCGATATTGCGGCGCAACGCCACGAGGCGGCCAAAGCGCAGCAGCTCTTCAGCCAAGGTCTTAAGCGCTTCCCGCAAGGCCCGCTGCAGGACGATTGCCGCTTCGGCTTGGCCAAAGCCTTAGAAGAGCAAGGCGACATCGAAGACGCCCAGCGGCTCTACCTGGCGCTGGCCTCGAAGATCGCCAGTCCTTGGGCCGATGATGCCCAATTCCGTCTCGGCGCCAGCCAGTATGCCGGCGGCGATTACACGGCCGCCTTGGAAACCTTTGACGCGTTCGGAACGACTTTCGCCAAAAGCGAGTGGCAGGGCAAGGCCGCGCTGGCCGCCGGCCAATCGCTGTTTTTTCTCGAGCGATACGACCAGGCTTTGGCGCGTTTCGAGCCCCTTGCAACCCAGCCCGACGTCGGCTTGGAGGCTCGTTATTGGATCGGACTGACCCAAAAAGCTCGGCATGAGTGGGATGCCGCAATTAATACGCTGTTGGCCGCGGCGGCCGAAGAACAGCGCCCGCCGCTTGCCCCGGCGCTGCACTTTCATGCCGGCGACGCCTTGGTGCAGGCGGGCAGACTGAAGGACGCCGAGACCCAATTCGACCTGGTGCTCAAGCATTGGGCCGATGGCGAATATGCCGATGACAGTAAACTGGGCAAGCTGCACGCCGCATTGGCGGACGACGATCACGCGGCCGTCGACCGGCTGGCGGCGGAATTCGTCGAGCAGTTTCCCAAAAGTCCCTTGCAGCCGGGCGTCGATCGAACGTTGGCCCGGTCGATGTTGGCCAGAAAACAGCCCGATCGGGCGGTCGAGATTTTGGAGCGGCTCGTTGCCGCCGATGCCGCATCGCCGCCCAAGACTGCGGCAAAGCCCGCCCAGGCAGGTGCAACCGCCGGCGGCGCCCACGAGGCTGCGACCCATCGCTACCTGCTGGCCTTGGCTTACCTCGGCGTCGAGCGTTACGAAGACGCCCTCAAAACGCTCGATCCCGTCCTCACGCTGCCGGCAGGCGAGTTGAAATCCGACGCCCAGCGAGCGCAAGCGACCGCGCTGATCGCTTTGCAAAAGCATTCCGAGGCAATTCCGGCCCTAGATGCATACTTGGCGGCCAATCCTAAGGGGGAAGCCGCCGCCTGGGGGCAAGCGGAATTGGCGATCTGCCTAGTGCGTTCGAAGCAAATCGACCGCGCGAAACAAACCTTTGCCTTGCTCGCGAGCCAGCACCCCGGCGACCGGCTGATTCCGCCGACAACCGTCGCGCTGGCCGAAGCGGCCTTGGCCCTCGGCGAAAAATCGTGGTCGACCGAACTATTCGCCTCGCTCACGCAAGACGGCAATCCAGAGGAATACATTGCCCGCGGATTGTCGGGAGTCGCCTGGAGCCAATATGAAGCCGGGCAACTGGGCGAAGCCGCTGAAACCTGCCGGCAATTGCTGACTCGTTTTCCCCAGGACGATCTGGCGGCGGAAACGGCGCTGTTGCGGGGCCAGATTCTCGAACGGCAGACGAAGCCGGATGAGGCGCTGGCCATGTACCGGCTGATCGTTGAAAAACACGCTGACCGGCCCCAATTGCCTTCCGCGTTGCTCGGCGCCGCCAGGCTTTGCGAGCAATTGCAGGACGACGCCGAGGCGGCCGCTCTCTACGAGCGGCTCGACCGCGATTTCCCTGAACTGCCCGAACGCGATTCGGTGATCTATCAGTGGGCCTGGGTCCTCAAAAAGCTCGACAAGCCGGCCGAAGCCGACTTGCTGTTCGAGCGCCTGCGGGCGGCGACGCCGCGCAGTCAGTTCTGGGCCGACGCCGTCTACCGGCTGGCCGAAAGTGCAAAACAGGCGCGAGACCTCGCCCGGGCCGAGCCATTGATCGACGAACTGATCGCGGGAGAGCCTGGCCCGCAGATCTTGCCTCACGCCTTATATCTCAAAGCGCAGATCGCGATCGCCGGCGAACAATGGAACAAAACGCCGCCGCCTCTGGAACGGCTCGTAGTGAAGTTCCCCGACAGCAATCTGGCGCCCTTGGCCCGATACTTCATCGCCGAGGCGGCGTATCGCCAGGCAGACTACGAAACGGCGGGCAAGCGATTCGCCGAATTGGCCGAACTGATGCAAGGCAGCCAGGCGAACTGGCTGCCGATGGTGGCATTGCGGCAAGCCCAAATCTTGGCGGTGCAAAAGAAATGGCCGGAAGCTTTGGAGCAAGCTCAGCAAATCGCCGCCGAGCATCCGGGTTTCGAGCAGCAATACGAGGTCGACTATCTCATCGGCCGCTGCCTGGCCTCGCAAGGCAAGTTCGACGACGCCCGCACCGCTTACCGCCAGGTTACGCACAGCGAGATTGGCGGCAAGACCGAGACCGCGGCCATGGCCCAATGGATGATCGGCGAGAGTTACTTCCATCAAAAGAACTACGAAGCGGCCGTGCGCGAATACCTGAAGGTCGAAATCCTGTACGCCTATCCGACCTGGCAAGCGGGCGCCTTGCTGCAAGCAGGCAAATGTCACGAATTGCTCGGCGAATGGAAACAAGCCAGCGAGCTTTACGCCAAGTTGTTGAAGTCTTATCCCGAGACCCCATTCGCCGCAGATGCGTCGAAACTGCTGCAAGCGGCCCAGACGCGCGCGCAGGCGAAAAACTAGCTTCCGCGGGCGACGTGTCCCAGCGAGGTCCTTCATGATCGAAATGCAAAGCTTACCCCAGCCGTCATCGGAAGCGTGGGCGAGCCGTTCCTCGAACTCGAAATCCGGCTCACCATCCGCCGCCGCGGGCGTGCCGCCGGCTTTTCCAGCCTCCTTGCGAAAACGCGGCGCGTGGTTTTGCTGTGGTCTCGCCGTGACGCTTGCGCTGGCCCTGCTGAACGATAACCCAGTCATGGCCCAGTCTGACGGGCCCGCCGAAGCCTCGGAATCCGCTCCGACTCGCGATTCACGCAGCGCGGCGGAGCCCGTCTCCGAAGGCGATCTGATTCCGCAGAAGAACCTGCTGCAGATCATGAAGGCGGGCGGCATCTTGATGATTCCGATCCTGTTCTGCTCGTTCATCACGCTGGTGTTCGTGTTCGAGCGGGCCGTGGCGCTCAGACGCGGCCGGGTCATCCCCAGTCCGTTCGTCAAGCGATTTTTGCACCAACTCGGCGAAGGCCAACTCGACCGCGAGCAGGCGCTGGAGCTTTGCGAACAAAGCCGCAGCCCGGTCGCCCAGGTCTTCGCCGCGGCCGTGCGCAAATGGGGCAAGCCGGCCGTGGAAGTCGAGCAAGCGGTGCTCGACGCCGGCGAACGGGCTTCCAACGGTTTGCGGAAATACGTGCGCGTCTTCAACGCCGTCTCGACGATCGCGCCCTTGATGGGCCTGCTCGGCACCGTCTTCGGCATGATCAAAGCCTTCAACGATATTTCGACCGCCGACGCAATGGGCCGGCCGGAATTTCTGGCTCGCGGCATCAGCGAAGCGCTGATCACCACCGCAGCCGGACTGTCGATCGCCATTCCCGCGCTGGTTTGCTACCTGTTCTTCCTGAGCCGGGTCGATCAACTGATCATCGAACTCGATGCTTTGGGGCAAGAAGTCGTGTCCGCCGTCTCGCTCGAAGCGTTGCAAGAAGCCGGCAGTACGCCGAAGCCGGCGCGAACTCGCCGGGAATCGGCCGCGTGAGTTGAGAAATCCAAAATCCAAAATCCAGCACTCCAACGCCGTCCCATGCCTCTCAAGACCCACCGAGACGAAGCCCCGACGATCAACCTGACGTCGATGGTCGACGTGCTGTTTTGCCTGATTTTGTTTTTCATGGCGGCGAGCAAGTTCACGGAACTGGAGCGCAAGATCGGCTTGAAGGTGCCCGAAGTCGCCGACCACGGAGCTTTGACCGCGGCGCCCGAGAAGAAAACCATCAACGTTTACCGCGACGGCATGATCGAGTTGGACAAGCAGCCGGTGAAGAGCCTGCAAGAGCTGACGGATCGTCTGGCCGAGGCCCGCAGCCAGTTTCCCGACCTGGGCGTGATGATCCGCGGCGACGGCGAAGGACGCTTTCAGCGAGTGGCCGAAGCTCTGAACGCCTGCAAGCAGGCCGGCATCTCCGAATTGGGGATTTCGGTCAAGCTTTCCAATCCGCCGAGGTAGCCCGTGCAAACGCTGCGCATCGATCGCCTGCTCGATTTCCTCTCCGGCCCGCAATTCATTTGGGGGTTGCTGTGGCTGGGCCTGGTGTTGGTCACGCTTGCGCTGATGGCGCTGATGGTCACGCGCTGGGGACAGTCGCGACCGCTGGGCAAATGCGTCGCGCTCTCGCTGTTGACGCACGCCTTGCTGGCCACCTACGCCATGACCATCGATATCGTGGCCGCCTCGCCGCGAGAAACGCTGGTGCGGACGAAAATTGTCGAAGAATTGCCGACCGAGATCGAGCGGCCCGACGCCGAAACGGGCGAAACGACGGGCAAGGTCGACAAGCCCTGGGAACGGCTGGCGAGCCCGCCGCCTGCGACCGAGCAAGATCAACCGCTCGATCGGCCCGAGAGCGAAACCATGCCGGCCGCCCAGCGCATGCTGGCCGAACTCGCGCCGGTGCTGCCCAGCGACCTTCCGCCGACCGCGACGGACGAAAGCGAGATGCGGCCTCCGGCGCCCGAAGCGATCGAAGCGGATCGGCTTCTGGCCGAACAGCTTGAAGCGGCGACGGCGGAAACGATCGAAGCGCCGGCGGCGATGCGCCGCGAGGCAACCAACCCCGTCGCCGAGGCCGAGACCGGCCCCGAGCGCGCGAAGAATGAGCGGCCCGCGACCGAAACTCCTTCTCGCTCACCGCTGGCCGGACTCCCCGAGGCGTTGCTCTCCGAATCGGCGACCTTGCCCAGGATGACCGAACTGCCCGCGGGGCCGCCGGACGCAACGGCCTCGTCGCGAATGGTCGCCTTGCCGGCGCGCACGACGAGCCCCTTGGCGCCCGAGACGGAAGCCGTCGACTCGTCGGACGCGCGCCCCCGGCGCGAAAGCGCCGCGCCAGGGCTGAGTGCGATCGTTGGCCGCGGCATGCCTGGCAGCGGCGAACAGCGATTGGCCAAAGCGTTGGCCAAGGCCAGCGGCGCGCCGGACGTACCGCAACTGGCGCCTCGCCGTAGCGACACGGGCGAGCATTCGCTGCCGCCCATCTATCAATTGCGCCGCGCTCCAGAGCGCGCGGAAATCGCCGAACAGCAGGGCGGTTCGGCCGCCACCGAGGCCGCCGTGAAGGCCGCCTTGAAATGGCTGGCCGAGAACCAGCATCCCGACGGCCGCTGGGACGCCGATCAACACGGCGCCGGCCGCGAACGCAAAGTCGGCGGCCAGGATCGCTCGGGCGCCGGCGCCGAATCGGACACCGGCGTCACCGGATTGGCGCTGTTGGCGCTGCTCGGGGCCGGCAACACGCACCTCGAAGGCGAATACCGCGACCATGTGGCCCGCGGCGTCGCGTTTCTGCTCGACGTGCAAGCGGCCGACGGCAACCTGGGCGGCAAAGCCGATAAATTTGCGTTCATGTACTGTCACGGCATGGCGACGCTAGCCCTGAGCGAAGTCTACGCCATGAGCGGCGACGAGCGGTTCTTGGAACCCGTTCGCCGGGCGATCGGCTACACCGTGGCGGCCCAAAGCCGCTCCAGCGGCGGTTGGCGATACGGCGTGAACGACAAGGTGGGCGACACCAGCCAACTCGGCTGGCAACTGATGGCGCTGAAAAGCGCCGAGTTGGCGGGCCTTGAAATCCCCGCCCGCACCCGCGAAGGGATGATCAAGTTTCTCAAATCGGTGGCCTCCGGCCGGCACAACGGCCTGGCGAGCTATCGGCCGGGCGAACGCCCGAGCGTGTCGATGACGGCCGAGGCGCTCGTCTGCCGGCAGTTTTTGGGCCTCGCCCGATCCAACCCGGCCAGCGACGAGGCCGGCAACTTCGTGCTGACTCAAGTGCCGGGCCAGGGCGAGGCCAACCACTATTATTGGTATTACGCCACGCTGGGCATGTTCCAGCTCCAAGGCGAGCACTGGCGCCGCTGGAACAACGCCCTGACGGCGACCCTGGTGGCCCGGCAACGAACCGAAGACAGCTTGGCCGGCAGTTGGGATCCCGACGACGTCTGGGGCGGCCACGGCGGCCGCGTCTACACCACGGCCATGGGCGCACTGTGCCTGGAAGTTTATTACCGCTTCCTGCCCTTGTACGTGAAGGCGTCGGCCTTGGAAGATAGTGATAAATAGCGTCGAGGCTTCGAGATGCGCCGATTATTCCCACCCGGCGGGACTTGGATTTTGTTTGACACTGCTCGGCTTGCCGCGGTAGAATATCCGAGTCGAGAAGTGCGGCTCGCGGCGGTTATATGCAAAGCGGCGAGCGACAACTTCTCGACAGGTCGCCTGCCTGCGCCGAACTAAAGGCGGTTTGCACCGCCTTTCCCCGCCGGCCACAAACCATTTTCGCGAGCAAAAGGCTATGAGTCCCCTCTTCGGCATGTTTGGCGTCGGGCCAATGGAGTTGGTCATCGTCGGCGGGGTCATCTTGTTGCTGTTTGGCAATCGGCTGCCGAGCCTGATGCGATCTTTGGGCCGCAGCGTGGTCGAGTTCAAGCACGGCGCGCGGGAGATCGACGAAGAAGAGCAAGAGAAGCTTTCGGGCAAGTCGGAACGCATGGAAGAAGTCAAAAAGCAAGAAGGGGTCAAGCAGAAATAACGCTCGGCGCAGTTGCTTTTTGCATAGCAGCCGCAGATCATTCGCTCACGCGCGTTGGTAGCACGAGTTTTCTCAGCAACATTTTGCAGGACTTTGCCATGTTCGGATTGAATCCGGTGGAATTGATGATCGTCGCCGCGATCGCTCTGTTGCTGTTCGGCAACAAGCTGCCTAGCGTGGCTCGTTCGCTCGGCAAGAGCGTGACCGAATTCAAGAAGGGCATTTCCGAAGTTTGATTGTGAAATAGCCGCTCGCCCGAACGGCGGTTCGTCCGCCGCGCGGCGCCGCGTTGGTGGGACCCGTTTCTTCAGCAGCATTTGGTAGGACTTTGCCATGTTCGGTTTGAACCCGATGGAAGTGATGATCGTAGGCGCCATCGCAGTGCTGTTGTTCGGCAACAAACTGCCTAGCGTGGCTCGCTCGCTCGGCAAGAGCATGACCGAGTTCAAGAAGGGCATTTCCGACATTCACGAAGAAGTGCGATCGGCCGGCTCGAGTTCTTCTTCGCGACCGTCACAACAAGTTTCGCACTATCACGAGATCGACGATCGCGAGGAAGCCACGGCGCCCAAGTTCGAGCCTCCCGCCGCCGAACCCACGGCCGATGTGGCAATGAAAAACGTCGAAGCGGAAAAACCCGTCGAAGCCTGACGCCTTTTGGCGGCGTTTAGTCGGGCCGGCTCTTTGGGTTTTTTTTCAGTCTGCCAGCAGCGGAATCGCCCCGATCCAATCCGATCAAGGCCGTAGATCAACTCGTCCCGTAGTTCAACTCGATGAGCGAGCGGCGGATCAACTTGGAGCAGTTGCCCGCGACGCTGCTGGGCGGCGACGGTCGGCCGTTTTCGGTGCGAGAACGCATCGAAGATACGGAGCACAACGTCGAAGATCTGCTGCTCTGCCTGCAAGCACTGCGGGCCGACGACGTGCCGTCGATCAGTTGGAACTGGGACGAGAACGCCTGGCATCCCGACGCCCCGCGCGACGAGCACTATCCGCAATATTTCGCGAGCGAGACCGGCGCCGCCAGCGCCGATTATCACGTGCTTTGGTCGGCGCCCTTGTGCCGCCGCGATGCGAGTCGCGATTGGCGCGACGGCGAGCGATATTTCCAAGGCGTCGGGCGGCAGGTCCTGTTGTTCGATTACCGCCTGCAAGTTGACCGCGGCGCCGGGGCGAATGTCTCCTCGACCGATGGGCGATTGGCGCACGACTCGCTTCGCGTCGCGGCGGGCATGCACGAAGGCGAGCCGCTGCGCGAGGCCTTCGCCAGCTCGCAGGGCAACAAGATCAAGGTCGATGCCCCGCTCTTGATGACGCTCGTGCGCTGGATCGACGAGTTGAAGGATTACCTGCGGCTGGAAAAACAGGTGCTCGCGACGCTCGAGCGGCGAGCGAATCGCCATGCGGATTTGAATCTGCACTCGAATGAGTAAGCAGTCGCTTGGCTCGTCGCATTGGGGGCCTATTGGCGGACAAGCGAGGGCCGCGCTGGCGCCCCAACTCGTCAGCGAGTTGTAATGCAATTAGAATCGACTTTGCGGCAGACGTGCTGATTGCACTCCTCCAACAGCGACTTTTCCGCAGAACGATTGGGGGCTAACCGATGGGTCACACGCCGGGACGCGGGCATCGCAGAAAGTCGGATCCGGCGAAAAAACGAAACTTTACCGAGCGCGCTCGGAAGCAGAGGGAAGAGGCCGATAGAAAATATGACGAGGCCGTGCGAGCATGGAATGAAATGTCGGAACAAGCCCGTAATCTGCGTCCCGAACTCGATCCGGAACTAATTCGCCCTCGCTGGAGGTAGTTAAACAATGCTGCTGCAAGCGCACGCGCCCCCGAAGACCCGGCGCGCATTTTCCAACGGCTGGGACGAGTTGGACTATCTGTGCAAGAAAATTCGCTATTGGCTTTACCTGGAAAAGCGAAGCGATATCGCACGGCGATATCTGAATCGCTTGGATCGTACTCTCAAGGCTTTGCCTAAGAATTCCGTCGCCATCTTGCGCGAAGAGGGGCTGGCGTTGCTCTATGAACTCCGAGGGGAGACGACGAAGGCCATTAAGCACCGGCGAAAGGAAATCGAGCGAATGCAGCAACTCCACAAGGAAGCTCGCTCTGCAACGAAAAATAGTGCGGCTTATATGCTCCGCGACCGAAATCTCTCGGACTTGGAAGACCGCCGAGCTGTTCTGAAGGCGCTCGAGCGAGAAGCGTCCTAGAGACTCGAAAACCAACGTCGGCATCGCAAGCAACAGCTCCATGAAATACGCCATCTGCAACGAAACGTTTTTGGACTGGCCGCTCGACAAGGCTTTCGCCTTCGCGCGCGAGTGCGGCTATACGGGCATCGAGATCGCCCCGTTCACGATCAACCCCGATGCCCGCAAAATCACGGCCGAAAAACGCCGCGAAGTGCGGCGCCAGGCCGAAGCGGCGGAGCTCGACGTCGTCGGCCTGCATTGGCTGCTAGCCAAAACCGAAGGGCTGTACTTGACGACGCCCGACGCCGCCGTCCGCCAGAAGACGGCCGAATATCTCATGGAACTCGCCCGGCTGTGCCGCGACCTGGGCGGTTTGATTCTGGTGTTCGGGTCGCCGCTGCAGCGCAACCTGATGCAGGGCGTGAGCCTGGACGAGGGCCTGAAGTACGCCGCCGAGGTGTTTCAAGCGGCGATGCCCGTGCTGGAAGATCTCGACGTGACGCTGGCCCTCGAACCGCTCGGCCCGGCCGAAGGCAATTTCCTGCTCACGGCGGCCGACGGAGTGAAGTTGATGCAGATGGTCGGGTCTTCGCACTGCCGGCTGCACTTGGATTGCAAAGCCATGTCGAGCGAGAGCGCGCCGATCCCCGAGATTATCCGTCGCTGCGCGCCGTGGATGGTTCACTTTCACGCCAACGACGCCAACAAGCTCGGCCCGGGTTTTGGCGGGATCGACTTCGTGCCGATCTTCGAGGCCCTGGGCGAGATCGATTATCGCGGCTGGGTCTCGGTCGAAGTCTTCGACTATTCGCCCGGCGTCGAGCGGCTGGCCCGAGAGAGTATCGAGTACATGCAGGAATGCGCGGAAAAGGCGCTAGGCTGATCGGCGACATGCGGTAGGGTGGAGCCGCAGTTCCACGTCCTTCCGATAGCTTGAGGGGCTGCGCCCCACCCTACGGTTAATTCGCAACCTTCAACTCGGCCAAGTGCTGGGCGGTCCCGACGAGCCGGTCCCAATTGTCGTAGATGTACTCGGGCGGGCCGCCGACCTGGGCGACCACCTGGGCCACCTGCTCGGTGGGTACCATCTCGATCGCGTTCCAAGGGCAGACGGTCAGCTCGTAGGGGTCGGTCTTCTTGCGAGGGATATGCACGCAGACTTCGCAGCCGACGCACCGCTCCAGATCGATCTGGCACCAGCTCTGCAGGTTTTGGAACTGGTCGTACTGCTGAATCTTGACGATGCAGTCGACCGGGCAGACCTCCAAGCACGCTTCGCAACCCGTGCAGTTGTCGGCGTTAATGACGGCGAGTTCTTTGGGCAGTTTCTTGCGAGGCCCTTGTTTGGCCATCGGCTGGTCCTTGGCAATCGAGGTAGCTGGTAAACTAGGCAATTGCGGCCGCCAGCCGCACTCCAATCATAGAAACAAATCGGCCGCCGGCCAACCGGGGTCGAGGGAAATCGCTTGCCCGAGCAGGACTACGGGGCGGCGCCCGCTGAGTTATACCGCGCACGCTCCGCGTTGACACAAATCGGGCTTGGTCAATTCAGGAGAGTTGGGAAGAATAAGCATGGAGCTGGGTGGCGTGGGATTCCGTCCGGCTTAGATGGACGATGGACGGTTGGTGGAGACGCAAGGATG
>DATKRK010000206.1:0-18631 GCA_035532215.1 Pirellulales bacterium | reverse complement strand
TGAAGTAACTTGCACGTTCGGCCTCCTTGCCGCGGGTTGCCTGGGAAGTTGAATTCACCACAGGTTTACCCGTTTTTGGCACGGAGGCCGATTTCAATTCGACCGAAATTGCCTGGCGAAAACCGCGAAACTTGAACTAAGTAGACGTTCGCGCCAAAGCCTGTAGGGCACGCCCTCTGTGGCGTGCCGTACACCCGGGAATCGCGCCGATTCGCGCTTCCCGGAACGCCGCGGAGGGCGTTCCCTACAGAATCAACCGCACGAACCCCTACTTACCCCCCCTGCGCAATGGCGGGCCGTTGCCGCCGGGGGTAGGATGTTGATAGGCCGCGTTTATTCTGTTGCAGGTTCCGTCATGGCAAGCCCTTTTCCCGGCATGGATCCGTACTTGGAAAATCCGGCCGTTTGGCCCGATTTTCACGCTGAGTTCATCGGTTGCATGCGCAAGGCACTGAATGACCGGCTCCCCGGCAACTACGATGCCCGGATCGGCGAGCGCGTGACGCTGATCGAATCGCTCGAGGAATCGGCGAAGTTGATTATCCCCGACGTGGCCGTCGTCCGGCAGGAATCCGCAACTCAAGAAGCGCCGCAAGCCGCTTCCGGCGCCGCGGCGACCGCGTTGATGCTGGAACCGGTAACGCTCCCGCTGGCCTATCCGGCAGAAGCGACGGAACCGTACATCGAGATTTATTTCACGCCCGACCGGTCGCTCGTGGCGGTGCTGGAACTGTTATCGCCATCGAACAAGATTGGCGTCGGCCGCGGCGATTATTTGCTCAAGCGAAGCGCGGTGCTCTCTCAGGAAGTCCACCTGATCGAGCTCGATCTGCTCCTCGGCGGCCGGCGAATGCCGCTGGGCAAACGGCTGCCGCCCGGCGATTATTTCGCCTTCGTGGCGCACAGCCAGCGGCGGTTCAATTGCGACGTTTACGCCTGGTTCGTCCGCCAGCCGCTGCCCATCTTGCCGATTCCGCTCAAGGCGCCCGATGCCGATTTGCCGATCAACCTGGCCGAGGTATTTTCGCAAACCTACGAGCGCGGCCGCTACGAGCGCTGTCTTCGCTACGCCGAGCCTCCTTCGGCGCCTTTGGCCGACGCCGACCGCCGCTGGGCCGCGGAGTTGGCGCGCCGGAAGGAGTGATTTGCGAACAGGACTGACACGGCGCGGCCTTCGGCCGCAACCAGAGTCGCTTTTCGCTCCGCGAAAAGCGACTTTCTGCAGCCTGAGTTTAAGTTTCCTGCCGCGAAACCCCGCTTGGTCCTCAGGACAAAATCTTCGCGGCCCACAAAGAAACAGGATGTTTGTAGTATGAAGAGATTTCAATTCTCGCTGCGTTGGATGTTCATCGTAACGGGTCTCCTGGCCGTTTTGATCGCGGGCGGGATCCAGATCATGCCCGAAGCTGACCGGCGTGATCCTACGCTCGTCTGGGTCGGCCCGGTTTTCCTGACGCTCGCCATTTTGGGCGCCGTGCTCTCCTCCCTGGCGATTGGTCGGTGCTGCGTGGTGATCTACGAAGCGCTGGGGGCCTTTGCCGACTTCAGCCAGCGTCTGTTCAAGCTGCGCTCTCGACCCCCCAAGAACTGACCTGCCTCTGCGGTCAGCGACGGCGGCGGCGTGCAAGCGGCGATTGAAAAAACCGCCCCCGTCCGGTCTACTTTGGGTTTTGCCTCTTTTGCCCAGGCCTTTGCCCCGTCGCCCATGTTTCGCCCTGTTGAATCGAACCCCCGCTTCCCGACGCTCGAAACCGAGACGATCCGCTTCTGGAACGAACGGGGAATTTACGAAAAATCGCTGGCTCGCCGCGAAGGCGCCCCGGCGTTCATCTTCTACGAAGGCCCGCCGACCGCCAACGGCATGCCCCATCCAGGGCATTGTCTGACGCGAGCGATCAAGGATCTGTTCCCCCGCTATCGCACGATGCGGGGCTACCGCTGCGAACGCAAAGCGGGCTGGGACACGCACGGGCTGCCGGTCGAGGTCGAGGTCTGCAAAGAGCTGGGCATCCACTCGAAGGAAGAGATCGAAGCCTACGGCGTCGAGCCGTTCATCCACAAGTGCCAGGAGAGCGTCTGGCGCTACATGCAAGAGTGGGAACGGCTCACCGAGCGGCTCGGCTTCTGGATCCATCTCGACGAAGCCTACGTGACCTATCACCAAAGCTATGTCGAAAGCGTCTGGTGGTCGCTGAAGAGCTTGTTCGACCGCGGGTTGCTTTACCAAGGGCATAAGATCGTCTGGTGGTGGGCCCAAGGCGGCACGGCACTCAGCTCGGGCGAGGTCGGCCAGGGCTATCGCGAAGTGGCCGACCCGAGCGTCTATGTCCGCTTCCCGCTGGTCGAGCCGCTCGTCGATCCCGTAGGACGGACCTCTGGTCCGTCTTCGGGCAACGGACCAGAGGTCCGTCCTACGATTTCGAGCGACGAGCCAGATACTTCGCTCTTGGTCTGGACCACGACGCCCTGGACGCTGCCGAGCAATCAGTTCGTCGCGGTACACCCGGAACTGGAATACTCCGTCGTGACCGACGGCGACGAAGGGCAGAAGTTGATCGTCGCCTCGGCCCTGGTCGAGGCGATCGCCGCCAAGGTCGGCCGCGAATTGAAGGTCGAATCGAAGCTGATGGGCGCGAAGCTCATTGGCCAGCGATACGTGCCGCCATTTGACTATTACTATAAGACGCTTGGCAACAAGCAGGGCCGCTTGAAGGCCGGCGGCGCCGAGCCTATCGCCTGGCGCGTCGTACCGGCGGAGTTTGTCACCATCGACAGCGGGACGGGCATCGTCCATCAGGCGCCGGCGTTTGGCGAAGTCGACTTCGACGTGCTGATGGCCGAAAACGCCCGCTTCGAGCCGGGCGAAGGCCCCGAGTTGATTTGCGCCGTCGGTCCTGACGGCAAGTTCACCGCCGAGGCGCCCGACTACGAAGGCCGCTGGGTCAAAGAGGCCGATAAGGACATCAGCCGCGAGTTGCGGCGTCGCGGGCTGCTCTACCATCAAGAACAGTACCTGCACGAATACCCGTTCTGCTGGCGGGCCGACGAAGATCCGCTGATCCAATACCCGCGCAAGAGTTGGTTCATCCGCACCAGCCGCTTCAAGGAAGAGATGTTGGCCAACAACGCCCGCATCAACTGGCTGCCCGAGCACATCCGCGACGGCCGGTTCGGGAATTTTCTGGCGACCAACGTCGATTGGGCTTTGTCGCGCGAGCGATACTGGGGCACGCCGCTGCCGATCTGGGTTTGCGAAGCGACCGGCCACACGGAAGCCGTCGCCGGCTATGACGAACTGCTCGCCAAGCCCGGCGTGCAAGGAACCGAAGTCTGGGAAGCCGCCAAGAAAAAGAATCCCAAGCTGCCCGACGATCTGAAGGTCCACAAGCCGTACGTCGACGCAATCACCTACGATTCGCCCAAGGCGCCCGGAAAACGGATGCGGCGCGTGAGCGAAGTCATCGATTGCTGGTACGACTCCGGCGCGATGCCGTTCGCCCAATGGGGCTATCCGCACCAAGGCCGCGAAGAGTTCAAGACACACTTCCCAGCCGACTTCATCAGCGAAGCCATCGACCAGACCCGCGGCTGGTTTTACAGCCAACTAGCAATCAGCACGCTGCTCTTCGGGCGCAGCCCCAACCTCCCTCTCCCTCCGGGAGAGGGAACAACAGAGGAACTCCCTCTCCCAAAGGAAGCGGGGACCGAGCCGGTCGAATACCCGCACCCGTTCCGCAATTGCATCGTGCTGGGGCTGATGCTCGGCGAAGACGGGCAGAAGATGTCGAAGAGCAAGCGGAACTACCGCGAGCCGAACGAAATCTTCGACCGCTATGGCGCCGATGCCCTGCGCTGGTATTTCTTCGCCAATCAGGCGCCATGGACCTCGATCCGCTACAGCGAGCAGGCGATCAAGGACAGCATCCCCGAGTTCCTGCTTCGGCTCTGGAACGTCTATAGCTTCTTCGTGATCTACGCCGGCATCGACGGCTTCGATCCGGGCGCGTCGCTCGCGGGCGACGTCGGTCAGCTCGATGCCGCTGTGCTGTCGCGCGGCAAAGGTTATCGGCCGCTCTCCCGACGGAGCGAACTGGATCGCTGGGTATTGAGCGAGCTGAATCGAACGGCGGCGGCGGTCGTCGAGCGGATGGACGCCTACGACAACTTCACGGCCTGCGGCGAGATCACGGCCTTCGTCGACGCCTTGAGCAACTGGTACGTCCGCCGCAGCCGCGACCGTTTCTGGAGCGGCGAGCACACGGCCGACAAGCTCGACGCCTACTGGACGCTGTATGAATGTCTGCTTATGACGGCCCGGCTGATCGCCCCTTTCGTGCCCTTTTTGGCTGAATCGCTGTGGCAGAATCTCGCCGTCGCCGCGACCGACAGCCGCGCGCTCGAAAGCGTGCATCTGTGCGACTTCCCGGCCGGCGACGCGGCGGAGATCGACGAGGCGCTTTCGGAACAGATGAACCTGGTGCGCGAGATCGTTTCGCTCGGCCGCAGCGCCCGCATGACGGCCAAGCTGAAAGTACGGCAGCCGCTGGCCAAGGTCGAAGTGGTGCTGGTGCATCACCAGTACCAAAGCTGGCTCGAAAGCCACGCCGGATTGATCCGCGAGGAATTGAACGTCAAGCAGGTCGAGTTCATCCCCCGTGCCGACCAGTACATCACCTACACCGTGTTGCCCGACCTGAAGAAACTTGGCCCGCGATTGGGCAAGCGGTTGCCGGCGCTCAAGCAGGCCCTGGCTGCGGCCGATGCGGCGGCGCTGTTGGCTGAATTGGAATCGGCAGGGCAAGTCTCACTCGAACTGCCCGTTGGGCCAGTGACGCTCGACGCCTCCGACATCCAAGTCCGTTTGCAGGCCAAGCCCGGCTGGGCCGCGGCTCAAGGTTCGCTGGCCGTGGTGGTGCTGTCGACCGAGTTGACCGACGAATTGATCACGGAAGGATTCGCTCGCGAATTGACGCATGCGATCCAGACGCGGCGCAAGGAAATCGGCTGCGAATATACCGATCGCATCCAAGTTGCAGTGGCCACGCGCTCTGCGGAACTGCTCAGGGCGATGCGCATGTTCGACGGATATGTAAGAGAAGAGACATTAGCGGTTCAGTTGAAGGCATTTGAACGCTCGGTCGACGAGTTGCTTGATCCTCGCACGCAGAGCACCGAGGATTTGTTGGCCGTCGAAATTGATATAAGCGGCGCCAAGGCTTGGCTGGAAGTCGTGAGGATTGAGCAAGAGAATAGGGAGCCAACTGACCGCGCCGAATAGCGCGACGAAACATACCGCGACGCATCTTGCTTCGCACCAAATACGGGTTCCTCTTCTCTGTTCGGGCGATTTTTGCCTTACGACGCCCGCGGACGACGATTCACAATGGCAGTCGGTTGCCGTTCGTGACGCGAACAGAGAAGAGGAACCCGTAAAATGGATCGAGAGTTCGCGCGATGCGGTCGCTCCTCCGCTCAGATCAAAGACGTTCGTAAAGCGTAAGTTCGTGTGTGACAATGCCCGACTTTCCTCCGCGCTCGCCCCTGAAACTGGCCGTGCTGATCTCGGGCGGCGGCACGACGCTGCGCAATCTGCTGGCCAAGATCGCGGCCGGCGAGCTCGACGCCCGGATCGATCTCGTCATCTCCAGCGATCCGAAGGCCCGCGGGCTGGAGTACGCTCGCGAAGCCGGCATCAAAACCGCCGTGCTGGAGCAAAGGAAGTTCGCTTCGCTCGATGCTTACAGCCAGGCGGTGTTCGACGCCTGCCGCGCGTCGCAGTGCGACATCGTCGTGATGGCTGGCTTCTTGAAATTCGTCATGATTCCGCCCGATTTCGAGTGGCGGGTTGTAAATATCCACCCGGGATTGATTCCGGCGTTTTGCGGCCTGGGCTTTTACGGCCATCACGTGCATCAGGCCGTGCTCGACTACGGCGCCAAACTGAGCGGCTGCACGGTCCACTTCGTCGACAACCAGTACGACCACGGCCCGATCATCTTGCAGCGGGCCGTGCCGGTGCAGGACGACGACACCGCCGACACGCTTGCCGCCAGCGTCTTCGAGGCCGAGTGCGAAGCTTTTCCCGAAGCTTTGCGGCTGATTGGCTCTGGCCGCATCGCCGTCGCCGGGCGGAAAGTGACGATTCGGCCGGCGGGAACGCTTGCGACAAAGTAGCAGGCACATTCCATGTGCCGTCGCCAACACCGCCAACGCGGCCGGCATGCTTCCCTTGGCCCGCAGTCCAGGGGCAAGCCGCTGAATGATCTAGGCCGCGGCATACGGAGTATGCCTGCTACTTTCACTTGCGGCTCCGCCGCGCCTCACGAATTCGGCGCGTACATGCCGTGGCCGGCGTGCTTGAGCTTGCCCTGCTTGACGAGCTCTTCCCAGACCTCGCGCGGGTATTGGTTCGGGGGCGTAATGCCGGCAATCTTCGAGGCCGAGCCGGAACTCATCGGGCCGCGGCCGATCCGCGAGTCGAAGTCGAGTTGCGTCAGCTTGAGCCGCTTTTTGAAGGCCTTCATGGCCGCTTTCAGCGTTTCCGCCGAAGGCGGCGCCGCGGCGGCGGGCGATTCCGGCGCGGCGGCAGGGGGCAAATCTTGGGGAGCGTCAGACATCGAAGCTTCTCTCGTTAGGCGGTCTCGTCAACAGTTCATTCCGAAGGATGGTGTTCCAACTCCGGCGCTGTTTTGGCATCGCCGACCTCGTCGGCCGCTCGTTCATCGCTGGCGGCGGTGACTTCCAAAAACAGTTGTTCGAGCGAGGTGTGCCGCTGCGAAAGCGATTGCCGCAGTTCGTCCAGCGTGCCGACGCACAGCAAGCGGCCGCGGTCGACGATGCCGATGCGGTCGGCGATTTCCTCGGCCACGTCGAGCAGGTGCGTCGACATGAAGACCGCCGCGCCGCGATCGGCCTTCTCGCGCAGCAAGTTCTTCACCAGCCGCGAGCTGCGGGGATCGAGCCCGACCAGCGGTTCGTCGATGACCAGCACCGAGGGATCGTGGATCATCGCGGCGGCGAACACGAGCCGCTGCTTCATGCCGTGTGAATAAGTCTCGGCCAATTCGTCGATGAACTCTTCCAACTCGAAGTGGGCCATTTCGCGGCGCACCCGTTCGACGGCCGCGCGTTCGTCGAGCCCGTGCATGCCGGCGATAAAGTGCAGGAACTCGCGCCCCGTGAGCTTGTCGTAGAGAAACGGCACGTCGGGCACGTAACCCAACAGCCGGCAAGCGCGGCGGCTGTCGGTCGCCAGATCGTAGCCGCCCAGCCGGACGCACCCCGAGCTGGGCCGCAACAAGCCGACCAGCATCTTGATCGACGTGGTCTTGCCCGCCCCATTGGGCCCCAGAAAGGCGAACAACTCGCCTGGGGGCACCGTCAAATTGAGTCCCGCCACGGCTACCTTTCGTCCGTAGGTTCGCGTGACGTTATCGAACTCGATCATGGCGGAATCGCGGCGAGCAGGAAAGGGTAATCGGGATAGCTAGGCGGGCGTCTGGAGCAAGACGGGACAGGGTCGCGGGGTTACAAGCCTTTGAGCAACTGATGGTTTTCGGGCAGGCGCTCGAACATCAAGCGCGCGTCGAGCAGCATCAGTTCCTGCTTCAGCACGTTGCCCTCCAGGTCGACCCAGGCCTTGGCTCGGGCTTCTCGATTATTGGTCAACTCCGAACCCGGATCGCTATGGAACACGATCAGGTAAGCCGGCACGACCTTGTCTTGCCAGACGATCGGCTCGCGGCGTTCGACCTTGGCGTGCAGCACTTCCACCGGGCTGGTCGGCGGCCGCAACGGGCTGTAGACCGGCACGGTCCACGATTGGCCGACTTTCAGGTCCGGCAGCCGGGCCTGCGGCGTCAGGGCGTCGCTCATCAAGGCGTCGGGAGAAAGATAGGTGCTGGTGTTGTACACGAAATCGCCCGAGCGCACTTTGAGCTTCAACTGGCGCCCCTCGGCGACTCCCTGGATGGAAATGCGAAAACGCGAATCCATTTCGCCGGGCAGCAGATCGCCTCGGGCGTCTCTGCTCGCGCTGTCGTGACCGAAGAGAGCCTTCGAGTCGAAGCCGATCAGCCGCCCCAGCGGGTCGATCTCCAAATTGCCTTCGACGTCGACGTTCATCGCCAGATCGTCGAGGCCGTGGTCGCGATCGATCATTTGCAGCAGCGATTTCATCCAGGCCGGCGTGATTTCTTCCAAGGGGAGCCGCGTCAAATGCACGAAACTGCGGAATTCGGTCACGCCGTTGTCGAGCAGCCGGGGCCGGCTGGTGGCCCAGCCAAGCGGCTGGTTGTCGAGGTAGATCATCCAGCCCGCCGGGTGCTCGGTGGCCTGGCGGTCGGCGATGATCGAGCGATACGTCGGCGGATCGCCGACGACCAACGGCGGCAAGATCTTGTGATGAATCAGCCACCCCATGGTGGCGATCCAAAACATCACGACGGCAACGCTGAACCAGCGGCTATACATGCCCTTATTGTAGCAGGAACCTCGCCCCAGGCGAGTTTTTGCCGCCCGGGTTTGTGGCGTTCCGCGTGGTAGGGAACCGCGCCGAAGCGCAGGTTCGTCTTGGCGTTCGCCCAGGGTTTTGTTACTGTACCGCACCCACGCACGTCAGGGTTCAAGACGGTTCGTGGACTAGGTCATGGCCGACAAGGAAGGAGGCCTCGCTTGAGTTCCCAACGAGAAAACCTGCGGGTTCACATACGCTGGATGATCCGGCGAGACATGTCCGAAGTTCTGGATATCGAAGGCTCGTGCTTCGAGTTTCCGTGGTCCGAGGACGATTTCATCCGCTGCCTGCGGCAGCGCAATTGCATCGGCATGGTGGCCGATTGCGACGATCAGGTCGTAGGTTTCATGATCTACGAGCTGCACAAGACCCGGCTGCACATCCTCAATTTCGCCGTCCACGCCCAGCACCGGCGGTTGGGCGTCGGCCAGCGGATGGTCGACAAGCTGGCGGCCAAACTCTCCAGCGGGCGTCGCAGCCGCATCCTGTTGGAGGTCCGCGAGACGAACCTCGACGCGCAGCTCTTCTTCCGCCAACAAGGCTTCCGGGCCGTTTCGGTGCTTCGCGATTTCTACGAAGACACCACGGAAGACGCCTACCTGATGCAATACCGCTATCGGCCGACCGAAGCCGATGCCGTGCTGCCGATCAATCGCATCTCGCGGCTGGCGGGGTAGTCGGTCGCGTTGCTGATCTGCGGATTCGAGTCCGCGTCAGTCGGTAGAGCGTTCGCTTGACGAGGGCGCCAGGCCAAAACGGGAATCGCGAAAGCGCGAAAGAGCGAAAGCACGAAAAGGAAGGCCTGAAGCAGGCGAGGTAAGTCTCGGATTCGCGATTCGCTTCTCGCGATGTTGCATGTTTCGCGTTTTCGTTCTTTCGTGTTTTCGCGATCTCCTGACTTCGCGCATGTCAATTGTTCGAGCGCCGCCTGGCCAAATGTCGCCTGCCTATTTGTCAGCGGCGGCGCGGTCAGTGGGCTGCGCTCGCCAGCGAAATGATCGTCGCTTCGAGTTCGGGCAGTTGCACGTGGGCAATCGAGTGCGGCGCGGCTCGATACAAGGCGCCGGGATTCAAAACCAGCGTCGCTCCCCGCTCGAGGCGCCGGGCGACGTGGGTGTGGCCGTGACAGACCAGGTCCCAGCGGCCGCTGGCAATCGTCTCTTCGAGCAAAGCTGAATCGTCGCCGTGCAGAAAGGCGATCCGCCGGCCCGCCAGTTCTAGCCGGCCGAACCGCTCGTGGCAGGTTTGGCCCGCAGTGCAAATCGCCTCTTCGAGCGCGGTTGCGTCGCGGTCGACGTTGCCGAATACGAAGTGGGTCGGCCAGGCCGAAAACAACTCGACGATTTCCGGCGAGCCGATGTCGCCGCAGTGCAGCACCGCCTCGACTTCCAGGCTTTCGAGCATCCGAATCGCCTCGCGCGTATAACCGACATGCCCATGAGTGTCGCTGACCACGCCTATTTGCACGCGCCGCCTCGCCGAAGGTGGTTGATCTGCAGCAGAATCGTTTAATATGACGAAGGATGCTTTGGCGGTCAAAAAAAGCCTTGCGGCTACCCGGAGGGGCCTGCCGAGCGTTATAGTTGCAGCGCCCCGCCGCCTGAGATTGTAGGGGGCGTCGATTGTTTCGGAATGAAAATCCATGCTGTCCGATAATTCCACTCGCGTGATGGCCGCCGGCGTTTTGGCCTTGCTGGGCGCCGCCTTTGCGCTCTGGGTGGTTTCCGTCTACCGCCGCAACAACTTCACGCTGCCGCAGTTTCCGCTCTACATGCTCAATTTGTACCTGACCAAGGTCCGCTGGCGGGTGAAGATCGAAGGCCGGGCGCCGCTGCCGCCGGGGCAAGGCGCGGTGATCGTCTGCAACCACATCGGCCCGATCGATCCCGGCTTCATCGCCTTGGCCTTCGACCGGCCGGTTCACTGGATGGTGGCCAAGGAGTACTTCCTGCAGCCGCCCACGGGCGGGGCGTTGCGAGCCTTGCAGGCCATCCCGGTCGGCCGGGCCGGCATCGACACCGCCGCCACCAAACTGGCCATGCGTTACGCGCGGCAAGGCGATCTGGTCGGCATGTTCCCCGAAGGACGCATCAACGACACGAAGCGATTCATGCTGCCCGGCCGGCCGGGCGCCGCGATGGTGGCCCTCAAGGCCCGCGTGCCGGTAATCCCCTGTTACATCGAAGGCTCGCCCTACGACGGCACCACGCTCGGCTTTCTGCTCTTGACCGCCCGCACCCGGCTGCGCGTCGGCCGGCCGATCGACATCTCCGAATATTACGATCGCGAAGGGGACCGCGAAGTGCTCGAAGAACTGACCAAGCGGTTCATGATCGAGATCGCCAACCTCGCCGGGGTCGACGATTACGAGCCTGAGCTGGCCGGCCGGCGCTGGAAACACGGCTTGCAGGAAGCGGTGTAGGCGCAATTAGGTTCGCTTCTTTTTCTTCACCCGCGAAGCAGAGGGCTTCTTCGCCTTTTTACGCGCCTGGTCGATGAAGCCGCGAATGAGTTCGTTGTCGCCGACTTTTCCCCGTTGATCTACAAAGGGAGCGAAATCGGACGGCTTGAGAAACGGAAACGACAAGCTCTTCGCGATCGGCTCATATTCTCCGTTGTCGCCGAGTTGATAAAATCGCAGTTCTTTTCCATCGTGCTCCCAGAGTTCTCGCACGCCCAGGGAAGCATAAATGCGTTTCCGATTGACGGCGGCGCGCCGGAGATCGACTTCGATCACCAAATCCGGCGGCGGATCGCGACCAGGCGCGTCATCAAATCGCTCCCGCATTAACGGTTCGTTGGCGATGTAATACGATTCGTCGGGCTCCAGCCCTTTTTGCGCGGCCTTGCTGCGACGCGTCGCCGAACCAACCGCCTTCATGGGGATCGATAATTCGTACGCCATCGTTTCGACGAGACGTCCGAGGAATCTCTTGATCCACTCGTGGTTGGTCGACGGCGACATCATCTCCAACGTCCCCCGGTCGTAAGTGTGCCGCATTCGATGTTCCGGAAGGGCCTCGAGTAACGCTTCGTATTGCGCCCACGAAACATCGCCCAACAAAGCAGGCATCCAAAGCGTACTCGTTCGCGCGTCGTATTCCACGACGCCTGGGCCAAGCGACTCGGCGACTTTGCGAGCCGCCTGCGCGGGCACGCAGAAGATTTCAACGCGATCTTTGGGATGAACCGCTGTTGCACACATAGGGCGCCGGCGATATACGTCTTGTTGTGGTCCGCTTCTCGGCAGGCTCTTCTAAGTTTGCTGTGCGCGGGAATACGCCTCGAACTGCGCCCTCGCGTGCTTCGCGAACGCGCGCGCGAGACTGGTTTCGTCGCTCGATTCGATCTGAGAGACAAACTGCTGAACGTCGTTCGCAACGAGCCAAGGAAACGCCCGGCTGCGGTCGAGAACCTCGTACTTGCCGGAAGCCGACAGCCCGTAAAACACGAGTTGCTTGTCATCGTGCCGCCACAGCTCGGAGATGCCCAACGCCGCGAAGATTGCGAACCGATCGAGACACGAATTGGTGACGTCCACCTCGATAATCAGATCGGGCGGCGGATCGACCGCGGGATCCAGTTTGAGTCTCGCCCGCACCACCGGTTCGTTGGCGACATAATACGATTCGTCAGGCTGCACGCCTCGTTCGATCGCCATTTTCTGCAATGTGGTCGAGCCGACGCTCTGGATGCGCAAATCCAACTCGTAGGCCATCGTCTCGATGAATCGCCCGATGAGGCTCTTGGTCCAGTCGTGATCTCGGCTTGGCGTCATCATTTCCAGCGTTCCCCGATCGTAAGAGTGACGCACCGAATGGTCCTGCAGGGCCGCAAGAAACGCTTCGTATTGGTCCCAGGAAACGCCATGAATGACCGACCGCATTTCGAGCGCACCGCGATCGTACGTATGTCGAAGATGGTTCTCTCCCAGGGCGGAGAGAATCTTCTCATACGCGTCCCACGAGACGCCGTAAATCACCACGAATTCGTCTTTTGCAAACGTCGCGCACATGGCGCCGCCCTCGCGATTTGCTCCTCACTTGGCAGACAGGAATGTCTGCCCTACTTGTAAATGTCTGCCCTACTTGTAATCGCCCACTTTCGGCAGGCTCTGGTGCGTGTTCGGGCCGAAGTAGCGCAGGCCGACGAGCGGTTCGCTGCCGGTGTTTTCGATCTCGACGCCGGTCGAGGCGGCTTCGTGCGTGATGAAGATTTCGTCCTCGGTCTCTTCGCCGAAGTGGATCATCGCCGGGGTCTGCAGATTGAGCCGGCCCATCCGGCCGCGGCCTTGCACCGTGATCCAACTGCTCGCGCCAAGATCCTTGAGCGTACACTTGGCGCCCGGCTCGATCGTCAACTCTTTCGCGCTGAAGAGTTGCTCGCCGTCGACCGTGCCGTAGACGATCCAGCGATCGGTAAAGCCTTTGCCCGAGGCGGCCTGGTCGACGATCGGCTCCAAGTAGTTGTGTTCCTTGAAGTGCGTGTCGACGTTCTTTTCCCAGTCGAGTTGCTCGATGATGAAGTCGAGGTCCTGGTGTTTGTCCTTGGGCACGTCCTTGACCAACAACGACCAGGGCACCTCGCGCCCTTCGACCAGCGACTGGAACATGCCAAACACGTCGGAGCCCCATTGCGGCTCATAGGTGCAGAGCGAACCGGGCGCGTGCAACACGCCGGGCGGAATCAGCCAGCCGGCGCCGCGCTTCAGCCGGTAAGCCCGCGATAGATCGAGCATGCCGTTGTCGCCCTTCGACCAGTCTTCCAGGCACTTGCGCACCTGGGCCTTCGTCGTGCCGGGCTCCAGGCCCATGAACGTGTGGGCGAAGTTGTTGTCGACGTTGTTCAACTGCGGCGGAAAGTAATAGCTTTCCGGTTTGCCTTCCTGGCCGGTCAGGGCGGCGTGCTTGAAGCCCTGGTGCATGTGGTGCGGAATGGGGCCCATGTTGTCGAAGAACTTCGAATAGACCGGCCAGCGCTTGTATTTGTCGTACATCGTCTGGCCGATCAGCCGCTTGCCCGCCTCGCTGACGGCATCGCGAAGCGTACACCGCTGTCCCTCGAAGGCCACGTAGCTCAGTCCTTCGTCGGGCACGCGGTTTTCGTTGGCCGCCTCGGTCGTGCTGCCGAACCAGCGTTCGTCGATGCCGCCGCGGTGGGCGCCGTAGGCGTACCAATCGGTCGGCGCCAGCTTGATTCGCTTGCCGGGGTGCAAAAAGCTGCGCGGCACCCAGGTGGGCGTCAGCCGCAACAGTCCTTGACCGGCGTCCAGGGCCCGATTGAGCAGCGTGGCGATATTGTCTTTCTTGGCGATCGTCGAGGTAACCATGGGCAGGAAGGCTCCGCAAAAAAACGGCGAAAACGCCGCAAAAAGTGGTCTGAGCACTTTGTTTTATTCGCTCGGCGAGCCAGTGGCAAGCGTTCGGCGAACTTGGCGAGCCGGAGGCGTTAGCCTCCGGGTTTCTCGACGCCGCGGTTGCGCTCGCCGACCCGGAGGCTGACGCCTCCGGCTCGCCGGATTGGACGCTGTGGCTGGAAAACTCGCCGCTTGCGTCGTACATTCGGGCCATTGGAATCTCGCCGCAAGGAGACCCTGCCGTGCCGCCCCGCACTTGGACGCTCGCCGACGTCGACAACGACGTCTATCTCGAAGCCTTGGAACTTGGCCCGGCCGACGCGCCAGGCGCCAAGGACTTTTCGCTGCGCAAGCGGACCTTGCGAGGGGGACTGCGCGACGGGCTCGATGTCGTGGAAATCGACAATGGCTGCCTGCGATTCTCCGTGCTGCCGGGCCGGGGCATGGGCCTGTGGCGCGTGTGGCGCGGCGAACTCGAAGTCGGCTGGCCCTCGCCCGTCAAAGGCCCGGTACACCCCAAGTTCGTGCCGACCGACGAGGCCAGCGGCATCGGCTGGTTGAGCGGTTTCGACGAGCTGCTCTGCCGCTGCGGACTGGAATACAACGGCGCCCCGGAATGGTCGGCCGACGGCAGGCTCAAGCATCCGCTGCACGGGCGGATCGCCAACCTGCCGGCCCACTATGTTGAAGTCGCGATCGATGCCGAGGCGGGCGAATTGTCGCTGACCGGCATCGTCGACGAGGCGCGGCTGTTCGGCAACAAGCTGCGGTTGAAGTCGACCGTGCGGACGAAATTCGGCGAGCCGAAGCTGACCGTGATCGACGAGATCGAGAACGCCTGGGAAACGCCGGCGGACTTGGAGCTGCTGTATCACATCAACGTTGGCCCGCCGTTGGCCATGCGCGGCTCGCGCTTTTCGGCGCCGATCGAAACGATGGCGCCGCGAAACGACTACTCGGCTCGCGACCTGGAAACCTGGCAAAGCTATCCCCCGCCGCAGCCTGGCGGCACGGAGACGGTGCTGTATTGCGAGCTGGCGGCCAGCGCCGACGGCCGCACCGGCGTGCTGTTGGCCGACGGCGACGGCGCCCAGGGCTTGAGTCTGTCGTTCAGTCGCCGGCAATTCCCGTATTTCTGCCTGTGGAAGAACCCGCAGCCCTATCGCGACGGCTATTGCACCGGGCTGGAGCCGTGCATCAACTTCCCGAACCCGAAATCGTTCGAGCAGGCCCGCGGCCGCGTAGCGAAGCTTGAGCCCGGCGAGACCCGGCGGTTCGAAATCGAACTGGAGGTCCACGACGGCGCGGCCAGCGTCGAGCAGGCCCTCGAACGTATCGTCCGCTGGCAAGACGGCGTCGGCGCCAAAATCTACGAAACGCCCCGGCCCGAGTGGTCGCCGCCGTAGGGTGGGGCGGCCAGCCCCACGCGGTTGATAGGGCATCAGGATTCAGGCATCAGGAAGAATCGCAGTAAGAGCCATAGGAGGAGCGATGCCCCACGCGGCATTCCCGCCTAAGAAGATCACGAAAGCGCGAAAGGACGAAAACGCGAAAAGAAATTCATATCATTAGCCGCCGCCGACCCCGCCGAGGAGATTGTTGCAATCGTTTTCGCGTTTTCGTCCTTTCGCGTTTTCGTGATTCTCTTGGAAGCCAGAAACTCTTTAGCCGACATCGCGAAACCGCGTGGGGCTGCACCGCACCCTACCTAATCTTCGGTTCTCGGGCAGGCGCTTTCCTCTCGCCGGACCAATGACTACAATGGCCAGCGAATTTGCCGAACTTTTCAAGCCTCCCAGCCTTTACAGGACGCCGTCGGCGAAATGCGAATGCAGAATCCGATCATCAAGAAACGTCGCCTCGGGACGATCGCTGCGCTCTTGTTCGCGGCCGCCGCATCGGCCGGGATTATCAGCCAGTCTGCTGCGGCCGAAAAAACGCCGGCCAGGTTCTCCGGCCCGAAGTTCGCCCAGGCCTTGAAGACGCTGCGATCCGTCGAGCCGAACGGGGTCGACAATGCCGCAGCCGCGCAAGCCTGGGGCGACGTCGCCGCGGCCGGCGCCGCGCAACTTCCGACGGTCTTGGCGGCGATCGATGAGGCGGGCCCCTTGGGCGCCAACTGGCTCTCGGCCGCCGTGCAAACCATCGCCGATCGACAGCTCAAGCAAGGCGACAAGCTGCCGGCCGCCGAGTTGGAGGCGTTCGTGCTCGACAAGCAGCACGCGCCGCGCGGCCGGCGGTTGGCCTTCGAATGGCTGGTCCGCGCCGACAATACGGCGGCCGACCGCTTGACGCCCGGCTTTCTCTTCGACCCCAGCCCCGAACTGCGACGCGATGCCGTCGCCCGCTTGATCGCCGAGGGCGACAAGCTGGTCAAGCCGCGGACCAAGGGCGTTCACAAAGGCGTCGGTCGAGATGATCGCGGGCCGCAAGAATCGCCCGAAGTTGCTCAGAAGGTTTACGACAAGGCCCTCTCGGGGGCGGTCGATCTCGACCAGGTGAAGAAGCTCAAGACCGAACTGGAAAAGCTGGGCGAGAAGGTCGACCTGCCGCTGCATTTCGGCTTCGTCACGCGCTGGAAGGTGATCGGGCCGTTCGACAACACGGGCGAAAAGGGATTCGATGTCGTTTATCCGCCCGAGAAGGCGATCGAACTGGACGCCGAATACGAAGGCAAGCCGCTCGAAGGCAAAGCCCGGCAGGTCAAGTGGATCGACTTCGAAACGCAAGACGACTACGGCATCGTCGACCTGAACGCGGCCGTCGGCAAAGCCAATGGCGTCGCGGCTTACGCCTGGGCCGAATTCAATTCGCCGAGCGAGCAGCCCGCTGAATTGCGCCTGGGTCGCGATAATGCGAATAAGATGTGGCTCAACGGCAAAGTCATTCACGAGCAGCGCGTTTATCACTCGGGCGCCGACATGGACCAGTTCATCGGCCGCGGCCAATTGCGAAAGGGCAAAAACACGATCCTGGTCAAGGTTTTGCAGAACGAGCAAAAAGAAGAATGGGCCCAAACCTGGGGCTTCCAACTGCGCGTTTGCGACGCGACGGGCGTAGCCATCAAGCCGCAAACCGCTGCGGAGAATTCGCCGAGCAACGTGAAGAAGTAGTGATTCATCAAGTGGTTGCACTGGTTTGAAATGTAGCGTCGCATTCAGAAACCCAAGGATCAGCCCCATGAATTCGCAAGTCGTTCTTCTGCGGCGCGTCTTGCCTGCGATCGTAGCCGGCGCGTGTCTGAGTTTCGCCTGTGGCACCGACTGGCTGCAATTCCGCGGCAATGACGGCACGGGAGTGGCGCCCGATGCGAACTTGCCGGTCGCTTGGGGCAAGAAAGAATCCGTCGACAAAAACGACCTCGGTGAAAACATCGCCTGGCGGGCCGACTTGCCGGGCCGCGGCGTGTCGGGGCCGATCGTCGTGGGCGGCAAGGTCATCGTCACCAGCACCAGCGGCGTCAAGCACGATCGGCTGCACGTGCTGGCCTTCGACGTCGCCTCGGGCAAGCTTCTCTGGGAACGACAATTCTGGGCCACCGGCCGCACGCTCTGCCACCCGACTTCGTCCGTGGCGGCGCCCACGCCAGCCAGCGACGGCGAATCAATCTTCGCCTTCTACTCGTCGAACGATCTGGTCTGCCTCGATCTCGATGGCAACCTGAAATGGTTCCGCGGCTTGGGCTACGATTCGCCAACGGCCGCCAACGACGTGGGCATGGCCGCCTCGCCGCTGGTCGTCGGCAAGACGGTCGTGGTGCAGGTCGAGAACAAGGGCGACTCGTTCGCCGCCGGGCTCGACACGGCGACGGGCGAAACGCGCTGGCGGTTGGCCCGCGAGCAGAGCATGAATTGGACCTCGCCCGCCGTGCTGCGCGGCAAACAGCCCGCCGATGACGCCGTGCTGTTGCAAAGCCCCGGCGTGCTTTCCGCCTTGCGGCCGGAGACGGGCGATTTGCTCTGGTCGTACGCCACCGGCTGCTCGATCATCCCCTCGCTCACGACCGACAAAGGCTTGGTCTACTTGCCCGCCAGCGGGCTGACGGCTTTGAAACCGAGCGATCGGCCCGGTTCGCACGTCGAAGTTGCCTGGAGCGAGGCGAAACTCGGGCCCGGTTCGTCCAGCCCGGTGGTGTACGACGGGAAAGTTTATGTCATCAACGGCGCCCCCGCGCTCACTTGCGCCGATGCGAAAACGGGCAAGGTGCTGTGGCGTTTGCGGCTGAGCGGCAAGTTCTGGGCCACGCCGGTGCTGGCAGGCGACCATCTCTATTGCGTCAACGATCAAGGACTCGCCCAAGTCGTCGAACTCGGCGAGCAGGGCAAGATCGCCGCCGAGAACGATTTCGGCGAGCCGGTGCTCGGCACGCCGGCCGTGGCCGACGGAGCGATCTACTTCCGCGGCGATTCGCATTTGTTCAAAATCGCCAGCGAGCGGTAGCATGATTTATACTCATGACGATTTATATCGCCGCGTCGTTTTTCATTTCGGCCGCCGGCTCAGCGGCGTGTGGGCCGAGAATTCCAGGGTTTTCGTCCGCTGGAACCAGCCATAGCGAGGCCAGACCGAGGC
The DNA here is from genome assembly GCA_035532215.1 of Pirellulales bacterium. Lineage (GTDB taxonomy): Bacteria > Planctomycetota > Planctomycetia > Pirellulales > JAICIG01 > JAICIG01. Next base: position 188 of record DATKRK010000206.1, on the reverse strand, counting down.
ATTTCGTGCCTGATAATTGCCCTCGTTTTGCCGTCCGAGGCTAATACTTATACCGCGCACGCTCCGCGTTGACACAAATCGGGCTTGGTCAATTCAGGAGAGTTGGGAAGAATAAGCATGGAGCTGGGTGGCGTGGGATTCCGTCCGGCTTAGATGGACGATGGACGGTTGGTGGAGACGCAAGGATG
>DATKRK010000205.1:0-18873 GCA_035532215.1 Pirellulales bacterium | reverse complement strand
GTCGCGCTCGATCACCATCAACGCCAATTCGTCGTCATCGACCGCCAGAACGCGCATTCTCGAACTCCCGCTCCTCGATCGTTGCTCCGAGCGGTCGCCGTGGCCTCCCGCGAGCTAGGGTAGAATAGCTCGCGCGGCGGGCGAGGCAAGCGACTCGTTCGACGATACTGGCGTCAGCGGACCGGCGCGAAGAGAAAACTCGCGGACGCGGACGCGCGTAAGCTGATCCGCCGTATTCTGCGGGCTGTAACGAGCGGATCGCCCAAAGCCGCCTACGGCAACATCACTCGCCCGCCCGAGGCCACGACGGTTTGCCCGGTCATGAAGCTCGATTCCTCGCTGAGCAGGAAGCGAATCACGCCGGCGATCTCGTGCGGCCCGCCGATCCGGCCCAGCGGCGTCTCCCCGACGACCTGGCGAATGGTCGATTCGGGCAAGACATGGGCCATTTCGGTCTCGGTCAGCCCCGGCGCCACGCAATTGACGCGGACGTTGGGCGCGAACGCCTCGGCGCAACAACGGGTCATGGCGATCACGCCGGCCTTGGCCGCAGCGTAATGGATTTGCATTTTTCGCGGCCGCAGCGCCGCGATCGACGACACGGTGACGATGCGGCCGAAGCCGCGCTCGAGCATTTCATCCTTGACGGCGAAGACCATCAGAAAGGCGCCGTTGAGATTGACGTCGATCGTCTCGCGCCATTGCTCGTAGCTTAGGTGTTCATGGCTGGCGATATTGCTGATCGCTCCGCAATGCGCGAGCAGGTCGATCGGACCCAGCCGCTCGCGCGTCGTCGCCACCAGCCGCTCGACGTCGTCGGGCTTCGACACGTCGCACGCCGCGCTGATCGCGCGGCGGCCGAGGGCTTGGATTTCGGCCACGACTTCCTCGGCCGCGCCGGCGCGCGAGGCGTAGCTGATCGCCACGTCGGCGCCTTCGCCCGCCAATCGCAGCGCCGTCGCTCGACCGATGCCGCGCGAACCGCCCGTCACCAAAGCCACTCTTCCCGCAAACGGTTGAGACATGCTCGTCGTCCTCGTGTTTTCCGCGTCAGTCTGCTAAGCCGGCATGATAGACCTCGCCATGCGACAAGGCAAATCGGCCGCGGGCGCCGGGCAAGGTCTCGATTCGGGCGTAAGTAGGCGTTCGCATCGAATTCTGTAGGGAACGCCCTCCGTGGCGTTCCGAGAACCCGGATATCGCGCTGATTCGCACTTCCCGGAACGCCACGGAGGGCGTTCCCTACAGCATCAAAGGCACGAACCCCTTCTTACGCCCTCTCGATTCGGCGCCGCCGAAGGCGTCTTTACGCGGGAAGAGGCGAAGGATTTTATGAGGAAAAATCAGTTGTCGAGCGAGCGGTGATAATCCGGCAATGAACATCGGCGTGTCGTTCTTGCGGCTGGTGATTTATATTTATCCCCGTGGCGATTTATATCGCTGAGCGAATTTCTCGTTCCGGCAGGCGCCCGCTGGGCGAATTTGCCGAGAAATCCAGGCTTTTGCGCCTCTCGAACGTGCCGCCGCGTCGCGAAAAGCGCCTTTTCGAGCCTAATAATTGCCCGATCCATGCCCGAAAAATGCCGATCGGCGCCCGCATGATTAACTCGGCCGCAGCACCGCCGGAAGCTGCAAGTCGGTGCGCAAGACCGAATTGCAGCTTTCTCCGCCGCTTCGCACGATAACGCATTTCCGGGCGGCGTATAAATCATGAAATCCCTTCGCCTCACGCGCGCAGCGGCGCCACAGCGTCTCGACCATAACGCTCCGCCGTTCCGCTATCAAAGCCAGCGCCCAAGCCGCCTGCGAGCGAGAAGCTGCGATTCAAGCTGCGTTCGCTCGCCGTGCGGAAACTTCGCCATCGCAGTCCGAACGCGGATACAATAAGTCGCGCCGTCGCGTTGGCGATTAACCCGCATTGGGCACCTCGCCGTGACGGGACGGCGAGGCGGGCGGGGGGCGTCGCAGGAGTTCGATGGCCGCGTTCGCGCGTGTCATGGGACTGCAAAAACACGCGAATCGACGTCAACAAAGACTCCCGACCCCCTTTATTGCACGGGGCTGGGAAGCCGGGCGGCGGCGATTTGCAGGCGGAAGACCTTAGCCGGCTGGGACTTCTGCTCACGCCCGACCACCGATTTAACCAGCATATCAGCGGTGCGTGGATGGCCAAACTGATCGTGCGTAATGGGTGTGGGCGCTCCCTCAACGGGCTCGGGATCGGCGGCGGTATTCGGTCGGTGTCATCTCCATCTCCTGGCGAAAGACGGCCGATAACTGCTTCGGCTCGGAGAATCCCGAGTTCGTCGCTACCAGCGAGATCGGCATCTCGGTCTCCGATAACAACCCCTTCGCTCGCTCCATGTGGGACCGCCGGATTTCTTCCCCGATGCCCCGACCCAGGGCTGCCCGGAACCGACGCTCTAAGGAGCGGCGTGAGACCGTTATCACGTCGAGCACATCCACGACCCGGATCGGCTCGTGCGAGTGCGACCGGATGAATCGCACTGCCGCAGTCACGTCCACGTCTCCGATCGCCAGCATGTCCGAGGAACCCCTCGTCATCACCCCGAGTGGCGGCAGTCGGAGGGACGGGATCTGGTCGATTGACTCCGGGACCGTCATCAGGAGGTCCAGTAGCCGGGCGGCCTCGTGTCCGATCCGTTCACCGGGGAGGGCCACGCTGGAGAGCGAAGGGCGGGACATCTCACAGAGCAGGTCGTCGTTGTCCACGCCCACCAGCGCCACCTCGTCCGGGACACGCAGTCCCTCCTGGCGGCAGGCTTCCGACAGTTGGACGCCCTGGACGTCGTTGCTTGCGAGGATGCCGACCGGCCTGCCCAGGCCGGACAGCCAGCGTTGGAGATCGTCGTCCCACCGCCACAACCCAGTCGGGTCGATGTTTGAAGGGTTAGGGGCGTAGTAGCTCTCCACCCTGTAGCCCGCCGCCTCGACCCTTAGCCGGAAGCCCTCTTCCCGCCCGATCGAGTAGGCGTGGTCCGGGTAGCCGAAGAAGCCGAAATGGCGCAGGCCGCGGTCGAGCAGGTGGTCGGCGGCTTGACATCCCGCCGCTTCGTGATCAACGCCGACACGGGGAATCGCCAACCGGGGCAGAACCCCGGAGACGTTGACTACCGGCTTGCGGAGTCGGGCAAGCGCCTTGCCCATGCCGGGGGTGAAGATGTGCGCGATGTAGCCGTCGTGGGCAAGGGGGCGAACCGCCCTGACCGCTTCGGGGTCGGGGGCGATCGGAGTGAAGATCCAGCGGGGCCTCGCCTCGGCGAAGGACATGATTCCACGCAGGATCTCCCGGTAGTAGGCCAGGCCGTAGCCAAATACCAAGCCGATGTGGAGCGGACGATCGTTCATCATCCCATGATACATTCTGTCGCAAATTCGGAAAAGAGTTCCGCAATTGAGGATTGTCCGCCGCCGTCTTTTGGGTTGAAATCAAGAGTAGATCACGGCGAGGCTCGTTCTAAATCAGACGGGATCTTGCCATCGCAAGTCAATTTCCCGCGGCATGGAGAGACGCCAATGATCCGACCCTTAGGCCTCCGAATGTTTTTCGTCCTGACCTTCTTCATCGCCCACGCCTCGCCTGGGGCTGCCGGTCCTCCCGCGACCTGGGACGAGGTGCGGAAATTGCCGAGCGATTGCCCGCTCGTTTACGACAATGACTGGCTCTCGGACACCAACGACGACGAGTACCTCTTTGCCAAAGCCCACCTAGGCCGGGCCAAGCTCCGGGGGCTGATCCTCACAAAGGACGAGTACAACTTCGGCAAGTCGTACAAAGTTAAGGACGGCCTCGATGATTTCAACGCCAACCTTGCCCTCGCGCGCCGGTCCCGCCTGCGGAACGTTCCCGACGTGACGATCGGGGCGGACAGGCTCCTGGTGAAGCCGACGAGCGGGAAGGTCGAGGACGCCGCGGCGGTCGCCTCGCCGGGCTCCGACCTGATCGTCAGGGAGGCGAGGAAAGCCAGTCCGGAGAAACCGCTCGTGGTCATCGTCGGCGGGCCGCTCTGCACTGTCGCCAACGCCTACCTGGCCGACCCGTCGATTGCTGACCGGGTGGTCGTCATGATGACCGACATCGACGGTTACAACGGCTCCGACCCCTGGGCCAATTACGTCGTGGCGACCCGCTGCAAGTTGGTCAACTTCGGTGCCCACCCGCTCTGGTGGCCCCAACGCCCTGAGCCGCCAGTGATGCCGATGGAACGCTTCGACAAGCTCCCGGACACGGAACTCACCCGAGGGATGAAGGGAGTGGCGAAACGCTTCTGGGACCGGAGCACCCGTAAGGAGAAGCCCGTCCGGGACGACGGCCTCGGCGACGGAGCCGGGACGTTCCTGCTTTACCGGCCTGATTCGTGGAAGGAGGTCAAGAAAGTGCGGGTGACGGGGGCTTGGTCTCACCAGGGCGTGTCCGATGGCCCCTTCAACTACCTGGACGCGACTCGCATCGACCCCGAGGTGATGACAGAGGAGTTCTTCGCCACCCTCGGGTCGGCGCTCCGTCCCGCCGAGGAGCGACCCAAGGCGAAGACCCCTTTCCCCGTCAAGGTCAGTGAGAACCAGCGCTGCCTGATCGATCTGGACGGCAAGCCCTTCTTCTATCTCGGCGACACCGCCTGGGAGTTGTTCCACCGGCTCGACCGGGGCGAGGCCGATGTTTACCTGAAAGATCGGGCCGCGAAGCAATTCACGGTCATCCAGGCGGTCGTGCTGGCGGAACACGGCGGGCTGGATGTTCCGAACGCTTACGGGGTCTTGCCGCTCGTGGGCAAGAACCCGACGAAGCCCGTCGAGGCGTACTTTGAGCATGTCGATCATGTCGTGAACCGGGCCGACGAACTGGGCCTAGTCGTTGGGATGTTGCCGACCTGGGGGAGTTGGTGGCACGACGGCAAGGGGATCTTCTCGCCCGAGACCGCCGAGTCTTACGGCGAGTTCCTCGGGAGACGGTACAAGGACAAGTCGATCCTCTGGATTCTCGGCGGCGACCGTCCCGCCGAAAACGACCGACAAAAGGCGATCATCCGGGCGATGGCGGCGGGTCTTCGAAAGGGGGATGAAGGGCGGCACCTCATGACCTTCCACCCGCCCGGAGGCCGGAGTTCGTCGGAATGGTTCCACGGCGACGACTGGCTAGCGTTCGACATGATCCAGTCGGGCCACGGCTACAACCACGCCAACTACGAAAAGGTGGCCGCCGATTACGCCCGCAAGCCCGCCAAGCCTTGCCTCGACGGCGAACCCGGCTACGAGGACCATCCCGCCGAGTTCAACCCGAAGAACGGCTTCCTCGACGATTACGAGGTCCGCAAGTTCGCTTACTGGGCGATCTTCGCCGGGGCGTGCGGGCACACTTATGGCTGCCACGACATCTGGCAGTTCCTCGGGCCGGGCCGGCCGCCGATTACGGCGGCCCGGATGCCTTGGAAGCAGGCGATCGACCTCCCCGGTGCGGGACAGATGCGGTTCGTGCGTGCCCTGCTCGAATCCCGCCCATTCCTCACCCGCATACCGGATCAGTCTCTCCTGACCTCGGACCCCGGCCGGGGTGCCGACCACATTCAGGCCGCAAGGGCCGAGGATGGGAGCTACGCCTTCATCTACTCGGCTTCAGGGAAGCCCTTTACGGTGGCCCTGGACAAACTCTCGGGGGACCGTCTGCGTGCGTCCTGGTACGACCCCAGGAAGGGGACGTCGGTGGCGATCGGTATGCTACCTCGTGAGGGCAAGAAGGAGTTCCAGCCACCATCCCAGGGGAAGGGGCTCGACTGGGTGTTGGTCCTGGACGATGACACGAAGGGCTACGCCGAGCCGGGGGGGCATTAAAGGGGTCGGGAGTCTTTGATTGACCCGGCCTCGGGCCTCACGCGGGGCCGACCGCGAGGGTTGAGCGTCGATTGCAGGCCGAGTTGCTCCGCCGTGCGTCGCTGCCACTCGAGATCTCCGAACGGGGCGCCGCGGACGACCGAGCGTCTCAGCCGCTGCAATTCCGCTTCCGTTTCGGCCCGGTTGACAAACGACGCCCAATTCTTCGGCAAAGCAACCGGTCCCGCGTCGGGCGCCTCGCCCGGTTCGGCGTGCGCTCGTTTCGGCAAGCTCGACCAAGGCCAATCTTGAGCACGTGCGACGAGATTCGCACGCAGCGCGTTGCGTTCCGCATATCGCACGACCGTCAACAGGTGATCGTCCTCCTCGATGGGAAACGATTTGAAGCGGCCTTGATAGAGCGGGCCCGTGCCGGAAGTTCGATGCGAGGCGTGCCAGCGTTGCGTGTGCGTGACCGTCAGCCAACGCATGAACTCCGACAACTCTCCGGCCTTCTGCGGCCAGAGGACAAGATGCCAATGGTTCGGCATCACGCACCAAGCGAGCAGCGGCGTCCCGAAGCGCTGCCTGGCCTCCTGCAAAACGCGCTCGAAGGCGGCATAATCCTTGTTCGAGCGGAACAACCGCGCACGGCCGACGGCCCGATTCAGCACATGATAGGCAAACCCCGGCTGGGCGACCCGCGGATTTCGTGGCATGGCGGCATTCTATCGAAGTCGCCCTAGCAGGTCAACAAAGACTCCCGACCCCTTTAGTCCCTCCCTCGCGTCATCCCATGCCGCCTCCTCGGTCGCGCCTTCCCCGAGGGGCAACTCGTCCAAGCTTGAAATCGCCGACTGCCAGATTTCCCACCGCCCCTGCTGTGTTGGAGCCTGTTGGCCAAGCTGAAATGTCGGTTTTACCTCCTTTGCTTCAGCGTGTTCAAACCGCAACCGCACGAACTCCTTGCCATATTTAGCCATGCCCATCATCTCCTGATTTGTGTTTCTGCGAAGCCGACAGTATACCGCTTTCGGGCCGCCGTCCAAAAGCCGCTGCGAACCGTCTCATTTACCCGGCGCCAAGGCCCCTAAGCCTGTTCAGTTGGCTGACTGACAGGCACCGAAGGGCGGATTAGCCTTTTGGCAAAGAAGCTTCAAAAGAATTAAAGGGAAGAATTAAAGGGGTCGGGAGAATTAAAGGGGTCGGGAGTCTTTTTTCGACCCGAAGCAACTGCCGCTCAATTTCGCCGGCCGCTGCTTCGGAGTGAAACTCTAGGACTCGCCCCCTCGCCCCGTTATGCTGGCGGGCATGGCGGACGCATCATCATCACCCGCGGCAACGTCGAGCGACTCATCGCCCGTCGCACTTCCCCAGACCTGCTTGCCGACCTGGGAGGTGGCCGAGCTGCCCGAACCGCCGGAGCTGTCGTGGCGGCATTGGACGCGGTTCATCGGGCCGGGCGTGGTGATGATGGGCATCCAGATCGGCGGCGGCGAGTGGCTGTTCGGCCCGGAAGTCACCGCCAAGTACGGCGGCGGGCTGATGTGGATCGCCACGATCGCCATCGTGCTGCAGGTGTTCTACAACGTCGAGTGCGGCCGCTATGCGCTGTACTGCGGCGAGCCGGTGTTCACCGGCTTCATGCGCACGCGGCCCGGCCCGATGTTCTGGATGGGCTTCGTGCTGCTGTTGAACCTGGCCGCGCTCATCCCAGGCTTGTCGACGCACGCCGCGGCGATGGTGGCGGCCGTGATTCTCGATCGCCCGCCCGGCACGGACGAGCGCTGGCTGGTGGCCGTGCTGGCCTATGTGCTGCTGTTCGCCGCGGTGCTGCCGGTGTTGGCCGGCGGCAAAGTGTACAACATGCTGCAAACGGTGATGACGGCCAAGGTCGCGATCGTGCTCGGCTTTTGCCTCGTGGTGGGCGTGACGTGCGTCAGCGCCGAGAACTGGCTGAACGTGTTCAGCGGGTTCGTCAAGTTCGGCACGTTGCCCTCGGTCGCCGCCGACGGGCGGGAAACGACCGTCAACGTGTTTCAATATCGAATGTCGGAAGGCGCCTGGCCGCTGTTGGCGTTGGGCAATATTGCCGTGCTGGGCGGATTCGCCGGCTATGCGGGCGGCGGCGGTTTGGGAAACGCCACCTACAGCAACTTCGTCCGCGACAAGGGCTGGGGCATGGGGCAGGTCGTCGGCGCCATCCCCAGCGCCATCGGCGGACGGCACGTCTCGCTCAGCCACCTGGGCAAAGTCTTCAAGATCAACGCCGCGAATCTCGACCGCTGGCGCCGCTGGTGGAAATACATACTGACCGACCAGGTGTTGATCTGGGCGCCCGGGTGTTTCATGGGCATGGCGCTGCCGGCGCTCTTGTCGCTGGAGTTCGCGCCCTACTCGCACCTCTCGGGCGCCAAGCTCGACTGGGCCCAATCGCTGATTACGGCCGACGGCATCCGGCACGCGCCGCGCTTTTCGCCCCTGCTTTCGCAACTGTTGTGGATCGCCACCGTGTTCGTCGGCATCATGGTGATGCTGCCCAGCCAGATGTCGATCGTCGACGATTTCAGCCGCCGCTGGACCGACATCCTCTGGTCGGGCAGCCGGCGAATCCGCGACACGATGTCGGGCAACCAGGCCAAACGGGTCTATTACACGATCCTCGGCGGCTACGTGGCGTGGTCGGCCGTGTGCGCGTATCTATTCAGCGAGTATGGCACGCCCAAGTTGATGACGATCGTGATCGCCAACCTGAACAACGTGGCGATCGGCGCCACGGCGTTTCAATTGCTGTGGATCAATTGCCGCTTCCTGCCGGTCGCACTGCGGCCGCGCTTGTTCCAGCGGTTGGGCCTGGTCGCCTGCGGCACGTTTTATCTGGGGATGTCGGGGCTGGTGTTCTTCCATAAGCAATGGCCCGAATTGAGGAAGTTGCTGGGTACAATCCTCAACTGAGGACCGGACCGTCGTTTCAAGGGCCTCGTTCGAAGCCTAGTCATGGATCACGCAGCCGCCGCGGAATTGTTCGCTCTTACGGATCGGGAACTTTGGTTGATCACCGCGGCGGCAGGCGAGCGCCGCGGCGGTTTGATCGCCACTTTCGTCAGCCATGCGTCGCTGGTTCCGGAACTGCCGCGGATTCTGATCGCGGTCGCCAAGCAGCACCATACCTGGCAGTTGATCGAAGCCAGCGGCGCGTTCGGCGCCCATCTGCTGGCCGAACGTCACCTCGAATTGGTCTGGCGGTTCGGCCTGCCGTCGGGGCGCGATCTCGACAAGCTCGACGGGTTGGCAATCGAACACGGCGCCAGCGCCAGTCCTTTAATCAGCGAAACGCTCGGCTGGCTCGATTGCCGCGTTGAAACGCGGCTCGACACGGGCGACCGCACGGTCTACGTGGCCGAAGTGCTCGCCGCCAGGCGGCTGCTCGACGAACCGCCCCTGACCGCCAAGCGAATGCTCGAGCTCGCGCCGCCGGACAAGCTACGGCAACTGCGCGAGCTGCGCGAGCGCGACAGTGCCGTGGATGCCGACGCCATTCGAGCCTGGCGCCGGAAGTAGCGATTCGGAGTTCGGAGCGTGTGGAACAAGCCACGGATGAAACACCGATCAAACACGGATCAAACGAAATGGAACTTCACCTCCGCCCGGACGAATCTGGATTTCAAACGCACGATTCTCGATTCCTTATCCGCGTTCGATCCGTGTTTCATCCGTGGCTAAAGTCCGCTGGGCGCCGCTCATCTGCACTCAAGCGCCAATCCCGATTCTTAATTCCGACGATGCACTAGCCCACGACCTGACGGCTCGCTCCACCTGCATTCAAGCAGTCGATCAACTGCCGCAGCCGCCCCAGATTGCGGCGATTGAAGCGAAAGATCAATCGCGAAAGGTGCGCCAACTCCGGCTCGTCTTCTTCCGGCAGCGGCCCGCCGACTTGGAATTGCCCCTCGGTGAGGATGTCGGCGAACTGCGCGTTGATTTCGGCGAGCAGTTGTTCGCTCGGCGCCGTCTGCAGCCGCAACACGAGCTTGTTGCGCACGTAGCGCATGCTGTGATAGACGCGGTAGAATTGCAGCGTCTCGGCGACGGCGACGTCGACGCGATCGGTCAGCTTGTAGAGCGAAAGATCTTCGGGCGAGATCAACCGCCCGCCCAATAGCCGCCGCCGCACGAATTCGTCCCAATCGCGCCAGAAGCTGCCGCCCGGCTGGTCGAGAAACACGACCGGCACCATGTCGCGCTTGCCGGTTTGCAGCAGCGTGAGCACTTCCAGCCCTTCGTCGAGCGTGCCGAAGCCGCCGGGCAGCAGGCAGACGGCGTGGCACTCCTTGACGAACATCAGCTTGCGCGTGAAGAAGTACTTCATGTGTACGAGCTTCGGGTCGCCGGCGATCACCGGGTTGGCCTCTTGCTCGAAGGGGAGCATGATGTTCAGCCCCATCGAGTTCTCGCGGCCGGCGCCCAGATGCCCTGCTTCCATGATGCCGCTGGCGGCGCCGGTGACCACCAGCCAATGTTCGTCGGCCATCGCCTTGCCGAAGGCCACCGCCTGCTCGAAGGGCGGCTCGTGGGGCCGCGTTCGCGCCGAGCCGAACACGGTCACTTTGCGGCGGTCGCGATAGGGCGAAAAGACCTTGAAGGCGTACCGCAACTCGCGCAGCGTGCGGCTCAGGATTTTCAAATCGCCGCGGCTCGTCTTGTCCTGCGCCAGCTTGTCGGCCGACTCCTTGATCATGGCGATCAAGTCGCTGACGCGATCGGCGCGCTCGCTTGAGCCCGAACCAACTAAGTCGGTAGACCGAGCCTCGTCGTCGGCCGCCGGCGTTTCGTCTGCCGGCGGAAAGTCTGCGTTTGCCACGCCAATGCCTCAACCGTCCTCGCCGCCACGCGGGCCGACCGACACGATCAGACCGCCGGGAATCTGCAGCGAAATGCCGCCACTGCACAATTTTAGCTTGTCTGGGCGGCGAGACTACAGGCAAAATGTCAAGCGGAAGGGCGGCGGCAATACTGGTAAGCCAGGATGACCTCGTAAAGATCCGTCGAGACGCTGATTTCTTCGTGCTCGAAATCTTTCAACCAGGTTCGCTCGTTTCGCACGGCGTCGGCCAGCAGCGGAAAAATCTCGCCCAGCGGAACCTGGACTTTGCGTTCGCCCTTGTTTTCGGCGGACCGAGCAGGCGAGTTTTCGGGACCGTAATAAACGCGCAAACGGCTGCGAGCCATGAAGACGCTTCCTTACGTGGCAGATCGAACGACTTTGGCGCCGGAAACCGCCACGAAGTCCGGCGTCGAGCAAGCGCAACCCCTTTACGCTCGCCGCGCGACCGATTGGCGGTCGTTGGCTTTATATCGGCAAATCGCGTTCTGCGGGTTCGATCTAATTTCTCGGGATTAGGGTATTTTCCTAGCGACGCCGATTCCCCACTCGCGGCGTTTGCAATCACTGTCTAGCTTGAAGCGGCGCCAAAGACGTCGTGTAGCAGGCACGGCTGCTTCAATTACGCCCCTGCGTGAGGCGGCCATAACTTGACAGTCGATTGCCGAGTGCCTAGATTGCGAAAACGGTTAAGTATTTCTCACGAAAACTGTTGCGGCGAACAGTTCGCTGTCGGAAACGGGCCATATGGCGAGTACGGTTGCAATTGATCTGGGGTCGGTGTGCCAGTCCCTGGGATTGGCTAGCGCCCGAGTTCAAGCCGTTGTCGATTTGTTGGATGGCGGCAACACGGTCCCCTTTATCACGCGATATCGCAAGGACCAGACGGGCGGGCTCGATGAAGAGCAAATTCGCCAAATTCAATCGCGCGTCGTCAAGCTGCGGATGCTGGCGGAGCGCAAGCAGACCATCCTGCGCTCGATCGATTCACAAGGCAAACTGACCGCCGAGTTGGCGGCGTCAATCGAAGCCGCCGACACGGCCAAGCGGCTGGAAGATCTCTACCTGCCGTTCAAGCCCAAAAAACAGACTCTGGGCGCCACGGCGCGCCATCGCGGGCTGGAACCCTTGGCGCTGGAGATTCTGCGAGCCGATTCGGCCTGCGCCGATCTCGATGCACGAGCCCGCGATTTCATCAATTCCGACCGCCAGGTCGCCACGGCGGCCGATGCCTTGCTCGGTGCCGGCCATATTCTGGCGGAGATGTTCAGCGAGCGGGCCGATTTCCGCGGCAAGCTGCGAGCGATCATCGAACAAACCGGCAAGCTGGTCTCGACGGCGGTCGAGCCCGAACCTGAACCGACGCCGGAACCGCCGCCGCGAGCTGCTGCCGAGTCTCAGGACGCTGCGCCCGCCGAGACAGCGCCGCCCGCCGAGACAGCGCCGCCCGCCGAGACAGCGCCGCCCGCCGAGACATCGCCGCCCGCCGAGACATCGCCGCCCGCCGAGACATCGCCGCCCGCCGAGACATCGCCGCCCGCCGAGACATCGCCGCCCGCCGAGACATCGCCGCCCGCCGAGACATCGCCTCCCGCCGAGACAGACCTCGCCAACGAAGTCGTCGCTCAGGTCGAACCGCTCAGTCAGGCCGAGGCCTCGCCCGTGATGATGCCGGTTTCCGAAACCGAGGCGCCGGCCGAAGCCATTCCACAACCCGTCGCCGAGACGCCCGCGACGGACGTGCAAGTTGACAGCCCTGCGGCGAGTGCGGACCAGGAAGTCGCGTCGCCAAGCGACGCCTTGCCGCCATCCGATGCCGTTGAAGCCAACGAAGCCATCGGGGCCATCGGGGCCAATGCGGCGGCGACTGTCCTGGCAGAGCCGAGTCTTTCGGCCGCCATCGAAGCGCCCGCGTTCGAGACTCAGGCCATCGGCGGCTTGGCGCCCGGCGTGACGGTGGTGGCGGCGCATCTGGCCGCTCCGTCGGTAGAGCCGCTCAGGCACGACGTCTCTCCCGACTTGCAGTTCGGCCGGCGGCTGAGGAAAAAGAAAAAGAAGAAGGCTGCGGCGGCCGGCAAAAAGGAAGAGGCGGAGCGCAAAGCGTTCCGCGATTATTTCAATTACAGCGAAGCGCTGGCGAAGATTCCGCCGCACCGCATCTTGGCGATCAACCGCGGCGAGCGCGCCAAGGCGCTGCGGGTCCGAGTCGAAGTCGACCTGGAGGCGATGTACCGCACGGTCGACGAATTGCTCGTCCCCGAAGATCATCCGCACGCCGGCTTCCTTCGCGGCTGCGGGCGCGACGCGCTGAACCGGCTCGCGCTTCCCAGCTTGGAACGCGAAGTGCGGCGCGAGCTGACGGATCGGGCCGAGACGCACGCCGTGCAGGTCTTCGCCCGCAATCTGCGAAATCTGCTGCTGCAATCGCCCGTGCGCGATCGCCGCGTGCTGGCGATCGATCCGGCTTTCAAGAGCGGCTGCAAGCTGGTGGCGCTCGACGAGTTCGGCCAATTGCTCGACCACGGCCTGGTGCATCTCATCGGCAAAGAGGAACGCCGCGCCGAAGCGAGCCAAAAGCTGGTGGAAATGGTTCGCCAGCACCAGGTTTCGGTGATTGCGATCGGCAACGGCACGGCCTGCCGCGAAACCGAGCGCTGGATCAGCGACCTGATCGCCGGAGAATTGGCCGACCAAAACGTGGCCTACGTGATCGTGAACGAGGCGGGCGCCAGCGTCTATTCGGCCAGCCGGCTGGGGCGCGAGGAGTTCCCGCAGTACGACGCCACGCTGCGCGGCGCCATTTCGATCGGCCGGCGGCTGCAAGACCCATTGAGCGAACTGGTCAAGATCGACGCCGCCAGCATCGGCGTGGGCATGTATCAGCACGACGTCAAGGCCAAACACCTGCGCGAGTCGCTCGATAACGTCGTGGCGTCGTGCGTGAATTACGTGGGGGTCGATCTCAACACGGCCAGCCCCGCGCTCTTGAAATACGTTTCGGGCTTGAACCAATTGACCGCGCAACGGCTGTTCGATTACCGCACGGCGCACGGTCCGTTCAAAAGCCGCGAAGACCTGAAAAACGTGCAGGGCTTTGGCGAGTCGGCGTTCGTGCAAGCCGCCGGTTTTTTGAAGATCGTGGCCGGCACGAATCCGCTCGACGCCACCTGGATTCATCCGGAAAGCTACGAACTGGCCCGGCAGACGCTGGCCAAGCTCGAGGCGACGCCCGAAGACCTGTCGGATAAAGCGCGCGTGGCCCAGCTGGGCGAACGCGTCGGCAAGCTGAATCTGGACGAACTGGCCGGCCAGTTGCACGCGGGCGTGTTGACGCTGGCGGACATCGCCGCTCAATTCGCCCGCCCGGGGAGGGACCCGCGCGAAGCGTTGCCGCAGCCGATCTTCAAGCACGGCATATTGAAGCTCGACGATCTCACGCCGGGCCTGGAGCTGATGGGCACCGTGCTCAACGTGGTCGATTTCGGCGCCTTCGTCGATATCGGACTGAAAGACAGCGGGCTGGTTCACGTCAGCCAACTGGCCAACAAATTCGTGCAAGATCCGCACGATGTCGTGTCGGTGGGCGATATCGTTCGCGTGTGGGTGCGAGAGGTCGAAAAAGAGCGGCGCCGCGTTTCTTTGACGATGATCAAGCCGGGCACGCGGCGTCAGGGCGAACCGCGCCCGCCCCAGCAAGGCGGCGCCAGGCCGCAGAGCGAAGGCGCCCCCGCTCGTTCGCGCCGGCCTGCCCGGCCGCCGGCCAAGACCGACCGGGGCGGCGCCGGCGGCCAGAAGCCGAAATTCCGCAGCCCGCCGCCGTCCAAGCCCAAACCCAAGCCCCGGCCGGTGGCGCCGTTGACCGAGGCCATGAAGAAGGGCAAGGCCCCGTTGCGAACGTTTGGCGACTTGAAGCAGTTCATGGCTTTGAAGCAAGATGACCCTCCCCCTGAAAAACCGGCCTCTTCCGACTCCTGATTGGTTCGCGCCGCGAGCGATTCGAACCCGAGGTTATTCTCCCGCTGACATGTTTCCCGCTGACATGGAATTCGAACGACGACTACAACGAGCCATCGAACGCGGACAGCGCAAGGGAGACGCGCAGACGCAGGCCTCGGCGAAGCAAGCGGAAAGCGAAGAGGAACTCAAGCGGCTGCACTCACAGTACCGGCTGGAACTGTCCGAGCACATCGAGAGATGCCTGCGGCAATTGCCCGATCATTTCCCCGGTTTCCGCTACGAAACGGTGGTCGGCGACCGCGGCTGGGGCGCGGCGGTCAGCCGCGACGACGCCGGCCGCGGCCGCAGCAACTATTTCAGCCGCTTGGAAATGACGGTCCGGCCGTTTTCTTCCTACCACGTGCTCGAGCTTTCCGCCAAAGGCACGATTCGCAACAAGGAAATCTACAACCGCACGCACTACCAGCGGCTGACCGAGGCCGATCCGCAGAACTTCCTCGACATCATCGATTTGTGGATCTTGGAATACGCCGAGTTATACGCGGCTAAAGGATAGCCGTCCGTAAAAGAAAGGAGTCTCTCGATGGCCCAAAAACTGGCCGACCGCTGTCGGCATTCGTTCGCTCCGGATTACTGGCAAGGCGGGATTCACGACTACGCGGTCGGCGCGGTGAAAATCGCCGCGTCCGATGAGTCAGGAGCGCAGGCGACCGTCGAGCGCGAGGGTTCGCGGCCTTATCAAGTGTCGCTGGATTGGGAACTGGCCGCGGCAGACGCCCTGCTCATCGCGACTTGCACGTGTCCGAATTACTGCAAAGGCGACCTGTGCGAACACATCGCCGCGACGATTTTCGAAATCGATCGGCAAGGGCTGTCGAACCTGACGCCGGGCCGCGGAACGCTCGACGTGATCGACGAGTACGGCGAGTGGGAAGCCGGCGACGAATTCCGCGGCGACTTGTGGCGCGCGGAGGTTGCTCGAAGGCAACGGAGCACGAAGAAATCCGCCGCCGCGCCTCCGCGCGCCGCGAAGAAGACGGCTAAACGAGCGGCGACCCCGCCGAAATGGCAAAGCCGCCTTCAATCGCTGGCTAAGGCGGCGGCTTCAATACACCGCGACCTCGAACCGGCCGCCAACGTCCGGGGGCGCGAGATTTGGTATCGCTTGAACCCCGCGGAAATCGCCGATCGCGGCGCGCTGGTGATCGATTTCCATTACCGCGACCGTAAGCTGGACGGCGAATTCGGCAAACGCAGGCCGCTTAAGGTCGATCCGTTCGAAATTCTGTCTTTGCCCGACCGGCTCGATCGCGAAGTCTTGAGCGCGATGATCGGCAACCAAGGCGAAGACCAATACGCCAGGGAATCTTATCGTTCGAATTCCTACTACGGTTACACCCGCGCTTCGAGCACGGAAATCTGCCGCTGCCAGCTTGCCCCGGCCGCGTACGCTTTGCTATTGCCGCGCTTGTGCGCAAGCGGACGGTTCGATTGGCTGCCCGAAGCGCGCTGGCCTGAGGCGGAAGAGCCGCGTCCGCTGACTTGGGACGACGGGCCCTGCTGGCAGTTCAAGCTGCAATTCGGGCCGTCGCCGGAAGGAACCGCGTGGAGGCTGAAGGGCGTCTTGCACCGGCCGGATGGGGCCGACGCGCCCGGCGCCGTGCGGTTTGCCGACGCAGGCGTGATCCTCTTCGAGCAGATGGCGGCGCGATTGGACGAAAACGCCGCGCCGCAGTGGATCATGGCGATGCAAAAGGCGCGCGAGATCGAGGTCCCCGCCAAGGAGCGAGAGGCGTTTCTCAAACAACTCGGGCAAACGCCCGACTTGCCGCCGCTGGAACTTGCCGAGCAGTGCGGCTGGAAGACGGTTGCCGTCGAGCCGACGGCTCGGCTTGTCGTCGCCTCTCCCGAGCGATATGCAAATTACTTGAAGGCGTCGGTGTCGTTCGATTACCGGGATCAAACCGTTGCCTGGCGGGATCGCCGCACGGTGCTCGTCGACGAGGAGAATCGCGAACTGATTCGCCGCGATTCGGCCCGCGAACGCGCCGCTTTGACGGCGCTGCACAAAGCGCCCGTTCAGCAGCCCAGCAGTTACCGCGACGAGGACCACGACGCCGAAGTCGCGCCGAAACGGCTGCCGCTGGTCGTCTCCGCATTGATCGCCGCCGGCTGGCGCGTGGAGGCCGAAGGCGTCAAAATGCGCCAGGCCGGCCAGTTCAAAGTCAGCCTGGCTTCAGGCATCGACTGGTTCGAATTGGAGGCCGCAGCCGAGTTCGACGGCATCTCGGTCGGACTGCCGGAACTGCTGAAAGCCTTGGAGCGCGGCCAGTCTTATGTCGAGTTGGGCGACGGCAGCCGCGGCATCCTGCCCGAAGAGTGGCTGGCCCGTTACGCGCCGCTGGCGGATATGGGCACGGTCGAACAAGACAAGATCCGCTTCGTTCATTCGCAGGCCATGTTGCTCGACGCCTGGCTGGCGGCCCAACCCGACGTGGACGTCGACGCGACCTTCGAGCGAATTCGCGATCGGCTGCGGTCGTTCGAAGGCATCAAACCGGCGGACGAGCCGGTCACGTTCCACGGCCGGCTGCGCGGATATCAGCGCGAAGGGTTGGGCTGGTTGCGGTTCCTCGACGAGTTCGGCTTCGGCGGCTGCCTGGCCGACGACATGGGGCTCGGCAAGACGGTCCAGGTGTTGGCGCTGCTCGATTCCCAACGCTCGGCAAACGAGACGCCGGCGAACGATTCGTCGGCGAAACAGGCAACGGCGAACGGCACATCGGCGAATGGAACATCGGCGAAAGGAACATCAGCGAAAGCGGCGCCGGCGGCGCATGCGCCTTCGCTGGTCGTGGCGCCGCGGAGTCTGATTCACAATTGGATCGCCGAGGCGCAACGCTTCACGCCGCAATTGCGCGTCCTCGATTACACGGGGCAAGGCCGAGCCGAGCAACACGAGCAGTTCGCCGAGCACGATTTGGTGATCACGACCTATGGTACGCTCCGCCGCGACATCGCGCGGCTTAAAGACATCGAGTTCGAATACTGCGTGCTGGACGAAGCCCAGTCGATCAAAAACGCCGACTCGCACTCGGCCAAGGCTTGCCGTTTATTGCGAGCCAAACGTCGGCTGGCCATGACCGGCACGCCGATCGAAAACCACCTGGGCGAACTGTGGTCGATCTTCGAATTCCTGAACCCCGGCATGCTGGGCCGCTCCGCGGCGCTCAAGCGGCTGGCGGCCAGTTCTCCCGACAAGGATCCGGCCGTGTTCGAAAGCTTCGCCAAGGGCCTCCGGCCGTTCATGCTGCGGCGCACCAAAGCGCAGGTGCTCAGCGAGCTGCCCGAAAAGACCGAGCAGACGCTGTACTGCGAGCTGGAGCACAAGCAGCGCAAGCTCTACGACGAACTGCGCAGCCATTACCGCGACTTGCTCGCCAAGCGGATCGACGCGGTGGGCCTGAACCAATCCAAGATCCAGGTGCTCGAAGCGCTGTTGCGGCTGCGTCAGGCCGCCTGCCATCCGGGCCTGATCGACCCGAAGAAGAGCGACCAGCCCAGCGCCAAGCTGGAGGCTTTGCTGGAACAGCTCGACGAAGTGCTCTCCGAGGGGCACAAGGCGCTGGTGTTTTCGCAGTTCACGAGCCTGCTGGCCATCGTGCGCAAGGAACTCGACCGCCGCCAGATCGTCTACGAGTATCTCGACGGCAAAACGCGCGACCGCCAGCAGCGGGTCGAGCGCTTTCAACAGGATCCCCAGTGCCCGTTGTTTCTGATCAGCCTGAAGGCCGGCGGCTTGGGATTGAATCTGACCGCCGCCGACTACGTGTTCATTCTCGACCCCTGGTGGAATCCGGCGGTCGAGGCGCAGGCGATCGACCGCGCTCACCGCATCGGCCAGAATCGCCGCGTGTTCGCCTACCGGCTGATCGCCCGCGACACCGTCGAGGAGAAAATTCTCGACTTGCAGCGAGACAAGAAAAAACTGGCCGAGGCGATCATCTCGGCCGACAACAGCCTGATCAGCAGTCTCACCGCCGACGATTTGCAGTGGCTGCTGAGTTAAGACAGAGTAGGCGGCCCGAACGGCATGCTAGCACGGGTTCGAACCTTTTATTTAGCCCAGGCATTTATGCCTGGGTCCGCGGCCCGTTTCAGCCCTCGCCCCCGGTTGGCGCCTCGCGGCCGCCGACGGCGGCCGC
>DATKRK010000204.1:0-24818 GCA_035532215.1 Pirellulales bacterium | reverse complement strand
CATCGCCGCGTTCCGTCTCCTGGCCATTCCCTAAACACCGTGAAACATCCGCCATGAAGCACCCGCCGCAAGGCGAAACAATCACCCTTGACTGGTCCAACCATATCAGGGAACGCCCTCCGTGGCGTTCCGTGAACCCGGGGTTCACGGTCTATCCCGCGCACGGAACGCCACGGAGGGCGTTCCCTACAGTATCGGAGCGTTTATCCTTGACTCCCGTTCAAATGGTATCACCACCGACCGCGGCGTCATTCCCGACGCTTGCGCCAAAGTAGCAGGCACATTCCATGTGCCGTCGCCAAACCCGCCAAGGGGCTTCAGCCTCGTTGTTCCACGCATCTACGACTTGTGCAGTCGGGCTGTTGAAGCCGCGGCTTTGATTCCCTTGTATCGCCCCTAACGGGGCTAGGAAATTGGATGCCGGCATCATTCCAGGGGCTTGCGCCCCTGGCTACACTCTGCCGTCCCTACGGGACTGACGCGAATCGGCGGCGGGACTTGCAAAAACGCCAGCCGCGTAGCGGCGAAAGATTGTAGCCAGGGGCGGCGAGCCCCTGGGCCGCAACCGCCGCGACACAGCCCAGCCCCGTTAGGGGCGACAGAATCTGAGCGACTTGTGTAGAACAACGAGGGCTTAATTCCTCATTCGCTTCAGCGCGTCAATAAGGCGGCAGCACTCGTCGCAAGCCGTGGCCGAGTACGACCGCCGCGAAGCAAGCGTTTCTGGGCAGCACTCCCCAGGCCGGCAGCGTCGGCGGCCGTAGCGGGGTGCGGCGGCTGCGGGCTTCGTAGAGCCGGCAGGCAAGCTGCTCCATCCAGGCGACGGTTCTCGGCCATTCCCAAAGCCGAGAGAGCCAATCGGCCGGAATGCCGTCCTTTCCGCTGGCGCCGCCGATGATGCCGCCGACGATCGCCGCCGTGCTATCGGTATCGCCGCCGCAGCGAACGACTTCGACGACGGCCTCCGGCAGTTCGGTTGGGCGGCGAAACCAAACTTGCAGCGCGACAGGCACGGTATGGTAAACGTAACCGCTCACTCCTCGCTCCAGTCCGAGCATCGCCGCGAAGGTCTCGGCCGAATCTCCGCGAGCGGCGCTTTCGACCGCCTGGCCGATGAGCTTGTGAAATCGCTGAGCATTTTCATCCGGCAGCAGCGATTGCAATTCCGCGGCGAGCTCGCCAGGGCTAATGGGCAAGCCATCGGCGGCCCAGCGGGCGGCCAGCGCCACGGCCAAGGCGCCGTGTTCCGCCTGCGGATCGGTGTGAGTGATCCGAGTCGAGGCGCGCACGAATTTCTGAAGCAGATCGAGATCATCGATCGCCGTCCCGAGAACTGCGGATCGCATCGCCGGGCCGTTTCCGGCGGAGAAGACGCCGCTGCGGTGCGGCGGAACTCCGAAGCAAAGTCGAGTCGTCGCCTTGAGGGTCGCCAGGCCGGCGCCGGCTGGAACGGCCAGCAGCCACAGCCGCAACCGCTTGGCCAATTGCCGCGCAAAGGT
Organism: Pirellulales bacterium; assembly: GCA_035532215.1. Taxonomy (GTDB): domain Bacteria; phylum Planctomycetota; class Planctomycetia; order Pirellulales; family JAICIG01; genus JAICIG01. The sequence continues at coordinate 23,319 of DATKRK010000204.1, read as the reverse complement.
CTCCACGTCGTCGCCCGAAGCGGTCAAGGCTTGCATTGTCATGCAGGCATGCTCGGTGTCGTCCGAGATCATGCCTCGCCCTGGCAGCAGACGGTATCGCGTCGGAGGGCCCAAAAGTCTCGCCGCCCGCCGCTTTGACAATCCTTCATAGGGCAGGCCGAGCGCATCGCCGACCGCGGTTCCCAAGATCGACCCGACGAGCGCCCTTTCAGAAACCGCCATGGCAACTCCGTTTTTAGCCGAAGGCGTCGAGGCCCTGTCGCGACGTCTCTCGAGCATTTTACGCCCGAGCGGCAATCGCGGGGCGCCTTGAATTGATATTAACCCAACCCGCTTGCATCCGATATAAACTTACGGCGCAGCAGCGCGAGCGGGCGGGCGACTACTGGCAAGTCGCCGTTTGCAAACCGCAAAACGGGCCGAGTGGCTCAAGTTCATGGCCGGCGAGAATCTCGACCTATCGAGCGATGGTTTCCCGACCTCCGAATCGTCGGAGAGCCGAACGCCACGGCGGTTCGTGGGCATTCACTTCGCTTGCTGCGACGTGTACAGCCGGATTTACCTGGCCGCCGATCGGACCGCCTACCGGGGCAACTGCCCACGGTGCGCCAAACCGGTGCAGATTCGCGTCGGTCCGGGCGGGACGAATTCGCGGTTTTTCACGGCCTATTAGCTTGGATTGCGCTGCGCGGCGCTGGTGCTGCGAGAGCGGGTCAATGCCGCAGGGGCTGAACCGTCCTTTGGCATCGGTCGCAAAAGGATGAGCGACCCCGGTTTCACCGAGGGCGGGCGCCGTGCGCGTGCGACTGACCGGAACAGGTGCTACGGAGAGTGTCTGCGCTCTGGTCGATAAGTTCTTGTGCAGCCCTGATTTTCTCGTTCGCGGCGACAAGCTCTTTCCTGCCCTCTTCGATCATCAGTTGGGCCGTCTTGAGCTGGGCCAAGGCGTCGGCTCGGAATTCGTTGGTTTGATTCATAATAGAGGGATTATATGCGGTCCGGCGTCCGCGTGCTTGAACCAAATGCGGCAGGAAAATTGGCTAGGCATCGCTGCGCGGCGATTGCCAAATCGGTCGGCCTGGCCATAAAGGGCCCCGGTGAGACGCTTTCTCGCCTTGCCGGGCCTTGTTGTCGTCCATTCGTGAGAGTTTCAGGGATGTTCTCAGGAGCCGGGATGTGCTATAGTTCCATTGGTCGGTTTAGACGACGCGACACGCGCCTCGTGTTCTTGCGAACTTGCTCGCTGCTCTCTCGCCTTTCCCTCCTGGCGGGCCACCACTTTGGCCCCTTTCACTTCGGCCCGGAAAGTCTAAACGGGCCGGTTATGCCGTCTTCAAGGAGTTGAACGGTGAGTAAGAAGCTTTATGTCGGTAACCTGGGTTATGGCGTGACGAGTTCCGCTTTGGAGGAAATGTTCACCCCGTTCGGCGAGGTTCGCAGCGCCCAGGTTATCCAGGATCGCGACACGGGACGCAGCAAGGGCTTTGGGTTCGTCGAGATGGCGAACGACAACGCAGCTCTTGAGGCAATTCAAGCGTTGAACGAGAAAGAGCACGACGGTCGCGCATTGACCGTCAACGAAGCACGCCCGCGCGAAGATCGCGGCGGCGGCGGCGGCGGTGGCGGACGTGGCGGACGCGGCGGTTACAGCCGCCGATAAGGCGACGCGTTCGCGCTTGTTGTTCAATAGGTAACGCCGGAGCGAGGCGGGACGCTTCGCTCCGGCGTTTTCCTTTTGCGAGCAAGAGGCCTCGATGGTCTTTCGGATATTGGCCGATGCGCGAGGGGCCTTTAAACCTGACGAGGAATCATCCTGTGACTCCAGACGTTCCGGCCAATGACCAAGCCCGTTTTCTGACGGAAGCCGAGCGCAAAGCCGAGCAGAAAGCGGCCAAGAAGGCCGACAAGAAAGCCGCTCGAGACAAAGCCAACCGCGCGCGTCAGATGGGCGCCCGCCGGCGCAAATAACTCGTGCGAGCCGCCGCCGCGGACGCTTGCTGATCGGTTGAAGTCATGGCGCTCATTCATTGCCGGATCTGTTGGCAGCCGATGTCGGCGCTGGCCAGGCGTTGTCCGCGCTGCGGCGACGTCGACAAGTACCGCGTTCGCCGCGCCGTCGTCAAGTTGGCGATCTTTCTCGTCGTGGCGGCAATCATTCTCGTCGTGGCGCTTTGGGCCCGCTGAAGAGCGGAGCAAGTCGCCAGGCGGCTGCCGAGATGCCGGCGGAGCGCATTTTCCAGCGCCTTGCAGGGACCGCGGCGAGCAAACATTTTTTAATAGTGAAAGGCCGGTATGGACGAGTCGCGAAGTCGAAACTTCACGCAGAGCGGAACCGGACTGATTGAGATCGACGGCGTTGCGATTCACGCTCGCTGGAGAATGTCCGGAGTTCAAGATTACACGGTCGGCGCCGGAGCTGCCGTGGACGGCCTCCGCAAAGACATTGCGGTTTCCGTTTTCTTCGACAAGCTTCCCGACGAAGCAGAACTGGTGCAAACGCTGTTGGAGCAAGTGCAAGCCGGCAAGTCGCGGAAACTCGAATGCAAGTTAGGCCGCACGACAGCTTCGGTCTACTTTCGCGAGACCTGCACCGACCAGGGCGGCGCTGCAACCGGTTTGATCTTCGGAAGTTCGCCGCGGAAATAGCTCCGCGTTTCGTCCGATCTCGGGCCCGCGCCCAACGGCGCCAGGAGGCCTCTCGGGCGACGAGGCGTCGACAATCTTTCGAGAATTCGCCGCTGCGGATCCTCGCAGTCGGGTAGAATGAGGGCGTTGCTCTACATTCTTGATGAATTCCGCCGCAAGTCCTGCGGAGCGAATCGACGTCACGCGTGCGGAGTGGGACGGGTTCCAGTCCTCTTGAGCACGGAGTCGCGGATGTCGATCGAGACCGTAATCGCCGCCGAGATCGTTTCCGGTGCGCTGGTCTGGATCGGCGGCGCGATCTGCCTCGTCGGCGCGTTGTTGGCGGGCTGGGCCCTGTTGGTCTATGGCGGCCTGTGGTTCCAGGGCTACATGTCGGGCGCCCAGATCAGCCTGCTCGCGCTGATCGGGATGAGCCTGCGGCAGGTCGACGCGCAATTGGTCATGCGAGCCAGAATCATGGCCAAGCAAGCCGGCATCGGCGACGATCCGGCATCGGGAGTTTCGACGCGTCGCCTGGAGGCCCACTATCTTGCCGGCGGCAATGTAGCCGGCGTCATCAAGGCGATCATCGCCGCGCATCGCGCCGACATCGACTTGGAATTCGATCGAGCCGCGGCCATCGATCTCGCGGGGCGCGACGTGTTGGGCGCGGTGCAGACCAGCGTTTATCCGAAAGTCATCGATTGTCCCGACCCGAGCAAGAATAAGAGCTCGACGCTCAGCGCCGTGGCCAAAAACGGCGTCGAACTGAAAGTCCGCGCGCGGGTCACCGTGCGCACCAACTTGCAGCAGTTGATCGGCGGCGCCACGGAAGAAACCGTCGTGGCCCGCGTGGGCGAAGGCATCATTACTTCGATCGGCTCGGCCGACGACCACATGGTCGTGATGGGCAATCCCGACCGGATCTCCAGCGCGGTGCTGGACCGCGGTCTCGATGCGCAAACGGCGTTCGAAATCGTGTCGATCGATATCGCCGACATCGAGGTCGGCCAGAATATCGGCGCCCGGTTGCAAGTCGACCAGGCCGAAGCCGACACCCGCATGGCCCAGGCCAAGGCCGAAATCCGTCTGGCTCAGGCTGCGGCCACTCGACAGGAAATGAAGGCCAAGGTCGCCGAAAACCGAGCGCGAGTCATCGAAGCCGAAGCCCTGATTCCAGGGGCCATCGCCGCCGCGTTCAGGCACGGGCAGTTGCACCGGCGTCCAAGAGCGTCGTTGGTCGAATCGGGGCGGAGGTTAGCGGGCCCCGATTAACAGCCCTGCAGCGGTCGTCGCGACGGCCAGCAAGACCGGCAACTTCCCGGCTGCACGGCGAAGGCGGCGCCGGGGCGGGTTCAGGTTCTGAAAAAGCCAGGCAAAAAAAGCGAAAAAAGAGCCGTTGAACACTCGTTTGCTCGCTATGACTCCGTCATACTGAACTGTAATTCGGTCGCGCACTCAGTGGTGCGCGATGGCAGGCCGAACCACAGTTGCTGGGCGAACTGCTTTCCGGAGGACTTGTCGTGACGCATGCAGAACAACAGATTCTGGGCATCTTTCGCCGTTTTCGGGTCGGGCCATATAAAATGCTCTGCATGAACAACTTCGTGAACGATGAGTTTCTGGCGGCAATGGACCGACTCATCAAGCACAAGTTTGTCGTTAAAGACCGTCCCGCGCACGCCTATTATCTCACTCGCGCCGGCTACGACGCGTCGTTGGTCGGATAGGCGCCTTCGCCCAAAAAGCCGCCCGAGCCTTGGCTGCCCCTAAATGACCGCGTTGGCGAAAACAAGCGTCGCGGGCAGCGCCAACGGGTGCTATAATAAGCCGAGATCGAGTTCGACGCGCTCGTTGCCTTGATCGGGGGGGCTCATTTGGACAAACACCCGCCTTACCCTTAGGATGTGGTGTTCCTCTTGGAACGGAACATCGCATCGCGAATGACCAGCGCCCCAATCCTCTGGCAGCCGACAGCCGATCAAGTCGCCCGATCGAACCTCGCCGCGTTCATGCGGTTCGTGGCCAAGCGCGGGCATCCGGCGATGTCCGAATACGCCGCGCTTTACCAGTGGTCGATCGAAGAGCCGCTGGCGTTTTGGGCCGCCGCTTGGGACTTTTGCGGCGTCGTGGCGAGCCGCCGATTTGATTCGGTCGTCGAGCATTTCGATCGCATGCCCGGCGCCCGCTGGTTTCCCGGCGCGCGGCTGAATTACGCCGAGAACCTGCTTCGCTTCCGCGACGACCGCCCGGCCCTTGTGGCGGCGAACGAGCGCGGGCGTCGGACGGTAATGAGCTATGAGCAACTGAGCGTCGCCGTCGGACGCGTCGCCCGCGCCTTGAAAGGGCTGGGGGTCAAACCGGGCGATCGCGTGGCGGGCTACCTGCCCAACATTCCCGAGGCGGTCATCGGCATGCTGGCCGCGGCCAGCGTCGGCGCCGTCTGGTCGAGTTGCTCGTCCGATTTCGGCGCCCAGGGCGTCCTGGACCGCTTTAGCCAGATCGAGCCCAAAGTGCTGTTGGCCGTCGACGGCTACGTCGACCTCGGGCGCCGCGTCGAATTGCTTCCGCGAGTGAACGAGCTTCGCAAGCAGATTGCCTCCATCGAGCACGTCGTCGTGGTCCCGTACCTCGACCCGTCGCACCTGGATCTCGAAGCCCTCGGCGACGCCGTGGCGTGGGACGACTTTCTGGCCAGGTCACCCGCCGGCCCGCCCGCGTTCGAGCAGCTTCCCGCCGACCACCCGCTTTACATTCTCTATTCGTCGGGCACGACCGGGCCGCCCAAGTGCATCGTGCACACGGCGGGCGGCATCCTGATGAAGCACCTGACCGAACTCGTTCTGCACGGCGACCTGAAGCGCGACGACCGGCTGTTCTACTTTACGACGACCGGCTGGATGATGTGGAACTGGCTCGTCAGCGGCCTGGCAGCCGGTTGCACGGTGGTGCTCTACGAAGGTTCGCCCCTGGCGCCCAAGATCGACGTGCTGTTCGATTTGGCCGAACGCGAGCGGCTGACCGTATTCGGCACGAGCCCCAAATACCTTTCGACCATCGAGAAAGTGCGGCTCGAGCCGGCCAAGACTCACGATTTGTCGTCGCTGCGCGCGGTGATTTCGACCGGGGCGCCTTTGCACGGCGAGAGCTTCGATTACGTCTATCGTGCCATCAAACGCGACGTGCGGCTATCGAGCGTTTCCGGCGGTACGGAGCTGTGCGGGTTGTTCGTCGCCGACAACCCGATCGGCCCCGTCTACCGAGGCGAGCTGCAATGCCGGACCTTGGGGTCGAAAGTGGAGGTCTTCGACGACGCCGGCCGGCCGGTCGTTGGCCAAAAGGGCGAGTTGGTCTGCACGGCCCCTTTCCCTTCGATGCCGCTGTGTTTTTGGAGAGATCCTGGCGATGCGGCTTACCGCCAGACCTATTTCGAGCAGTTTCCCGGCGTCTGGCGGCACGGCGACATCGCCGAGCTGAACGAACACGGCGGAATGGTGATTTATGGCCGTTCCGACGCGATTTTAAATCCTGGCGGCGTGCGGATCGGCACCGCCGAAATCTATCGCCCGGTCGAGCAAGTGCCGGAAGTCTTGGACAGCATCGTCGTCGGGCAGCAGTGGCAGGGCGACATGCGGGTGGTGCTGTTCGTCAAGCTGCGCGCAGGCCTGACGCTCGACGACGAATTGGCGCGGCGGATCAGAGACCAAATTCGCCGCAGTACGACGCCCCGGCACGTGCCGGCCAAGGTGCTCCAGGTCGCCGACATTCCGCGGACCCGCAGCGGCAAGCTCGTCGAATTGGCCGTGCGCGAGGTGATTCACGGCCGGCCGGTGCGCAACGCCGAGGCCTTGCTCAACCCCGAGGCGCTGGAACTCTTCAAGAACCGTCCGGACCTGGCGAGTTAGGCTGGCGGATGCCGTCCGCGATGGGCTTCCTCTTCGCGAATTGCCAGGATCAGCGGCCGGTTCATTTGCAGCGCGAACACGGTCGCACGCCCTGCGGCGGTCAGTGGAACGATGGCGACTCCGTCCCAGCGGAAATGGTCGAGCCACCGTTGACGCCGTGGATGAAATAAGGGGACGCGCCGACCGCTTAACGGATCGACGGCCGAGCGGCGGGATTCTTTGCGCAGAGAACAGGACACACAGGCGAGTGCGAGATTTTCTGCCGTGGTTTTCCCGCCCGCACTGAGCGGAAGAACATGATCGATGTGAAATGTGGCTTCCTGGCCCTGCTGCGCCAGCCCGCAGTACTCGCACCGCTCCGAGGCTCGACTCACGACCAAACGGCGAAGCCGCTCGGGCACGTTTCTCACGTTGGCTTTGCCCCGTTGGCAACGGTTCGCTCGGCCCGTAATCGCAATAACGACAATGTTTCGGCTAGATACACCAGTCCTTCGGCTTCTTCGCGCTCGCGAGCCGACAGGGTTTCGCCTCGGTCCTGCCTGTCGAGCAGTTCGCTCAGGCGTGCATCGACGCCGGGCGGTAAATGAAAACGAGCCAAGTCGTCGGGCAACTCGAGTTCAATGCAGACGATATGCGTCACGAGCTAGCTCCTGGCAAAAAGGGCGGAAGCCGCCGTCTACTGGATTATAGTGCCTTCAGAGCCAGGCCGGCAGTCGTAGCGACTTCGATGGCGCCAATCAAGCTTACGGACCGTCCGGCGATCGTTCGTCGTGGGGCGGCTCGCGCAGGAGTTCCGCCACCTGTTTCGAAAGCCGCTCGCCGCCGCTTTTGGAAAGATGCGCCTCGTCGGTGAAATACCGATCGGGCATCGCCGATTCCAGATCGAAGACCGGCGGCGGGCTTTCCGGGAACTCGCGGTTCAGCACTTCGAGCAGGCAGGGCTTGGCGTTGGGCGGAACCTGGGGCCGCACCGAAGACCGCAGCGGCATGATGACCACGTACACCTTGGCTCCGAGCCTGCGATAGGCGCGAATCATGCGGACGAACGCCCGCGCCTGGGCGCCGTCGGGGTCGTAATTCTCCGCTTCGAAATGTCCTCGCCGCGCCCAAAACTCCATTTGGTTCTGGGCGAATACGTTTTCGGTGTCGTCCATATTCCAGAGCCACAACGGATCTTCGTCCCAGGGCTGCGTGGACGGGGGAGCAAGCCACTCGGCGCTGACCCCGGCCGCGTAGAAAACCATCACCCGCATGGCATAAATCCGCGAACGCAGAAACTCGGCCATCATGGCGCGATGCCGGATGGCCCAATGTTTGCGGAGCCAGTCCAACGCCCCGAACCAGGTGAACTGCGAATTCAGCAGCCGGCGGCGGCGGCCGACGACGTTTTGCGGCCCGATCGCCGGTTCGTCGGCAAGGTGGCGTTCGCCGACGAGCATCTGAGGATGCACGCCAAACACGACCGTGCTCGGCTTCAGGTCGCAAAAAAACACCGGCAGCATCACGCTCTCGATGTTCTCGAAGCTCAAGCCGGCCCCGGCCAGCACGATCCAGCGATCGGCCGTATTCGCGCGGGCGTCCAGGAACTGGCGCCGGATGCCGGTGGCGGTCGTCGACACTCCAATGAACACTCCCAGCCGCGTGTCGTGCGGCAACTGACCGGTATGGTACATGTGGTCGACCGCCGCAACCCTGCCCCAGATGCTTTGGTACAGAAAAAAGCCGAGCAACCGTTGGCGCGGGTAAATCGCGATCGCATCGGTCCCCAGCGAGTAGCCGAGCACGAAGTGCATCGCCGCGAAGATGGCCGCGCCGCAGATTGCGACGACGAGCAACCCCCGCAATCGCGAGATATGGTACGACGCTGGCGCCAGCCGCCTAAAAACCCTGATAAACGAATTGCACACCGCTTTCACCTAACCAGTAAACGAGCAGCAGTTGGATGACCACCCAGGTCAGCCGCAGGACGAACCGCCAGGCCGGGATGGGGCCGTTTTTCGAATTCGAATCGCTCATAGACATGCTCCCGACTTATTTTCGCGGCCAGCTCGCCACCAGCAGCGAACTCGCGACGAAGACCTGAGTCAAGATAATCGCAGCCAGCCGGATGCCGCGGTGCTCGCGGTAGCGATTGAACCTTTCGCGGCCCAGCCGCTTTTGCAGCACGGAGCGGTAGGCATTGACCGTCACCAACCCCGCCGCGTGCATGGCGCCCCACAGCACCCAACGCAGATTCAATTCGTGCCACAGACCGCACAACAAGAACGAGACTGAAAAGGCCGCCGAGGCGCACAACAGCGCCGCCTGAGGCCCCGTGCGGCGGAGCAGCGCCAGTTGCACCGGGACGAACAGGTTGCGGTAGATGAACCGCGACAAGGACATGTGCCACCGGTCCCAGAAGTCGATCAGGTTTCGCGCCACGTAAGGCCGATTGAAATTCTCCGGCGTGGCAATGCCCATCAGCCGGCCCGCCCCGACCGTGATATCGGTGTAGGCGCTGAAATCGAGGTAGACCCAGAGATAATAGAACAGCGTTTCCACGGCCACATAAGGCCCAGGCGCGCTGAAGCCGGTGAGGAAATCGGCGTCGACGATGGCGGCCAGGACGTACTTCTTGAATAATCCGTGTGCGATCCGCTCGACGCCGCGCAGCGCATCCGACGCGCTCAGCGGCGGCGACACGCCAGGCTGGGCCACGAAATCAGCGTATCCCTGGATCGGCCCCGCCGACAGCATGTGGAACGGCAGCAAGTAGTTGATCGTCGACGGCAAATCGGGGGCGGGGTGCCGTCCTTCGCGCGTCAGCCGCAGCGCTTCGACCATCCGCAGCGCGACATACGAAAAACCGATCGCCACCATCACCGATCGGAGCGGCTGGACGCGGGCGCTGGAAAGCCCGGCCGACATGAGCAGTTCCTTGAGGCGATCGCTGTCGTAAAGCGTCTGCAGCGGCAGCTTGTGAATGACGAACAGGGCCAATACGGCCAGGCCGCCCAGCACGAGCGGCAGGTTTCCCCGGCGACGCTGGACCGCTTGCAACGCCATCCAGGCTGCGAGTACGCCCATGCACGCCAAGCCCAGGCCCGACCCAGCCACCGTCGCCGCAGCTTCGCCCATGGCGCCTTGCCTCAGCAGGCGCCATGCGTGCTCTACGTCGGGAATGCCCAGCACCAGGCCGAGAAAGGCCAGGTTGATCGCGGCCCAGGCCCATTTCCGCAATACGGGCGACACGATTGGGACCAACACCAATACGGCGACCGCCAGGAAGCACCAGAAGCCCGACTCGAAAAAATCGATTGGAGATCGGTCCATCTCGTATCAAATTCCGCTGTGCGCGAACTCCGCCAGTCTCTCGTTCCCCGCCTGGACCCGAGGTTCACGCCAGCTTCCGCCGCTCATGCCGATCGAGGAGCGACTTTCAGCCTTTTTGTTGCAGGCGGCTTTCGATCAACTGCGCTAGTTCGCCGACGTTCTCCCAGCCGGAGATTTCCGAACTCGTGAATTGGATGCCGAACGAGCGTTCAACGTGGACCATCACGGTCACGTGGGTGAGTGAATCCCAGGCTTCGAAGTCTTTTCCGCTCGTCTCGGGCGTGAGCGTCAGCGTGTCGTCCAGCAGGACCGCCCGAAATATTTCCTCAAGTCGAGCATATATCTCGTTCATGACTTCATTATGCAACGCTAAACGCCAAACGGCAACCGGCGATAGCCGGCAATACCAACGAGAAAGCGCAAAACGGCGACCACAGCCCCTCGCCGTCCGGTTGTAGAGATAAGACTGAAAATGCAATCACCCCGCCCGTTTGCGTGCGACCGGGCTTTTGCAATCTACGGCGACAGCCCGGGGCCGCGTCCTAAGCTGGCGATGTACTAAGTTGTGGTGCGGGCGTCTCGCCTGCCTCGTCGCCGCCGGCGCTCCTGCACCCCCAAGTCGTTGAAATCGCTTGAAACGGGGACGCCGCACGGCTTAGCCCGGATTATTCATCAGCCCCGAGAATGCTCGACAAAGCGCTTCACACTAACCCGAAGCGCTAGCGAGGTAAGGCGATTGCTCCACCTCGCTTGCGCTTCGGGTTAGTGTGGGCTGATGAATAATCCGGGTTAGCCGGGCATTTGGCGCAAGTACGAGATAGCATTACGATGAATGAACCAAGTCTTAGTAGTCGGGGGACGAACATGTCCGCGTCATTGGGCCTGCGATCAGGCCGGGGGGTTCTGATCGTCGTCGCCGGTTCGATCGTGTTGTCGGCGTTTCTGGCGACGGGGTGTACCCAGCGCACCACCGAGAAGGTCCAGACGGTCGAACGCAAACCGCCCAGCACGCCGACGGAGATCCTCGAGCGGGCGATCGAAGCCTATCATCAAGCCAATCGTTACCAAGACTCCGGCCGGTTGCTGGTGCGGTATTCTCACGACGGCAAAATCGTCGAAGACGCCCGCGATTTCTCGCTGGCCATGGACGGACCGAACCGCATTCGCATGCGGGCCTACGACGTGCTGGTCGTTTGCGACGGCCATACCTTCCGCGCCACGATCGACGAGGCGCCGGGCGAGGTGTTCAGCGTCCCAGCGCCCGAAGAACTTTCGCTGCTATCGATCTATGGCGAGCCGGTGCTGGCCAATGCGCTGAATCAAATCGTGGGCTCCGTGCCTCTGGCGTTGTTCCTGGACCCCCAGCCGTTGCCGGCGATTGTAGCCAATGCTCGCGAGCCGGAACTCGATTCGCCGCAGAAGATCGGGGCCGATAACTGCTACCGCGTGCGGATCGCCAAGCGCGAAGGCGACTTCGTGTTGTGGATCGACCAAAAAACGTTCGTCGTGCGGCGCGTCGAATACCCGCCGGGCGGATATCGCCGGCTGATCGAACCGTACGTCGGCGCCATCAGCGACATGACGATCACCGCCGAGTTGGAAGACGCCCGGCTCGACCCGCCGCTCGACGACGCCACGTTCCGCTTCGAAATGCCGCCCGACGCCGAGTTGGTCAAACAATTCGATGCCGTTCTGCCGGGCGCTCGCATTCCCAAGTTCGAGTTGCGCACGCTCGACGGCCGGCAAATCACTCGCGATTCGCTGGCGGGCAAAATCGCCGTGCTCAAATTCTGGCAGAAGGACGACGTGTTCAAGTATTACAACGACTTGTCGGTCTTCGAGCGCGTTCGAAAGCGATATCAAGACCAGGATGCGGTCGTCTTTCTGGCGGTCAGCGCCGATCTCGACGAGGTTTCGGACGACGATTTGAAAGCCGTGCTGGCGAAGGCCGAACTGTCACTGCCGATTGCGCGCGTATCGCGGCAGATCGTCTTCCGGTCGTTCGGCGTGCAAACCGTGCCGACGACGGTGATCTTAGGGCGGGATGGCTCATTGCAAGAGCATCTGGTCGGCGTTTATCCCAACGAAGCGGTGGCGCTGCCGAAGCAAATCGACACGCTGCTCGCCGGCGGCGACCTGACACTGGAAGCTCCCGAGAAAGCTCCCGAGTATTTGTTTTACGCTGGCTTCGCTTGGCAAAACACGCAAAGACCCAACGCAGGGCTGGAGTCGGCCTTTGCGGCGGCGTTGGCCCCTGCCGGGATCGCGCCGCCCAGCGAACCCGAACTGCTGCTGCGCAAGCGGCTGTGGGTTTGCTCGGAATTGCGGCAGCCAGGTAATATCCTCGTCGCCCACGAGGATTCGGGGCACGACCGGGTGTTCGTGATCGAAGGTCTGCCGAGCGTGGCGGAAATCGACGCCGAAGGCAAGGTGTTGGCGAAGCACCGGCTCGAACTTCCGGAGCGGGACGACTCTGCCATTACGTTCCTGCGAACCAGCGTCGACGGCGCCGGCAATCGCTATTTCCTCGGCTCCAAGCCGGGCGTGCAGCAGATCCACTTGTTCGACGCCAGTTGGAAGCGTCTGCTCAGCTTTCCCGAATCCAGCGATCATTCGGGCATTTCCGACGCGCTGTTGGCCGATCTGGACGGCAACGGCGAGCTGGAGATGTATGTGGGATATCTCGAGGACGTGGGCGTACACTGCGTTACGTTGGACGGACGGCGTCTGTGGAGGAATCGCGCCGCCGGAAACGTGCTCCGCCTGGACGTGACCGGCCCCGATCGCCGCGGCCAGCGGCAACTGTTGGTGGCCCAGGGCACGGTGCTGCCGATCGACGCCGCCGGCCGGGAACGACCGCCAATCGCCTTGCCCGACGCCATCGTGCGGCTGATCTTCACGGCCGATCTCGACGGCGACGATTTCTACGAGTGGTGCGCGATCGCCCTTAGATCGCCCGGGGCGGGCGAATCCCTTTACGACGACGTCGTGGGGCTCACGCCGCGCGGCGACGAGCTCTGGAATTACCCGCTGCCCGAGGGCATGCACCAGCACGCCGCGTTCGAGATGGTCGCCACCGGCAACCTGTTGGGCGGCGAGACCGGGCAATGGGTGATCGCCGCGGCCGACGGCTCGATTCACATCCTGGCGAGCGATGGCAGCTTGATCGACCGTTTCAACTTCGGCGCCTCGCCCAGCGGCATAGCCGTCGCCCAACTCGACGGGCGGCCCGCGTTGTTGCTGGCCACCGACGAGGGGCTCGAGGCCTGGCAGTTCGAAATTCCCCCACTGGAAGAACCGGCCGCCGCGCCCGCGGAGGCCAAACCGCAAGCGGCCGCCGATGCCGCCAGCAGCGAGCGGTAGCTGCTCGAAGGCTTGCAATTGGCCAATTGACCTAAGCAATTGCTGAGACTAGCCTTATGCCGTGGGGCAACGATGACGACACGAGAGTCGACGCCGGCATGGAAACCGAGCGACAGAAACAGCTTGGAGCATATTACACGCCCCATGACGTCGCCCGGTCGCTTGTGCATTGGGCTGTTTCGTCGAGGGATGACCGGCTCCTCGACCCCTCTTGCGGGGATGGGCGGTTCCTGGTCACCCACCCCAATAGCGTCGGTGTTGAAGGCGACCCACTCGCCGCTGCAATCGTTCATGCCCGTGCGCCCGGCTGCCTCATCCACCAAGGGGATTTCTTTTCATGGGCATCAAGCACCCTTGAGCGTTTTGAGTGCGCCGCTGGCAACCCGCCATTTATCCGCTACCAACGCTTTTCGGGAACGGTCCGAGAAGCAGCCTTGAGTCTCTGCGCCAAGCTCGGCGCCAATTTCAACGCGCTGTCCTCCTCATGGGCGCCGTTTCTCGTCGCGACCGCGTCGCTGCTTAAACCAGGTGGTCGTCTCGCGTTTGTGGTTCCCGCCGAAATCGGCCACGCGCCCTATGCCATCCCCTTGCTTATCTATTTGCTCGAGCATTTCAGCCACGTTCGAATCATCGCCGTCAAGGAGAAGCTGTTTCCAGAGTTGTCCGAAGATTGCTGGCTGCTTTTCTGCGATGGCTATGGCGGCAGAACCGATTTCTTTCTTTTGAGCGACATCGACCGGTTCGCGTCATCCATGCGACCCCCGCGAAGCGGTCGCAGAATCAGCGCCACTGAATGGCGTATGAGCGGGCGCCGCCTTCGGCAGTTCCTGCTTCCCGGTTCCACCATTGAACTCTACCGGTCGCTGGCCGATTCCCCGGCAACCGTTCGGTTATCCGAGGTTGCACGGGTCGGTATCGGCTATGTAACTGGAGCAAACGACTTCTTCCATTTGAGGCCCAGTGCTGCACGCAGTTGGAGAATTCCCGAGAACTTCCTGCTGCCGGCTGTGCGCAACGGTCGCGACCTTGCCGGCCGTTCGATTAGCCATGCCACCGTCGAGCGATGGCGCAAGAACGACGAACCAAAGTTTCTTTTACGACTTGAGCGATCCGGCCAGATTCCTTCAGCCGTCAGCCGCTACCTCGATTCGCCTGACGGCCAGCAGGCGAGGGCGGCCTACAAATGCCGAAATCGAACGCCGTGGTATGTCGTCCCCGATATCCACGTGCCGGATGGTTTTTTGTCATACATGAGTGGCGAGACGCCTTCGCTGGTTGCCAATCGGGCGCAGTGCGTCGGCACAAATTCGGTGCATGTGGTGCGCATGAAACCGGGGTTCACGATCGGCGCATTGCAGCAGCGATGGAATGACCCGCTCACGCAATTGAGCTGCGAAATCGAAGGCCATCCGTTGGGCGGCGGCATGCTCAAGCTCGAGCCGGGCGAAGCGAATCGCGTCCTAATTCGCCGCCAAGCTGCCTGTGATCCACAGCAGCAGGACGCTTTGCGCGAAGCCGTTGCGGCTATGCGACAGTGGAGGCACTATGCCTAAAGGTTATTTGCCCGGCGGCGGCTCGGCGGATAGCAGACCGTCGATCGCTTTGCGCAACTGCTCGGGCAGACGCGGGCTGCTGCCGATGAAGACGCGGGCGACTTTGCCGCCGGCGCCGACGACGACCGTGAAGGGGATCGACGTGGCGCCGTACTTCTCGGCCGTCTTGCCGTTGCGATCGAGCGCAACGGGAACCTTCAGTTTCAGCCGGCGCAGGGCGTCTTCGGCCTCCTCGGCGGTCTGTTGCAGGTTGACGGTCACCAGCTTGACTTTCTGCGGATCGAGGGCCGCGATCGTCTCGGCGACTTTCGGCAGGCTCTGCATGCACGGGGCGCACCAGCCGGCCCAGAAGTCGAGCACGACGATCTTGCCCCGCTCGGCCGACAACGCGAAGACTTCGCCGTCCAACTGCGAAAGCTCGAAGTCGGGCGCCGCGCGCCCGACCAGGATCGAATCGGCGCCGCCCTCTTCGGCCGAACCGCCCGGCGCCGCCTCGGCCCGGGCGGCGATCGGTTCGACGGCGCTGGCCAGCCGCCACTGGCTGTACGGCAGTTCGGCGGCCTGGCGCAGCACGCGGTCGCCGATCAACAGTTCGCTCTCTTGATCGATGTGGACTCGGCAGGCGCCCAACAGTTCGCTCACACCCGAGAGCCAGCCGTCCTTGAATTCCTGCGGCGTGAAGGTGACGCGCGAGCCGTCGATGCGAACCACCTGCACGCGGCCGGCGGGCGGCTTGAGCTTCTCGGGCGGAGGCCCTTCGCCGTCGAGTTCGTCGGCGTGCAGCCAGATGATCTGCGCGATCAGCCGCCGCGGAAAGTCGCGCTCGCTGCCGTTCACCTCGAACCGCACTTCCGCGGCGCCGAGGCCCAACAGCCGCCCGCGAAGATAATCGCCGCTGACCGAGCACAGGATGTGCGTCGGCGGATCGTCTTTCAACAATCGCGGCAGCGTCAGCAGTCGCTTGCGCTTGTCTTCGGCCAGCGCGACGCGGATCGGTTGCAGCCCGAGTTCCACGGCCTTGAGCATGGCGTGCGAAAGCGGCTGCTCTTCGCCGCCGCCCGCGCGGAACCAGATGCCAAGCTCGTCGCTGCGCGTGATCTCGCAGCGATAAATGTCGCCGGCGCGCAGGAACAACTTGTCCTTGTCGTGGGCGTCGGCCACGGGCCGGCCGGGCAATCGCTTGGCTGCAAAATCGATGCGGCCCGAGACGTCGTCGCGCAAGGGGCTGGCGGTCGAACTGCCCAGCGGCTGCCAATACAGCCGGCCTTGCGAATCTTCCGTCGTCACGTTGGCCAGGACGCCGTGCAACGAGCCGCCGTCCAGTTCCAGCACCAGCGTTTCGCGGTTGACTTTCGTGGGCGGCGACACGCGATGCTGAAAACGAATGCTGCGGACCGCGGCCAGCGGCAGCGAAAGCGCGTCGAGCGAGGCGCCGTCGAGAGCCGCGGGGCACTCCAGGAACAAGCGATCGCCCGCGATCCGATCGAACGATCCGCTCAGCCGCGTACCGTCGGCGCAGGCCACGCGCACCGGCGCCGGAGGTTCCTCGGCCATGGGCGGCTGCAGATAGATGCAGTCAAGTTGCTCTTGGCCGACGATGGCCGGTCCGTTGTCGGTCGTCAGGCTGAATTCGCGGCGCGACGCGTCGTAACCCGACAAGGCGCCGTAGACGACCGAGCCGTCGGCCCGGTGTACGCGAGGGCGGTTGGCGGCGGGGCCTTTCGGCGCTTCGCCGCTCCAGCGCGAGATGCGCAATTGCTCCAGCCGCAAGCCGCCGCGCTTGTGCTGCAAAGAAATGCCGGTCAGCGTCTGCGGCGGATCCTTCGCGGTGCGAACGGAGGCCAAAAACGCGCCCTCGCCGGTGAATACGTCGATTTGCTGGCGCTGCTGATCGACGAGCACTCGCAGCCGCAAATGGCCCTCGGGTTCGAGCCGGATCACTTTGGCCACGTCCAAGTCGCGCTCGGTCTCGCGCTGCAGGATCAGATCCTGGGCGATGACTTCGAAGCAGCACGCCGGCCATTTGGCCGCCGGGTCGTTGCCGACGCCGAACGACAAAGTAAAGTCGGGCGCCGTGCGCCAGGAGATTTCCAGCTCGATTGCGGCTTGGGCGGGCAGGTCGAAGTCGCGCGCCAGCGCCGCAAAAGGCAACTCGGTCGACAAGCACCCTTCGTCGTCGCGCCAAGCGTCGAGCCGCGGCGAAACCTTCCATTCGTCGACAATGTTCGGTCCCGAGTAGAGCGTCGCGGAATTCCGCCGAGCGCTTTCAATGCACCGCACGGCCGAACGCTTGAGGCGGACGCGACCGGCCTGCTGCGACTCGACCGTCAGTTCGTCCGGCCCGAGAGCGACCAGGTCGCCGTACAGCACGTCGCCGCCCGCAAGGCTGAAGCGATAGTCGCTGGCCGCCCAGGCCGGTTTGTTCGGTCCGTCGAACCGCGCCTCCTTGAGATACAGCAGCCTGGCATCGAACTGAAACGGCTGCGTGAAAGCGGGCGAGGACCAGCCCAACTCGCCCGGCTGGGCCGAGTCGGCCGGCGCCCCAGGCAGTTCGTCGCCGTTGGTGAACAGCAGCACGCCCGAAATCGGCGAGGCGGCGGGCGGTTCGTCGGCCCGGCTCGCCGCCAGCGTCCCAAGCAGCGACGCCAGCCACAGCGATGCGAGAAGGGTTCGCGCCATCTTGGATTCCTTAGCGTTCGTAGATCGGCAAAAAACGATAGTTGACCGCCAGCGCCAACGCCGACATCGCCGTGCCGTAGGCCGGCCCGTGCTGGCCCGGAAAACTGCCGTCGGGCTGCTGGGCCTTCTTCAGGCGGCGGATTTCGAGCGCGTTCCATTTCTCCCAGGCGTCGGGGGCGCCTTGATACAGCGCCTGGGCCTCGTAATAGGCCGTGTATTCCGCATAGTGGCCGGTGTTGCCGTGCTGGCTGCTGTCCTTCACGTAGCTCAACGTCGCCGCATACTCTTTGAGGTCTTTGCGCCGGGCGACCGCGTAGATCAGCGTGGCGATCGACGAGCGGGCCTCTGAACCGCCGGGGCCGCCCATGCCGCCGGCATAGCCGACGCTGCCGTCGTTCGACGTCATTTGCTTGTAATAGGCCAGCGCCCGCTCGATGTTCTTGTCGGGAACTTCGATGCCGGCGTTCCGCGCCGCCAACAGCCCGACGAACACCGCCCCGCTGACCGAAGTGTCGGCGTCGCGCGCGTTGGGCGAATAGCGCCAGCCGCCGAAGGGGTTCTGGTCCTGCGACGTGATCGCGCAGCGCACCGCCAATTCCAGCGATTGACCGATCGACGGGCGGTCGCGGCCGCCCTGCTCCCACAGATTGCGGTCGTCAACGGCGCCGTAGGCTTCGGCCAGCGCCAGCATGGCGAAGCCGTGATGGTACATGTTGCCCGGTCCGATGCAGCCGGTGCGGGCGTCTTGCGATTCGATGATGCTCGCGAGCGCCTTGCGCACATTGCGGCTGTAAGGCCCGAAATTCGGATCTTCGCCCGAAGCCAACAGCGCCAGCAGGCACAACCCGGTGATGCCCGGCCCTTGCTGGCCGGCCTCTGGCCAGTCGCCCCGCTCGCCCTGGCTGGCGGCCAGATACGCAAGCGCCCGGTCGTAGCAATCGCGAACTTCTTTCGGCACCGCAGCGCCGTGCCGCAACTCGGGCAGTTGCGCGGCGGCAGGGCGGGCCGATGCGGCGAGGGCGGCGAGCGCAATAACCAAAGTAGCAGGCACACTCCGTGTGCCGTAGCCAAACAGCGTGAAAACACGGCTCCGCAATAGCGATTGGCGTCGAATGTCGTGCATCGATTGCGATCCTGGGCGCCGTGTTCGCGGCAGTGTGGTCCTTTGTTGTTCCGGTTACGGCACGCGGAGCGTGCCTACTACTATGGTTGCAGTCGAGCGGCGGTTTGTTTCAGTTCGATCAGCTTTTGCTCGGCGGCGGGCCACTGGTCTTCGTCCACGATCGGCTGGAGATCCGTTTTACCGAGCCCCGACATGCAGGCCAGCGCCTCGCTGAGCGAGTCGTCTTGCGTCGCGGCGCCGGAAAGCGGCGGCAGTCGCCGGCGCAGCGCGTCGGCCAGGGCGTTCCACTGTTTGCTGGTCAACTTGGCGACTTCGTCGAATTCGCGGACGACCGACGCGACGGCCGCCTCGCGCCGCAATTCGCGCCGTTTCCGTTCGACTTCGGCCAGGCGTGCAAGCTGCTCTTCGGAAAGCCGGCTGGCCAGGGCTTTGCGAAAGCGCGAGGTCGCCTCGGCGAAGGGATTCGAAGCGGCGGCCGTTTCGGCTCGCACGGCAATATGCCGGTTGCCCGGCGCCACGTCGGCGTGCTGGAGCATTTCCTGCCACTCTTGCTCGCGCTCGGCGGCGTAGCGGCGGATGTCCAACATGCCGGCCAAGAGCAGCGTTTCGCGCTGCTCGTCGGTCAGCCCGCCGGCCAAGGCGGCGTTTTCGACGAGCAAGTTCAACAGCAACGTCAGTTCTTTGGCGGGCTTGAAGACCGGCAAGTTCGGGTTCTCGGCCGGATCGGCTGCGGCAAACGGTCGGCGGCCGTTGACCGCCAGCCCGCCTTGAATCGGAACCTGCACAGGCGCGGCGGCCCCTCCTTCGCGAATGAGGACATTTTGCCCATTGGCGTTTCGAACGATGCGCGCCCGCGCCGCGCCTTGCACCAGGATATTCCGGCCCTTCCAGAGCACCCCGTTCGGCAGCACGGGGCTATTGACGATGCGCAGGGCGCGCATCTCGCGCCAAGCGGCCACTTGGGCGGGCCGCAAGATCGGCTCCAAGTCGGCGTCGAACAGGTCGAACACGCCGCCCAGCCCGCGGGCTTTGCCCGTTTGCAGCGGCGTGGCGCCAGGCGCGGTCAACTGGCTGCCGGACACGACCTGCCCCCAAACGGCCTTCCAATTGGCGTCAAGATAAGCGGCCAGGCGTTGGCGCTCTTCGTCGGTCAGCAGCATTGCGTCGTCGACGGCCGCCAGCAAGCCGAGTACGTGCGCCTGGCGGGCCTTTTGTTCCAATCGTTCGCGCTGGGCTTCGAGCGTCGCCAAGCGCTTTGCCGTCAGCGAGCCCTGGACGGCAATGTCGACTTGCGCTTGCAGCAGCCGGTCGGGAATCAGCGTCTGCACGCCGCCCCGAGCATCGAGCACGACGACCTGGCCGTTGTTCAGCGCGACCATCCTTTCCCCGTGGGCGGCCGGCGGCTGCTTTTCCAGCAGCGGCTTGAACCGCTCGACGATCTCGTCGCCCGCCTTGCCGAGCGCCTCGCGCTCCTCGGGCGACAACTGGCACGCGCGGCCCACGAAGTTCAACTCCTGCTCCAGCCGTTCGCGGAACTGCTCCAGCGGCGTCTTCGGAGGAGGCGCCCCTTTAATAACTCCCGCCACCGGCGGCAAGTCGTTAATCAGCACGTCTCTGGGAAGCGCCGGCCTGGCGCGAGGCAAGTCGTCGATCAGGTCGCGGTCTTGTGCTACGGCGAGACCGCAGCATAAGAATGCGTAAAACGCTGCGAGGCAGAAAGCGGCTTGGCGCCAAAAGCTCATGCGGCGGCTCCTCATCGCGTCTTCCGGCGGCTTTCCAGCCGATTGAAATACTCATCGAGCCCGGCGCGGAACTCTTCGGGCAGCGTGCGGCCGGCTTCGCCGCTGGACTGCGGCACGTCGCGCACTTCGGCGCGGGCGTGTTCGTTGGCGCCGGCGCCGATCAGGGCCAGGGCCGGCTGCTGGGCCGGATCCTTGGCGCCGCCTCCGCCCGGCGAGGCGCCGCCGCCTCCGCCCGACTTCGGATTGCAACGTTTCGCCTGGAGCAGCATCTCGATGATTTCCGTTTCGGCCGCGACAGCCTGGGGCCCGGTATTCGGTTGGGCCAGAATGCCGGTGGTCTCGACCATCACGCGGGCGACGTTGCCGAGCAAATTGATCTCGTAGGCGAATTCCTCGGCGCCGTTGGGCAACTCGTTCAGCCGCTTGACGACCGCTTCGACGCGCTCGCGCAGCTCGTCTTGCGTTTTGGAAAGTTTGCCCGCTTGCTCTTCGTACTCCTTGCGTTCGACGGCCGGGCGCGATTGCTCGGCGACGCGCGTCTCGTCTCGCAGGTTGATTTCAGCTTCGAGAATTTGCATGACTTCCAACACGACGGAGGGCGGCAAACTGCCGGCCGATTTGCCGCCCGGTCAGTGCCCGTCGTTGCGCGGATCGAGCAGGTCTTCGGCCCAGCGGTCGAGCGTATCCGACCAGTACTCGCACTGGGCGATCGACAGGCCGGTCTCCTGGGGCAGCTCTTCGCCGATCCGGGCCAGCTTGCCGACGACGTCCAATTGCTTCATTTCGTCGCTGACCACTTTGAACTTCAACTGGCGCCGGCGTTCGAAATAGGCCAGCATGTCTTCCAGAATCACGCCCACGTTTTCGGAGACGCCCTGCTGCCGTTCGGCCAGCTTGGCGACGATCGTCTGGCTGCCCGCCGACATGGCCGCGTCGGGCACGCCAAACTCGCTAGAGACGCGGTCGCTCAGATCGCTGGCGACTTGCGTCTCTTTGCGCGCGGCGGCCTTCAGACGTTTGAGGAACGTGCTGCCTTCGAGATTGGCCAGGATGCGGTTCAACTCGTCGGCCACTTTTTCGAACTCGGCCAGCAAGTCTTCCTGCTGGCGCACCGCTTCTTCGACCTGTTCGCTCGCCGGGCACGAGTCGTTCGATTTCTTGACTCCGCCCATCACCGTGGTCGTCGGCAAACCGAGCCGCGGCGAAGAGGGTTTCGACGGCGGCGATTCGCTTCCCTCCTGCGGCTTGTTCTTCATCTGCGTGCTTTCGACATCGACCAGCGACGGCGTCGGCGGCTTGGCCGATTGCGGCTGGTCTTCGTCGCTGTCGCCGGGTTTGCCGCCGCCCGCGGCCCGAACCTGCCCGACTTTCGGACCCGCAGGTTTCGGCTTGGCGGCCATTGCCGGGGCCGTTGCGGCTTGCTTCAGCAGATCGGCCACCGATGGCATGCGGTTGCCCGAGATGTCTTTGAGCACTTGCAGCATTTCGGCCCATTTCTCCAAATGACCCACGCCGAATTGCGGATTGCGCGCGGCCTGGGCCACCAGGTCTTCGCCGGCGGCGACCAGGCCCGAAAGCCGCTTGCCGTTCGCCCGCTCTGCCGCCGCTTGCCGCTCGACCTGCTTGCGCGTCTCGGGTTCGTCGAGTTCTTCTGGCGCCAGCTCGCGCAACTCCTTGTTCGTCTCGTAGAGTTGCAATTCGCGATCGCGGACTTCCAGCGAGTACCGCTGCCACTTGTGCAACTGTTCGGTCAGCCAGACCGCGTGCTCCTCGGCGGTCAGCACGTAGAGCGTGAAGTTGGGCGAATAGACGCGCGGCCGGCCGGGCAGATAGTCTTCGACATAGATCCGCACGTTGACCGGCTGCGGCGCGATGCCGAGCGTCTTGGCGCAGAAGGCGCCGACGGCTTCGAGTTGCTCCTGATCCTGGCCGCCCGCGGCCAGCAGCCGTTCGCCGTGGGCGGGCGTCACCGGGGCGCCTTCTTCCTCGATGCCGTGCCACTCCATGCCAACGCACTTGACGCCGAAATCGTCGAAAGCTTTGACGTTGAAGCTGAGCTGCTCGGAATCGAGCACGACCTTTTGCCGCGGCAAGTTCTCGCAGGCCGCGACCGGCGCCTCGTCGTCGCGGCTTTGGATCGCCAGCGTGAACGGCGCCTGGGCCGATAGCCCGTCTTCGTCCTGCCACTCTAATTCGACCTTCCGCGATGCTTCGACCAGCGCCGGCGGCGCGGCGACGGCGGCGCCTTGCGGTCGAAGGGCCTGGCCGTCGAGCGTGGCGCCGGCTAGCGCGCGGTTGGCCTCGACCTTCAGGGCGACACGACTGCCTTTGACCGCCGACAACGATCCGCCGCGGACGTCCTTTTCGATCGGCTCGGGACGGCCCAAGTAGTCCGGCAGGTTGACGATGGCTTGGGCCGAAGTCAGTTCCGGGCGGAAGGTCGGTTCGACGCGAATTCGCTTCGCGGCGTCGCCGATCCGCACCGAAAGCCAATCGGCTTCCAATTGCGGCGGCAACTCGAACACGTATTGCCCGTCGGCGAACGAAGCCGCGATCGGCGGTTGTCCGCCGTAGCGCACCGCGCCTGAGGCCGGGCGCCAGCGAGATCGATCGTCGAGGCGCACCGAGAGCGAGAATGGTTCGCCGTGCGGCACGACCAGCCGTTCGGGCAGCTTGGCCAGCGCGGCAAACGTATAGCGGGGCGTGTTCTTCCAGGGCGCCAGAAAACGCAACCAGGCGTTGCCCGCGGCGGCGGGCGCCAGCGCGGCCACGAGCAGCGCCAACAGGCCCGGCGCGGCCGCCGCCATCAGCCAGCGGCGGCGCCGCGGCGCCGGGACGGCGTCGCTGAAATCGCGGCGGGCGGCGGCTTCGGCCACTTGCGCAATCGCCGCTTCGCACAGCGTCCGCGAACGCGACTGCTCGCTCTCGCTTTCGGCCAGCTCGATCACGCCCAGCAGTTGATCGCCGAACAGCGGGTGCTTCTTGCTCAATAACCGCGCCAGTTGAGGCAATCGTCG
>DATKRK010000203.1:0-6421 GCA_035532215.1 Pirellulales bacterium | reverse complement strand
AATCCGGCCCGCCTCATCGGCCGGCAACAAACACATTCCTTGTGCGCTCACGGTCACAGCCTCCTTGCTGCCTTGGTGGGTTCTTTTTCAAACCCCAAGGTACTCAAGGACTGTGACTTGCGCCTATTTCAACGGTATTGGGGTTAGGGCGGATAGCCGTTCGCATCGCCGCCTGACCGCAGGCGGTGGGATGCGGCGTTCAACCAGGGGACTTGGCGTCAGCAGGAGATCGCGAAAACACGAAAGAGCGAAAGCACGAAAAGGAGCTTTCGAAGCGAGCGGATCGAACGTTAAAAAGGTTCCCATTTGCCGCTGTAGTTCGTTCTCCCCTTTCGTGTTTGCCGTAGTAATCGGGATCGTCGTCATTTTCTCACGCCGTCTCGGCAGCCATCTCCAGGCAAACTCCGAAATGATTTCGGGCCGCTCGACGCCCCTCGGTTTCGGCCCGTTGACCGTCCCGCCGCGGCAGCTTAAAGTACAATTTGGCAGGACAATAGGATTCGCCAACTCAGGAAGAAGGCACGGCGCGAGCGGCAGCCCTTCCGTCTGCCGTAGCCGATCGAGGAACCATGCTCGCCAAGCGAGTGATTCCCTGCCTGGACGTCGACCGTGGCAGGGTCGTCAAAGGCACCAACTTCGTTCAACTGCGAGACGCCGGCGACCCGGTCGAGGTGGCGGCGCGCTATGAGGCCGAGGGCGCCGACGAGCTCGTGTTTCTCGACATTACGGCCAGCCACGAAGGCCGCGAGATCATGCTTGACGTCGTGCGCCGCACGGCCGAGGTGGTCTTCATGCCGCTGTGCGTCGGCGGCGGCATCCGCACGATCGACGACATCCGCCAGTTGCTCAACGCCGGCAGCGACAAGGTCTCGATCAATTCCGCCGCCCCGCGCAATCCGCAGTTCGTGGCCGAAGCGGCCCGGCGTTTCGGCAGCCAGTGCATCGTGGTCAATATCGACCCCAAACGGGTTCAGAAAGGCGGCCGCGAATTCTGGGAAGTGCATATCAACGGCGGCCGGGTCGGCACGGGGTTGGAGGCCGTGGCCTGGGCCCGCGAAGTCGAGCGGCTGGGCGCCGGCGAAATCGTGCTGACCTCGATGGATGCCGACGGCACGAAACAAGGTTATGATCTGGAAATCACCGCCGCCGTCAGTCAGGCCGTTTCCATTCCGGTCGTGGCCAGCGGCGGCGCGGGACGGCCCGAACATCTGGCCGATGCCATCCAGCATGGCCATGCCGACGCGGCCTTGGCCGCCAGCATCTTCCACTTTGGCGAATACACGGTCGAGGAAACCAAGCGGCTGATGCAGGCGCGCGGCATACCGGTCCGCCGCGGCGCCTAGCATCGAGGCCGAGCGACGAAACGCAATCCAAGGGACGAAGCCTGCGGGAAGGAAAACCCGAATCGCAGGCGCGAGATCAGGTTATTCGAAAGCACGCAGAGAACGAGGTGGTTATGGCGACTGCTGCACCGAGCCACGACGCCGTCGCGGCAAAATTCCTCAAAAAACGCGAAGAACTGGAAATCGACAAGCTGTTTCGGGCTCTGGTCAAGCTCAAAGGCAGCGACTTGCACCTCAAGGCCGAACGCGCGCCGATCATTCGCGTCAACGGCACTTTGCGGCCGCTCGACCGCGGACCGATCGACGACGAGGAAATGGTCCGCCTCTGCTTTCCGATGATGAACGACCGCAACCGCAAAATCTTCGACGAAACGGGCGGCGCCGACTTCGCCCACACGGTCGAAGTCGACGGCGAGCGGTGGCGGTTCCGCGTCAACCTGCTGCAGCAGTTGGGCCACGTGGGCATGGTTGCGCGAAAAGTGAACCAGTGGATTCCCGACTTCGAAGGTCTCTTCCTGCCGCCGGGGATGGTCGATCTTTGCAAGTTCCACCAAGGCATGGTGCTGTTGGCGGGCGTGACCGGCTCCGGCAAGAGCACCACGATCGCCTCGATGCTCAACTGGATCAACCGCAACTATCGCAAGCACATCCTGACTTTGGAAGACCCGATCGAATTCGTGTTCACCGAAGACAAGTGCCTGATCAACCAGCGCGAGATCGGGCTCGACGTGATCGACTTCGGCATCGCCATGAAGCACGCCGTGCGCGAAGACCCCGACGTGATGTTGGTGGGCGAAATGCGCGATGAAGAAACGTTCATGACGGCCATTCACGCGGCTGAAACGGGCCACTTGGTATTCGGCACGATCCACGCCTCGAGCGCCCCTTCGACCATCGGCCGCATTCTCGACTTGTTTCCGCAGTCGATGCACTCCTCGCTGCGCAGCGCCATCGCCATGAACATGAAGGGCATCGTGGCCCAGAAGCTGCTGCCTTCCATCAAGGAAGGGGTGGGCCGCGTGCCGACGGTCGAGATCATGACCTTCAACTCGATCATACGGAAGTTGATCTTGGAAGGAAAAGACGAGAAGCTGGCCGACGCCATCCGGATGTGCGAACGAGAAGGCATGCAAGACTTCACGATGAGCCTGAAGGGCCTGGTGGACAAGGAACTGATCGATCGCGAAACGGCGTTCGAGGTCGCCCCGAACGTCGACGCGTTGCGGATGGCTCTCAAAGGCATCGAAGTCAAAGCACCTGGGATTCTCTAATGCATCGAGCGTTGGCCGCGAGCTGCCTGGCGGCGGCAATTTGGTGTTCCGATTTTGCTTACGCGCGCGCACAGGCGCCCTTCAGCGACGAAATCGGCGATTACATCAAGCGCCTCGGCGCGAACGACCCGACGCTGCTGCCCGGCTTCACCGTCGAGGCGATTCTGGGCGTCTTGCAAGTGCTGGCCGTGGCGGTGATCTATTTGATCTGGGTCTCGTCGGCCGACTGGGTCAATCAAGACCGCTACAATCGCCGCGCCGGCAAGGGCTGGAATCTCGGCATGGTCGTGCCGTTCCTCGTCGCCTTCCTGCTGTACTGGGTGATTCCGTTCTTCTGGCTCGGCTATCCGCTGCTGTGCCTGGCGTACCTGGTTCCGTTCATCGTCTACGTCGTCAGCCGCAACCGCCAGGTTGAAATGGACGACCGGGTGTTCACCAAGAAGCACCTGCGATTCTGGTTCGCCAAGAAGTTGCAAATCATCGGCATCAACGTCGCTGCCGAAGAGAAGGGCATCGACGAGATCGGACCGCCGATCAAGCTCTCGGCTCGCGGCGGCGCCGCCGAGCGCGACGACAACGTCAACCTGCTCACCGCCCGGCAATCGCCCGGCTACCTGCACGCGCGGGAATTGCTGTTCGAAGCCTTCAACAACCGCGCCGGCGGCGTGATGCTCGACTACACGCAGCAGTCGGTGGCCGTGCGGTTCCAGGTCGACGGCGTCTGGCATCCGGGCGAAACGCTGGAGCGCGAGCCGGGCGACATGTTGCTGGCCGTGCTCAAGGTGATTTCGGCCTTGAACCCCAACGAACGCCGCGCGCGGCAGAGCGGGCTGTTCGGCACGGAATACGAAAACAACAAGCGGCTCTGCCGGCTGACCAGCCAGGGCACCCAGACCGGCGAACGGTCCCTGCTGCAATTCGACGATCCCGACGTCAAGAAAAAACGGCCGCTCGAACTGGGCATGCGGCAAAAAATGCTGGACGAAATCAAGCCCGTGCTCGAGTCGAAGGCCGGCCTGGTGATCGTCTCGGCGCCGCCCAACGGCGGCGGATTGACCTCTCTGCTGCACGCCATCCTGGGCAGCATGGACCGCTACACGCGCGGATTCGTGGCCATCGAGGACAGCGCCACGAAGGAAATCGACGTGGAAAACATCGTCAACAACACGTTCGACGGCGCCGCGGGCGACACGCCGGCGACCCCCTTGCCGAAAATCCTCCGCGAATATCCCGACGTGCTGGTCGTACCCGACATGAAAGACGCCGAGTCGGCGACCTTGCTCTGCGAGCAAGCCTGCCAGGACCGCACGGTGGTCGCCACCGCCCGGGCCAAAGACGCCGCGGAGGCGCTGTTGCGGGTGGCGGCGCTCAAGGTTTCGCTCGACCAACTCGCCTCGGCGGTCAAACTGGTAATCAACCAGCGCATGATTCGCAAGCTTTGCGAGAAGTGCAAAGAGGCATATCCGCCGCCGCCGCAGTTGCTGCAGCAATTGGGCATTCCGGCCGGCCGCGTGGAGGCGTTCTACCGGCCCCCGACGCCCGACCCGGAACGGCCGCAGGAACCGTGCCCGCATTGCCGCGGCATCGGCTATTTCGGCCGCACGGCCATTTTCGAAGCGCTGATCGTCAATGACGACGTTCGCGCAGTGCTGCGCAAAACCCCTCAGCTCAATCCGCTCCGCCAGGCGGCTCGCAAGGCCGGCATGCGCGTGCTGCAAGAAGAAGGCTTGTTGCTCGTCGTCACGGGCGTCACTTCGCTGCCCGAATTGATGCGGGTGCTCAAGGAGTAGCGTAGCGGCGTCGATGCCGGCGAGGCGCCGCAAGACCCCGGCCCCGGTGCTGCCGGAGCAGGCGGAACATATCGGCGAAGAGGTCGAAGCTGATCGTGAAGTCCGGTCGGCAGACCGTCTTCAGCAGCGTGTGCGATGCACTGTGAATTTGCATAACTACGCCAAAGCTATGCAGGCGCCGGAGTTTTCAGCAATGCGCAAAATAAAAGCCGCCGCGGAATGGGGGCGGTTTAATCGCTACAGATGGACTCACGGCAATCGCACCTAAAAATCCTACGTTTTTCGGCGCCAATTGGTGCAGGCATAATCGAAAATCGACCTTCAACCGCCAAACAATCCCCGAATTCACGGCGTATTAGATGCGATTGCCGTGAGATGGAATCTATTCGACAGATAGCCCATCACCGTTCCTTATCCCTCAACTCCGCCAACTGCTTGAGGTTGGCTTCTAAACCATTCTGCACGGCATCGAGTACCTTCCACAGTTCCAGCTTTTCGTCAAGAGGGGCGTCAGCCGCGATTTCTTCGACCATCTTTATTGCTGCGTCCTTATTCCCACGACCATTCGCAATTAAAACGACTAGTGCGCCTAGCACTATTCGTTTTTCCGTCAACCCCTCGGCAGAATCACCGGCTAGGTGCGTCAATAGAAAAGGTATAGATCGCACCCCGCAATTCGCGACTGCTTCCGCACAAGGATACTTAGCCAAGTAACCGCTGCGACTTATCTGGCCTGGATACCTCCAGTCAAGATTACGAACAAGTACCGGCGAACACTTGCCAGCGTGTCCTAACATCCTAATTGCAAGCTCGCGAGAATCGCACACGTTATCATATTGCTCTTTCTCTGTCCCAGCAAGATGTTCAAGAAATTGAATTTGCGTCACACGACGCCTCAACCAGTTCTGGTACGAATTGCATCGCACCTGCGCGTCTTCGCTTAATAAACCAGCGAGATCAGCGCCGACTCGCTGCTCGATCTTTTGCCGATCATCGGCGTTTTGTGCGCCGGCAGCAAAGCCTACGCAAGTAAATGCCATGACAATGCAGATGTAGGTTTTCATAGGAGCGTGTCATCACCCTCGTCGGCGCGGGTTGACACCGTCGGCAAGCAGAGAACGACAATCGGGACGCACATCTTACAGAGGATAGCCATTGTTAATGTCGGCTCCAGTTCATGAGATAATCGCTACAGGCGCCCGTCACTCGGCATGCACTTCGTCAATTGCAAACTCCATAGCCGAATTGAATTGCTGAACGCCGAACCAGGGATCGACGGTCTCGTATCGTGGGTCGCCTTTCCGCTCACGTAAAAAGAGGATCACCCGCTTGCCCGCCTTTAGGAAGGCAGGGTCACTGGCTTTATCCTCGAAGCGCGTCACGCTTGCTGTGATTTCATCGCCTTGAACACCACCCCTCATTATCCTGCCGACTTTGACTCGCACAGAGCGTGTGCAGGTTGAGTCGTCCCCGTATGCCGGTGGTGAATTCTCTCTGACCTCGCCGGAAACCACAAGCGACGCCCTTGATTTGTAGTAGCGAAGCGTGTCGTCGCCGCTTTCGTAAACCTCCACCGGCTTAGGCTCCGGCTCAGACTCCGAGGCAGCAACCAGTCGCGCCAACGATCGCTCCAGAAGCTCACTGGCCGGCTGAACCGCGAACCAAGGGTCAACGCCGAGCCATCCGCTTCCCTCCCCGCGAGCCTTGATCGCGCGGCGCAAGAACACGATCACCCGTCCATTCTTTTTTAGGAACTCCAGGCGCTCAGTCGAATCCCGCTCGAAGTGCTGAAAAACAAATCCGATTTCCTTATCGCGTACCTTGCCTTTAAGGACTCGATTGATTTTGAGGGAGATGCCGTAGGGGGCCTGTGAGCCTCCCCTCTTCGACAGACCAATATCTGCCGCGACGATCTCGCCTGAAACCACGAGGGGCGACTTAGACAGGTAATACCGGAGCGCATCGTCACGTTCGGCGCCAGGCAGCGTTGCCGGCAATACGAGCATGGTTGCGACGA
>DATKRK010000202.1:0-15228 GCA_035532215.1 Pirellulales bacterium | reverse complement strand
CGGCTGGGGTGCAAAGGCCAGCGGACTGCACCTGCTCGACGGCCAGTCAGCGGAAAACAACCCGAGCACGCACGCCGGACGCGTGCTCGGCGAGGGCCAAGCGAACACGCTCGTGTTTACCGTGAACTTGGGCGGCATCCGTGTCGCCGTCAATGGCGAACCGGTGATCGACTACGAGGGCGATTTCGATCGGCTGTCGTGGCCGGACCAGTGGCGGCCGCCGGCGGTCGAACGGCTGGAATTGATCGGCTCGGAATCGACAAAATTTGCGATCAGCAAGCTCGAACTGACCACGATTTCCGATTTGTCGAACGTCGCCGGTCCGCTGAGCGGTCCG
The DNA here is from genome assembly GCA_035532215.1 of Pirellulales bacterium. Taxonomy (GTDB): domain Bacteria; phylum Planctomycetota; class Planctomycetia; order Pirellulales; family JAICIG01; genus JAICIG01. The sequence goes on along the minus strand of DATKRK010000202.1, from coordinate 14,891 downwards.
CCAGAATTGTCGAACGAGCCGGTAAAATCGCCCAAACGCCGCTCGCCATCGCACGATCGCCGCACGCTGGGCGCGCTCATCAACGGCCCCGAGGTCAAAGCTCCGGTTCCCGAGCGTCAGGAATTGGCGAAGGCCGAGCGTCAGGCCCGCGAGTTGTTCAGCGTTCCGCTAACCAACGCCACGGAGCCAGATCGAAAGCAAGCCTTGGCCGAGAAACTGATCGAAAAGGCGGGCGAGGCAGGCGACGCATCGGCCGACCGCTATGTGTTGCTCGAAATGGCCCGCAATCTGGCGGCCGAAAGTGGCAGCGCGAAGGTTGCGGCAAAAGCCGCGAACGAAACGGCGAACTGGTTTCAAGCCGACGCTCGCGAGTTGCAGTTGGAAGCCTTCGCCAAAACGGCCAAAGCGGCCGCCTCGCAGCAGCAGAGGCAAGAATTGTTCGACGCTGCGCTGAAGCTGCTCGACGAATTCGTCGGGGCCGACGAGTTCGACAAAGCTTCGAAAGCGGCTGGCCTCGCTCAGGCTGCGGCTCGCGCCCTGAAGAACCTACAGTTGACGAAACAGGTCGCCGAGCAGAAACGCGAGGCGGAGCGAATCGCCAAAGCCTATCTCGCAATCCGCGAAGATCGCGCAAGGCTGGAAACCAACGAAAACGACCCTCAGGCCAACGCGGCCGTTGGCGAGTTCTATGGCTTGACCAAGGCAGACTGGCCGCGCGCCCTGCCGTATTTGGCGCGCGGCGACGACCCGGCGTACAAGGCGCTCGCCGAGCGCGACCTGGCCGACCCCGACCAAGCCGAAGACGAAAAAGCCTTGGCGGATGAATGGTGGAAACTCGCCGAGGGCGAGAAGGGGCCGTCGCGCAAGGCGCTGCTCAAACGCGCCGGCTTCTGGTATCGCCAGGCGGCGCCGTTTCCCGCGGGGCTCGACAAGGAGACTGCGGAAAAGCGGCTGGCTGAAATCGAAGGCGACGCTCCCGCCGTCGCCGCGATCAAATACCTGGTCGACCTGCCGGAAGCGACCGTCATCGTCGATAAGAACTGGCTGGGCAAAGGCCGCGACGACCTGGGAAACGATCTCAAAGTGAGCGGCCAGGCGTCGCCCAAAGGGCTGTTCATGCCGCCGCCCGACAATGGCTTCGCCAGCGTGACGTATATCGTCAACAAGAAAGCACTGCTGTTCACCGCCGACGTCGGCTTGAGTTATCCCAACCGCTCCAGCTCGACGCCCTTGATTTTCGAGGTCTGGGGCGACGGCGGGCTGCTCTGGAGATCGAAGCCGATCAAGTTGGGCGAAGACATCGACCATTGCGAGGCGCCGCTGGGCAAAATTCAGCTCTTGGAACTGCGGGTGCTGTGCCTGGGATCGAATTCCGGCGCCAAGGCGGTTTGGGTCGAACCGCGTTTGACATTAAAGTAAAAGTGCGTTTGCCCGCGCGGCGAAAACTGCCGCCGGTCTTGTTTTCACTCGACGCGTCGGGGGCCTCATGCGTCCGCTCATTCATCACTGGTCTTGGCGGCCGGCAGCCATGTTGCTGGCGGCGGCTGCACTGTTGGCGCCGAGCGAGGCCCGCGGTCACGGGTGGCACGGCGGCCCGATGGCGACCGGCTCGCCGGAAGAGTGGCTGGCCGACGTCAAAGCCGCCGTTCCCGACATCTTCACTCGGCCGCAAGCCGCGGCGCCGCGCGCGGCGAAAAACGATAAGTCCGATCTCCGCTCGGGCCGCAGCGACGAAAGCCGGTTGCGCCAAGGAAAGGCGCCGAAAGATCTCAAGAATCCGCCGGGCCGCTCGGGAAGCATGCCGTCGCAGGGAAGTGCGAAGCAGCGAAACCGCGGCCGGCGGATCGCGACTCGCGGCGGCGCCGCGCAACCTGCGCAACCCGCCCAGCTCGATTCGCGGCTCACGCCGCAGCAAGAACAGTTTCTGCGGCGCAAAGGCATGGAAGCGCTCGACACGCTGGCCTTTTTGGATCCGGCGAACATTTTTCCCGAAGAGTTTCCTACCTTTCCAGTGTTTCGCATCCCCGAGTATCGCCAGCGGGCCCAGGAGCTGCTCGACAAAATGGGGATCGTGGGGACGGCGCTCGCCGTTTCGGCATTGCGGGCCGAGTTGATGGGCAACGGGCGCTCGCAAAACGGCGGCGGCATGGTCGTGCGCGCCGAGTATCTGCAAATCCTCTACGACATGGTGCGCAAGGGCCTCGAGCGCGACGAGGTGAGCGCCGAACAGTTGCAATCGCTGCGAGAAGCCGCGCCGGGGCATAAACCGCTGGCCCTGACGAATATCGCTCGCTGTGTGATCTATGCCGCCGAAGAGCATGCAGCCGCCGCGGCGGACAAGGAGGCGCTCGCCGCCTTGTTCGCCGAAGCCGAAAAGGCTGCCAGGAAAGACGGCGGCGTCTTGCTCGCCGCCATTGCTGCCGACGATTTGCGAAAACGCCTCGTCGCGCTGTCCTTCGAAGACTTGTTGGCGGCGACGCGAATCGCTGACAACCTGCTCGACCAGCAGGCCTATGTCGAAATATTGCGCCGGATGCCGAAAATGGAGATCGAAGACCTGATTCGCCTGGCCCGCGTCAAGGACCAACGGCTGCGGGCGCCGGCCTTCCAGGAATTGCCCCGGCGTTTCCACGGGCTGAGCGTCATCGGTTTGATGGATGTAATGGGCGCCTTCGCCGATTCGCCGCTGTCCCGCCGCGCCCGCGCCGAGTTGAGCGACCGCGTGATCAAAACCCGCTATACCGACGTGAAAGGCGAGCTGGAAAAACTCATCGAATACTGGAATTCGCCGAATGCCGAGATCGGCAAGGCGGCGGGCGAGCACCTGGCCAACGCCTTTCAGCGGGCGCCGATGCGCGACTGCCTGGTCTGGCTCGGCCGCGACGACGAACCGCTGCGCAAGCTGATCTGGGAACAAATCGACGGCCGGTTGGCCCGTGCCGACGGCCCGCGGAAAACGCTGTACGATCAGACGGCGCTCGAAGTCTTGAGCCAGCGCGACAGTTCGCCGGGCAGTCGGGCCGCCGCGCTGGAACTGCTTACGCGCGTGCAAGACGCGGAGGTTGTCGCGCCCCTCGTCGATCTGCTTCCCAAATTGCCCAGGGACGAGTGGCCGCGCGCCGGCGCGGCGCTCAAGAGAATCACCGGGCAGGATTTCGGCCCGCGGACCGGCGACGGGGATGCCGAGTTGGTTGCCGCGCAAAGACGTTGGCGCGAGTGGCTCAAGGCGAAGCGGCCCCAATAGACTTTCGGAAATGGCGGCGCGGATTTCGTTCGCTATAATCCCCTTTTCGCGCCGTGCCTTCGCTCGCCCGGCGGCGCACTGCGCCGCGAGAGCAAATGACCGAGCGGATCGAAGACGACCTGTTCGACGCTCCGGCGCAGTTCCAGACTCAGCGACGTTTTTTCGAAAGGAAATCGGGAGATGCTCCCGCAGTTCGACCGCAGCCGATTGAAGATCAAGCCGCTCGCCGAGCGGCAGCACGATATCCAGCACGATCACTTGCTCGCGCTCGATCACCGGCCGCCGGCGCTGGGCGGCGATGAAATGGACGCCATCGCCCAACTTGGCCGGCGGTTGGTCGCGGCGAAGCAAACAGGCGCCGCCAGGCTGATGCTGATGGGCGCCCACGTGATTCGCGCGGGCGTGGGCCGGCAGTTGATCGACATGCTGGAGCGCGGATTGATCACGCACATCGGCATGAACGGCGCCGGGCCGATTCACGACTACGAACTGGCCAAGATCGGCGCCACCTGCGAGAGCGTGGCCCGCTACATCCGCAGCGGCGAGTTCGGCCTGTGGCGCGAGACGGGCGAAATGAACGACGTCGTCGCCCGCGGCGCGAAAGAGGGGCTGGGCCTGGGCGAAGCTTTGGGCCGCGAGATTTTGGAAGGCGATTTTCCGCACAAGGATACGAGCGTGCTGGCGGCCGGCTATCGGCTGGGCGTGCCAATCACGGCGCATATCGGCATCGGCTACGACATTTTGCACGAGCACCCGAACTTCGACCCGGCCGCCTACGGCACGGCCAGCTACCGCGATTTTCTCGCCGTCTGCCATACGGTGGCGAATCTCGAAGGCGGCGTGTTCTTGTGCTTCGGCACGGCGGTGATGGGGCCCGAAGTGTATCTCAAGGCGCTCTCGATGGCCCGCAATGTGGCCCATCAAGAAGGCCGCCAGATTTGCCATTTCACCACGGCCGCCTTCGATTTGATTCCGATCTCGGGCGATCGCGAGCGCGAGGCGCCGAAGTCGAACCCGCAGTATTATTATCGCCCCTGGAAAACGATCCTGGTGCGCACGGTGGCCGACGGAGGCGAGAGTTTTTATGTCTGCGGCGACCACCGCACGACCGTCCCGCAGTTGCGCCTGGCCGCGCTGGCCGCGGAGGGCGCAGCATGATTTCGCTCCAACGCCTCGAAGCGCTGTTGGCTGCGTTCCCCAAGCTGAACGTCGGCCTCCTCGGCGACTTGTTTCTCGACCGCTACTTGGACATCGACCCGGAACTGGAAGAGCTTTCCATCGAGACGGGGCTCGAGGCTTACCAGGTCACGCGCGTCCGCAACAGCCCCGGCGCCTTGGGCACGGTGATGAACAATCTGGCGGCGCTGGGCGTCGGCCGTATGACGCCGGTCACCGTGTTGGGCGACGACGGCCAGGCCTACGACCTGGGCCAGGCGCTCGCGGCGATGCCCGTCGACGCCGGCCACATCGTACGCGACCCGCAGCGCATGACGCCGACCTACACCAAGCCGATGAAGCGCGGCGCCGACGGCGTCTGGCGCGAGTTGAACCGGCTCGACTTGCGCAACCGGGCGAAGCTGAGCGGCGAGACGCTCGACAAGTTGCTCCCCCACGTCGATCAGGCATTTGCCGAGAGCCACGGCCTGATCGTGGTCGACCAGGTGAACGAAGACGACTGGGGCGTCGTAACTCGCGAGGTGCGCGAGCATCTTGCGGCCCTCAGCCGCGCTCGGCCCGAGAAGCTCGTGTTCATCGACAGCCGGACGCGCGTGGCGCAGTTCGACTTCGGCGTGCTCAAGCCCAACCTGGCCGAGTGCCTGGCCAGCCTGGGCCGCTCGCCGGGCGAATCGGCCGAGGCCGATTTGGCGACGGCTCGGCAGGCGGCAAGGCATTTGGCCCGCCAGACCGGCCGGCCGCTGTTTTGCACGATGGGCCAGCGGGGCATGCTGGCCGTCGGCTTCGAGAAGCACGGCGACGAACTGGCGGCGAGCGACGTGCCGGGCTACGCAGTGCAGGGGCCGATCGACACGGTCGGGGCAGGCGATAGTGCGACCGCCGGCATCGTGGCCTCGTTGCTGGCGGGCGCGTCGCCCGTCGAGGCGGCCGCGGTCGGCAACCTCGTGGCATCGGTCACCGTCCAGCAACTCGGCACGACCGGCACAGCCTCTCCAGCGCAGCTTGTCGCCCGCTGGCGCGAGTGCCACGCCGCATAACCCTGATAAGTCCCGCGTCCGCAACGGCAATTTCTGCATTCCGCATTTCAAATCCGCATTTCCCGCCGCGCTTTCCCCTCGACGGCCGGGGGAAGCGTTGACGAACTTCGAAGCGAATCTTACGATCTCGAGGTAGAGACGCCTGTCTCGGGCCGCATTCGCCGATGGCCGGCGAAAACGGCGAACACATCACTTCTATTTCAACATGGAAAGGGGGAACGCTCCGATGCCATTGTTTGAAATCGAGACGGAGTCGCACATCATTATCACCTGGGCTCAAGATCAGGACGCCGCCGCCGCCGTCGTGGCCGACGCTTATCCGGGCGAGCGCGTGATGCGGCTGACCAAACGGCCTCGAGACACCTGGGTGATTTCGAAAAGTGCGCTGGGCATCTACGGCGAAGTCGACATCTGCCACACCGCCCGCGACTGCCTGTCGAAGGCCGCCGGCGACAAGGTGCACGCCATCCGGCTGTACATGCACGAGACCGGCTCCGATCTCGAACGGGCCCGCAAAGTCATTGAATCAAACATGGTGATGGGCTGGTAAGCAGCGGGCCTTTTTCGCCTGCCACTTCCCGTCCGCTTCTTGATTTCGCACGCCTCCGGCGACGTTTCTCGGTTCCCTTGCAGAAACGTCGCCGCCGGCGCGGGGCGTTCGCTCCGATTGCAGGAGAATCGCACCAGTGCGATGTTTGCATCCAGGATTAAATACCTCCCAAATTCGACTGAAGACTGAATTCGTCCCCGATCGCCGCGTCATTTGATTTCCGGTCGGTTAAGCGTTGCAAGGTTATTCCGTCCTCGACGCTTACGGGTTCCTCTTCTCTGTTCCGGTTATTCGGCATTTGGGAACGCGTGACCGTTTGCTCTCGGACGGCTCGCCCGATGGCGACGTTTTTCCACGAGAACAGAGAAGAGGAACCCGTAATTGCCGCCATTTCTTGCTAACCCGGATTATTCATCAGCCCCGAGAATGCTCGACAAAGCGCTTCACACTAACCCGAAGCGCTAGCGAGGTAAGGCGATTGCTCCACCTCGCTTGCGCTTCGGGTTAGTGTGGGCTGATGAATAATCCGGGCTAAACTTATTTCTGCATTGCTGGCAGATGGCGGCCGCCCCATTGACGTTGACGACACCGCGTGCATTCACTGCGGAAACAAGAACCGCGTGAAGTGGAAGAAGATCGGGGCGGCGAAGCAGGTCGAGTCGATGCGGTCGAGCACGCCGCCGTGACCTTCGATCAGCGTGCCGTAGTCTTTCACGCCGCGGTCGCGTTTGATGGCCGACATGGTCATGCCGCCGGCGAAGCCCATCGTGGTGATCACCACCGACATGATCGCCGCCTCCCACGGTTCGAATGGCGTGGCCCACCACATGGCCGTGCCGAACAGCGTGGCGCAGCCGACGCCGCCCAAGTAGCCTTCCCAAGTGCGATTCGGACTGATGGCCGGCGCAATCACGTGTTTGCCGAGCAGCTTCTCGCTGATGTACTGGAAGGCGTCGCCCAAGGTGACCACCAGCAAGAAGAAAAACAGCAGCCGGGCGTTGGAGCTTTGGTCGACCGGCCCGGCGGCTGCGGCGTTCGCCGCGCGATTGATATCCAGGTACAGGATCGCCGGCGCGTGGCTCAGGCAGTAAACGCAGATCATCAAGCCGGCTTGGATCTTCGCGCAGCGCTCCAAGTAGCGTTTGTAGTCGCCCGCCATCGCGATCCTCGCGGGGATGAACAAAAAGGCGTAGACCGGAATCAGCACGCTGTAAAGTCCGTAGTTGTTGAAGCCGATCAGGATGTACTGCAGCGGCGTGAACAGAAAGAAGACCCAGAACAAGGCTCGATGGTCGGCCATCCGGGTCGGCGTCAGCGTGATGAATTCGCGCAGGGCCCAAAACGAGAGCAGCCCGAATAGCGCGACGGTCCAGCCGCGCCCCAGCAGGAAGGCGGCGGCCAGCACGGCGCACAACACCCACCAGGCGCGGATCCGCAAATTGAATTGCTCGATCACGGACGTGTTCAGCCCCGTGTCGGTCTGTCGCTTGAGCAACTGACCGATGCCGGTGGCGGCGGTCAGCAGCATCAGCACGCCGCCGACCAGACCGAACGTCGTTAAGTCCTGCATCAAGTTCATGCGTCTTTGAGGCGGCGAACGGCGTCGCGCGCCCGAACGAGGAAATCGGCCTTCGCCTCGCCCGCTTCCAACCAGATCGGCGGGCCGAAGGTGATGCAACTCAACAACGGCACAGGTAGGAATTCGCCGCGAGGCAGCACTCGATTCATATTGTCCAAGTGGACCGGCACGAGCTCCAGATCGGGCCGTTTCTTGGCCATATAATAGAGCCCGCTCTTGAATTCGCCGATCTCCGCCCCCGTATTGCGGCCCCCTTCGGGAAAAATAATCACCGAGTGCGTGTCGCCCATGGCCTTGAGCATCAGGTCGACGGGGCTTTGGTGGACCTTGATGTGCTTGCGGTCGATGAGCAACGCGTCGAACACCTGCGTGGCCAGATAGCGGCGGACCCAGCCTTTCTCCCAATAGTCTTTGGCGGCGACGGGCCGCGTCAAGGCCCGCACGTTGGCCGGCAGCGACGACCAGATCACGATCGGATCAAGATGGCTGGTGTGATTCGCAAAATAAACCCGCTGGCAAGTATCGGGCTGGCAATCGATCCAGCGCACGCTGGCGCCGCTGAGAAACCGGGCGATCGCCGCGAGCAGAGTCCGGGTCATCTCTCGACGCAAAATCCTGGGCGCCGCCCGCCGCGAGTTGACGTCAACTCATGACTCCACAGACCGCGCCTGTCGCAAGAATCGCATCCTATCCTGCCGGCGGGCGCCGTGCATAGTCCCGCGATCTTTGCTAAGATGGCCCGTTTCGACGAGTCCCGAACCACGCCTCTGCCGATGTGAGGAGCGCCCACGGAGATGACTGTTCGAAGCGTATTGATCCGCGGTCGATGGCAAGCCTCCCAAGCCGCAAGCACGTTCCAAGCGGAGAATCCCGCCACGGGCGAGGCGTTACCCGCCGTGTACCCGGTCAGCGCGTGGGCCGATTGCAACGCCGCCTTGGAAGCCGCCGCAGAAGCGGCCGTAGCGTTGCGGCAGTCGTCGCCGGACGACCTGGCCGCGTTTCTCGAACGCTACGCCGAGCGGATCGAGGGCCGCAAAAACGAACTGGTAGCCATGGCTCACGACGAAACGGCCTACCCGGCCTACCCGCGGCTGGCGGACGTTGAGCTGCCGCGAACCACGGGCCAATTGCGGCAAGCGGCGGCGGCCGCTCGTGAAGGCTCGTGGCGCCTGGCGACGATCGATTCCAAAGCCGGCATTCGCTCGTGCTACCTGCCGCTGGGGCCGGTCTGCGTGTTCGGCCCGAACAATTTTCCCTTCGCGTTCGGCAGCATCTCGGGCGGCGACTTTGCCGCGGCGATCGCGGCCGGCAACCCGGTGATCGCCAAGGCCAACAGCTCGCATCCCGGCACGACGCGGCTGTTCGCCGAAGCAGCCCAAGCCGCAGCCGACGAAACCAGCATGCCGCCGGGTACGGTGCAGTTGCTCTACCGCACCGGCCACGTCGACGGCGAGCGGCTCGTCTCCGACCCTCGCGTTGGGGCCATTGCCTACACCGGCAGCCGCTCGGCGGGACTCAAGCTGAAGGCGGCCGCAGACGCCGCCGGCAAGCCGATTTATCTGGAGCTGTCGAGCATCAATCCGGTCGTCGTGTTGCCGGGCGCTTTGGCCGAACGCGCCGATAAAATCGCCGACGAATTCACCGGCAGTTGCCTGATGGGGACCGGCCAGTTCTGCACGAATCCGGGCGTGGTCGTGCTGCTGGCCGGCGACGCGAGTGAAAAGTTCATTGCCGCCGTCGGCGACCGGTTCTCGGCCGCGCCGGTCGGTACGCTGCTTTCGAAAGGCGTGGCCCACTCGCTCCAGCACAGCGTCGCAGAATTGACCCAAGCCGGCGCCCAACCGCTCGTCGGCGGCAAATCGGCCCAAGGCCCCGGCTACCGATTTGCCAACACGCTGTTGCGAGCCTCCGCCAGTCAGTTCCTGGCGGAACCCGAGCGGCTGCAAAGCGAGGCCTTCGGCAACGTCTCGCTGTTCGTGGTCGCCGACGACGCGGCCCAAGCCGGCCAGGTGCTCGATCGCCTGGAAGGCAATCTGACTGGCTGCATTTATTCCGACACGGCGGGCGGCGACGATGCAATCTACGACCAACTGGCGCCTCGGCTCCGCCCGCGGGTCGGCCGGCTGCTGAACGATAAAATGCCGACCGGCGTGGCCGTCAGCCCGGCGATGAACCACGGCGGCCCTTATCCCGCTACGGGCCATCCGGGGTTCACGGCCGTGGGCATTCCCGCCTCGCTGCACCGCTTCGCCATGCTCGCCTGCTACGACAACGTTCGGCCCGGCCGTTTGCCGCCCGCCCTGCAAGACAAAAACCCCAACGGCAAGATGTGGCGTCTGATCGACGGAAGCTGGACGCAAGGGGACGTCGTGGCTTGAGACTTTCTCGATGGCGCTCGCGGCAAAGTGGCCGGCCGGGCGAGCTTTCCTTTCCCTTCGGCTTCGACCGCTCGACCGCTGAGGCGTAAGAACGGGTTCGCGCGGTTGATACTGTAGGGAACGCCCTCCGCGGCGTTCCGGGAAGCGCGAATCGGCGCGATTCCCGCTTTTCACGGCACGCCACAGAGGGCGTGCCCTACAGGCCTTTGCCGCGAACCCCTACATACACCCCGATCGCCGGGATCCGTAAAAGTGCTCTGGTTGGGCCGGCCCGGCCGGCGTTAGAATTGCCGCCCGATTCCGCACGTTTTTCTAGTTCGGCCGGCGATATGTTCCGCTCGCGTAGATACCTCGGCTTGGCATTGCTCGCGGCGACCGCGCTCGGGCTGCGGCTCGCCGTCGTGGCGAGCGTGGCTCAAGCGTCTCGGGGCGATTTCGCTTACGAACACGGAGAAATCGCCGAGAATTTGCTCGCCGGGCGGGGCTTCTCGGTGAAGTTCCTGGGCGTCGAAGGGCCGACCTCGCAACAGGCGCCCTTATACCCGGCGCTGTTGGCCGCGTGCTATCGCGCGTTTGGCGCCGGCTCGCCGCGGGCCCTGTTGGCGATGCAAGTTCTCCAATGCGTCGCCGGCGCCGGGCTGGCGCTGGCCGTCGCCAGACTCGCCTGGTCGCTCGTGCCCGACAGGTCCACGACGGGTTGGGTCGCCGGCTGGGGCGCGGCGGTCTATCCAACGCACGTTTACATGGTCACGCACATTCAGGTCGCCCTCTGGGCTGCCTTGTGCCTGACGCTGTTGCTCGCCCTGGTCGCCTCGCCCCAGTGGATCAATCCCTGGCGCAAAGCCGCGCTCGCCGGCGTCTTGGCCGGCGTGCTGCTATTGATCGAGCCGATCCTGGCCTTAGCCTTGCCGTTCGCGGCCTGGATGTTTTGGCACAGCGATCGCTCGTTACCGCAAAAACTCCCTCTCCCTTTGGGAGAGGGGGAATTCGCGGCCCGCATCGGCCGACAATTTCTGCTCGCCGCCGTCGCCGCAGCGGTCATCGCCCCCTGGCTGTGGCGAAATTATCAGGTCCACGGCGAGCCGGTGTTCGTCAAGTCGACCTTTGGCTATGCCTTCTGGCAAGGCAACAATCCGGCAAGCTGGGGCACCGATAAGATCCCCAAGCGTTCGGCCGAATTTTTACGCACCCGCCACGACGGCAGCCTGGCGGAGATGCACCGAGCGTTGTGGGAGGCGCGGCACGAAACGCTCTACATCGACGACGTGCTGCTGGCGCCTGGCGGTTATCGCGAGTTCGCCGGCCTGAGCGAGCCCGAGCGTTCGCGGTTGCTGTTCAGCCGCGCGTGCGACTTCGTTCGCTATCAGTCGGGCCGCTATCTGCGGCTTTGCGCCCGGCGGCTGCGCTACTTTCTGCTGTTCGACGAGACGAACCCCAAAACGGCCCATCGCGTCTACCGCATCGCCACCGTCGTCTGGCTGACCTTGGCCGGCATCGGTTCGTTGGCCCTGCGCTCGCAGTGGCGCCGGTTGTGGCCGACGTGGGCCATGTTCGGCGTCGTGGCCGCGTTTCACACGCTGACGATCGTCTCAGCCCGGTTTCGCATCCCCCTCGAGCCAATTTCATTCGTCTGGGCCGCCGGCGCCGTGGCGCCGTTGGGCGACCGGCTCATCGTAGCGCCTTGGAGCCGCTGGCGCGAGGCACGCGCGGTTAACGTCGACCTCGGTCCCTTGCCGCACCCCATCTTGCAAGGCCCCCACCGCCGAGCCGCCTCTTCGCGCGAGCGAGCCGCGAATCGCCGCTCGGCCGCCTAATGTAGAAGCGGCATCCCTGCCGCTTGCAGGAAAAAAATGCGGCAAGATGCCGCATCTACATTGGGCCGAAAACGCGGCAAGGATGCCGCGTCTACGTCGGTGTCGCCCGCTTGACGATGATTTCCTTGGTGAACAAGTTGGCGTTGGGCACCAGCACCAGTTGGTCTTCGCTCTGCAGGCTGGTGTAGCGAAAGTCGATCGCCACGACCGAGCCCGACAGCGCCGGCGTCCCCGCGATGCTCACGTAATCGCCGCGGCGGAAAGGTTCGTAAACCAGAATCAAGACGCCGGCCAGCCAGTTCGAGAGAATATCTTTCACGGCGAATCCGACGGCGAAGCCCGTCAGTCCCAGCCCGGCGACGAGCGCCGAGACGTCGACGCCCAGCGTTCCGCAAGCCGTGACCAGTCCGATGGCCAGCACCGACAGCCGGGCGGTCGAAGCCAACAGCACCAGCACGTCGGCGTTGACCCGCGCTCGCTCGCCGACACGGAGCACGAACCGCTGCAGCAGCGCGGCCGCGAACCAGAAGGCGAGCAGAATCAGCAGGGCCAACGTCAGGTTGCCCAGCAGTCTAAGGCACGTTTCGACGAAAGCCTTCCAATGTTGTTCGTTGGCAAACCACTTCTGAATGCTGTCCATAGGGGCTCCTTGGCTCAGGGCCGGCGCTTGCCGTGTCGCGAATCTTAACCCCGGCGGCGCAAGCTGCCAAACCGGCGGGTGGTTGGCGGCCGCGGCGGCTGCGGCGTATGCTAAACGCAGCATGACCTCCCACGCCTCCCGTAAAAGTCTCGTCAAGCAGCGTGAAGCCGCCCAGAAACTGGGCCTTTCCCGGCTCCGGCGGCATATCTTTCTGTGTTGCGACCAGAGCACGGCCCGATGCGCCGGTCAGAAGCGGATGCGCGCAGCCTGGAATTATCTCAAACGCCGCCTGAAAGAGCTGGATCTGGTTGGCCAGGGCGGCGTCTACCGCACCAAGAGCGGCTGCCTGCGGATCTGCGAAGGAGGGCCGATCGCCGTGGTCTACCCTGAAGGCGCCTGGTACGGAAACTGCGATCCGGAGGTGCTCGAGCGTATCATTCAAGAGCACTTGATCGGCGGCCAGGTGGTGCGCGAATTTCTGATCGCCGAAAGCCCGCTCGAAGGCTGACGCTCCTTGCGTCGGCCGGGCAAAGGCCCATAATTGCCGCAACCGTTCGCTTTTGTCCGCCGCACGCGCCATCGAGAAGGATTCGCCCGAATGCCGTTGTTAGTCGTAGGTTCGATCGCTTTGGATTGCGTGGAGACGCCCTCGGCCCGGCGCGACGACGTGCTGGGAGGCTCGGCCGTTTATTTCTCGTATGCAGCCAGCTACTTCACGCCCGTCAAGCTGGTGGGCGTCGTCGGCGACGATTGGCCCGCCGAGCACACGCGACTGCTTGAAGGCCGCCAGATCGACGTCTCGGGCTTGCAGGTCGTGCCGGGGGCCAAAACCTTCCGCTGGCGCGGCAAGTACCTGCCGAACATGAACGACCGCGAAACGTTGGAAGTGCACCTCAACGTGTTCGGCGATTTCAACCCGCAATTGTCGGAAGACGCGCGGCGCAGCAAGTTTTTGTTCCTGGCCAACGGTTCGCCCAAGCTGCAAGTGCAAGTGCTCGATCAGGCGGAAAGCCCCACGCTGACCGTGGCCGATACCATGGATCTCTGGATCGAGACCCAGCGCGACGAGCTACTGGAGTTGCTCCGCCGCGTGGACGGCCTGGTGCTCAACGACAGCGAAGCCAAGCTGCTGACCGACGACGAAAACCTGGTTCGCGCCGGGCACAAGGTGCGCGAGATGGGCCCGCGATTCGTAATCATCAAGAAAGGCGAGCACGGCGCCATGTTCTTCAGCGCCCATGAGACGCACGTCATGCCGGCCTATCCGACGCCCGACGTCATCGACCCGACCGGCGCCGGCGACAGCTTCGCCGGCGGCATGATGGGCTATCTGGCCTCGCGAGGCAATTTCGAGCCCAAAACGCTCAAAGAAGCGCTGGCCTATGGCGTGGTCGTGGCCAGTTTCAACGTCGAAGATTTCAGCCTCGAACGGATGAAGCGGATCGAACGCGCCGATCTCGACCGCCGGCTCCAGGAATACCGCCAAATGCTGAGCTTTTGAACTGAGTTCTTTTACGGGGCTTTTGAACCTTTGCCCGTCCTGAACGGCTTGAGTTCGCTCGCCGGCGGCTGGGTCGCTCGTTTGACATGAATCGCACCGTTCGCACCTTCGTGGCCGTGGAGATTTCGCCCGAAATCCGCGCCCGGGCCGCGCAGTTGATTTCGCGATTGAACCCCACGGCGGCCAAGGTGCGTTGGGTCGAACCCCACAATATGCACCTGACGCTCAAGTTCTTGGGCGACGTCGACTTGCTGGAACTCCCCGAGCTTTGCCAGGCGGTGAGCGACGCCGTGGCCGACTTGCCGCCGTTCGAGATCGAGGCCCGCGGCGCCGGCGTGTTTCCCGATCTGCGCAACCCGCGGACGGTCTGGCTGGGCATCGGCCGCGGCGCGGACGAGATGATCGAATTGCACGCCGCCGTCGAGCGAGCGTTGACCGGGCTGGGCTTTCGCCGCGAGCAACGCCGTTTTCGCCCGCACCTGACCCTCGGCCGGGTCCGCGGCGCCGGGCCCGGCAATCAAGAATTGGCCGAGCGCGTGGCGGAACATGCCGATTTCGCCGGCGGCGTCGCCAGCGTCGAGGCAATTGTGGTATTCTCCAGCGAGTTGGGCCGCGACGGGCCGACGCACGAGGCGCTGGCCACGGCCGCGTTGAATGGTAGATAAGGAATTGGCATCGCCCTCGGAACGTCAAAATGCCGCGATCCGGCGATCTTCCGACGAGGGGCGCGCCCAATTCTTCAAGTGAAAAGCGTGACGAGAAGGGTAAAATCATTCAAAGGCGATTCTACGACGGCGATGGAAAAGCGATCAGCGAAAAGGGGAGCTAAAGGCAATACCGTTGAAATAGGCGCAAGTCACAGTCCTTGAGTACCTTGGGGTTTGGAAAAGAACCCACCAAGGCAGCAAGGAGGCTGTGACCGTGAGCGCACAAGGAATGTGTTTGTTGCCGGCCGATGAGGCGGGCCGGATT
>DATKRK010000201.1:0-11821 GCA_035532215.1 Pirellulales bacterium | reverse complement strand
AAGGTTTCAACAACAAAGCCAAATTGACTACCAGAAAAGCCTACGGCTTTCGCACCTTCGAAGCCGAACAAATCGCCTTGTACCACGCACTTGGGGCCCTCCCCGAACCAGAATTCACCCACGAATTCTGCTGAGGAGGCCAATAATTAGCGTGGATTAGAGTGAATTAGTGGTTAGTTCTCCTGATTCTCTACTCGTGCGCGACGGATCGCGTTGAGTCCCGCCGTCGCGGCGCGGGTAGGCCCCGTAAAACCGCTTGATGTAGTTGCGGCGCCAACGCGCGGGCGCGTGGGGTGCCCAGCCCCAGCGGGCCAGCAGCCGGTCGGAGATGCGAAAGTTGGCGACCTCGCAAAGCAGCGCATCAGTGCTTTTGATCTCCGCGATCTGGTCTAGCACGTCGAGCGCTCCGCGAAACGTGGCCAATGTGGCGTCGCGGGTCGAGACGACGTACTTGAGCGCCAGGAAATTACTGAAACTGCACGGCTGGTTGTAGTACATCAGGCAGCGGTCGCCCGGTTGCGAACGGTGGTAGCCCTCGCCGCGGAGGAAAAAATCGAGCGGCGTATAGAACTTCGGAAACGGCCGCAACCGCAACAGACGAAATGTCCCTTCCACGACCTCAATCACGCCATATCGCCGGCGTCGAACCACGTCGGCCTGAGCGGCGAGATTGGTCACGGTTTCGAATAGCGTGGGCATAAGAAAGCCTAGCTCACGCCAACTCGGAATTCGGAACGCGGAATTCGGAGGTCGGAATTCGGAACGCCTGGGACTAAACCGCCGGCTACGGGCGGAGCCTCTTATTCGGACTGCCGCATCCGGTTGCGCCATGCCCGGAGGCCGCCTGCGAGTTTCCAAGTAAACGCGAACGCCGCACCCGCGCCTAGGCTGGCCGCGATGATCAAGCCTAGACGGTATTGCGGCGCGGCCAGCCAGGCCAACTTTTAGGTTGGTTTGTTCGGCCCAGTAGCCACTCAACTGCATCGGCGGTCGAGTCGAACACGTGCGGCTCGACTAATTGCATCTCTTCGATTTGACGCCTCGCAATTGCCGAGGCTGCCCAGCCGATGATCGGATGCCGAGTTGCGAACTCGGCAAAAATGGGATAGAGGAGCGTTCCCATGCCCTCGAAGTTCGTCATATCGAGCACGAGCGGTGTGCCAGGCGGTATCGATGCAAATAGCTGCCTCAATTCTCTCGCTTCATTTGACGACAGGATACCGAAAAGCCGCAACGTCGCCACCTCGCCATGAATGACTCGTGCGGGCAAGCCAAGCCTCAAGTATCCATGAAGCTGCTCCAATCGCTGAATGCTCGCTTGCTCCTTCAACAATTCCCAGCCAAGGCTGTACAGTAACGCCACGAACTTCCCTTCAGGCGATCCGGGGTCAGGGGACCATGTCTCGAACGAGGTCATAGTGTCGCCGCAGGTATGGACCACCGAGATACTCATCCCATCGAGGCCAAGAGACTTCTCGACTCGAATGGTCGGCAGGTCCAAGTCGGCGATGGCTTGCCAGAAGCGGCGCGCGGTTTCCACCGGAGCTTCGGCGACTTCTTCGATCAGTTCTGGGTTCGAGAGTTTCGAATGCCAAAGGCTCTCTATCAGCGTCACGAGCCGGAATGTCGTCTTGTCGTCTTGTCGTCTTGCCGTCCTGACGTCCTGACGGCATGCCCGCAACAGGGTCTCCGGGTGAAACGAGGGGTAGCAAAGCGCCGCCGCCACTTCCAAAACGGGCTGTTGCTCGGGTCGGGAAAGGTGTTTTTCGACTCGTTTCCGGTAATCGTCGATGGAGTTGCTCATCGGCCCTCAGCCTAGAAACGTGGCCAGTGACACCGAGTTGCGTGCAGCCGCCGGGCGAGGGCGCCCGGCCCTCCGTGCCCCGTTCCGACTGCCGACTTCCCCCTTGCCCTCACTCCTCCTCTTCTGGGTGCAGCACGGCCTTTTCGATGATCTCTTTCTGCACGTTGCCGGGGACGACGTCGTAGCGGCTGAATTCCATCGTGTAACTGCCCTGCCCGCCGGTCATGCTGGAGAGCGCCCGGGCGTAGGTCGTCACTTCGGCCAGGGGAACTTCGGCAGTGACGGTTTGCAAGTCGCCGCCGGCCGAATCCATGCCGAGCACGCGGCCGCGGCGGCCCGACATGTCGCTGTTGATGTCGCCGAGCTTCGAGCCAGGCACCGTGATGTGCAATATCACGATCGGTTCGAGCAGGCTCGGCTTGGCCTGCTGAAATACGTTGCGGAAGACCATCGAGCCGGCCGTCTTGAAGGCGGCTTCCGAACTATCGACTGGGTGGTGTTTGCCGAAGAAGACCTCGGCGCAGACGTTTTTCACTTTGTAGCCCGCGATCACGCCGCGCTCCATGCGTTCCATGAAGCCCTTCTGCACGGCCGGCAAGAAATTGTTGGGAATCGTGCCGCCGACGATCGAGTCGACCCAGACGAAGTTGTGGCTTTGGTCGTAGTGGTGGCTGCGCATCGAGGGGAAACGCTCCTTGGTGAGGAACTCTTCGATTTTCGTTCCTTCAGGGAACGGATACATGCGAATATGGACTTCGCCGAACTGGCCGCGCCCGCCGGTCTGCTTCTTGTGCCGGTAGCTGCCTTCGGCGGTCGCTTGAATCGTCTCGCGGTAGGGAATCTTCGGCTCGTGCGTGTCGACCTCGACCTTGTCGCGGCGCTTGAGCCGCTCGCGCAAAAGTTGCAAGTGCAACTCGCTCATGCCGGTCATGACCAGCTCTTTGGTCTGCGGATCGCGGTCGAGCCGGAGCGTCGAGTCCTCTTCGATCAGCTTGTGCAGGGCGGTCGAAAGCTTGCCTTCGTCGCCGCGGCTCTTGGGCGTGACGGCCAGGCCGACCATCGGTCGCGGATAATCGATCGGGGGCATCTGCCAGGCGCCCAGGGTCGAGCCGGTGTGCAGGTCTTCCTGTTTGGCCAGGGCCACGATCTCGCCCGGCCCGGCCGAGTCGATGGCTTCGGTGTGGTTCGCTTGCACGCGCAACAACTGCGCGACCTTGAGCCCCTTGCGGGCCGTCGAGGCGGTGATCGTCTCGTCTTTCTTGAGCGTGCCGGAAAAGATGCGGCAAAAACTGAGCTTCTGGACGAAGGGATCGATCCGCGTCTTGAACACCTGGCTCACCAGCGACCCGGCCGGATCAGGCTTGACTTCGACCTCGGCGCCTTCTTCGGTTTTCGCCTTTCGCACGATCTGGCTGGGCGGCTCGGCGAACATCGTCAGGGCGTCGAGCAGTTCGGTGACGCCGATCTCGGCCTTGGCGGCCACGCAGACGATCGGAATCAGATTCCGCTCGGCGACGGCCTCCATCGCCAATCGCGGCAGATCTTCGTCGCTGGGCGGCACGCCTTCGAAGTACTTGGCCGTGGCTTCTTCGTCGTGCTCGATGATGGCTTCGATCAAGGCCGTGTTGATCGTGGCCGGATCGATCAAGGCGCCTTTCACGTCGGCCGGCACGTGCAGCGTGCTGGCCACGCCGTGGAAGTCGCTTCCCAGGCCCAGCGGCACATTGAGCGGAATGCAGGCCGGGCCGAACATCGACTTGATGCTCTCCAGCAGGGCCGGATAGTCGATATTATCGCCGTTCATCTTGCTGAGCACGATCATGCGGCCCAGACCGGCTTTGCCGGCTTCTCTGAACACGCGCCGCGTGTTGACTTCGATGCCCGAATGGGCGTTGATTACGATGGCCGCGGTCTCGACGGCCCGCATGGCGCCGATCGTCTGGCCGATGAAGTCGGGGTAGCCCGGCGTGTCGATGACTTGAAAGTGCTTGCCGCCGTATTCGAAGTGTACCAGGCTCGATTCGACGGTGTACTTGTGGTGCTTCTCTTCCTCGTCGAAGTCGCAGATGCTCGTGCCGTCGTCCACGCTGGCCGGGTGATTGACGGCGCCAGTCTTCATCAACAGCTTGTCGACGAGCGTGGTCTTTCCGGCCGAACCGTGGCCGCAAAAAACAATGTTGCGAATATCTGCGATGCTGCGTTGCGCCATGGAAGCTTCCTTGTGCGATTACCAAGAACTGCCATCTCGTGATCGGCCATCTCGTGAACAGGCCTCGAGCCGAACGGTCCCCCAAGCAACTGCTTCCCTCTCCCAGAGGGAGAGGGGACTTTTTCTTGATCGCCTTTAGCGGGTCTGCACCTCCCCGGCCGCGGCTAGCGCGTCGGCCAATTTCAGGTTTCCTTCGTACAATGCCCGGCCGATGATGCAGCCGTCCATGCGCAAGGCGGCCAGCGCCGTTACGTCTTTGGCCGTGGCGACTCCGCCCGAGGCGATCAACGGCAACGCCGTGGCTTCGCGCATTTCGGCCATCGCTTGTAAATTCGGCCCGGCGAGCATGCCGTCGGTGGCGATGTCCGTATAGATCAACGAGGCCAACGGCTCGCCGGCGAAGATCCGAGCCAGTTCGGCGGCGGGCACGTCGCTGGTTTCCAGCCAGCCGGCGGTGGCCACGCGGCCGTTGCGGGCGTCGATTCCCAGCGCGAGTCGGCCGGGAAACTTCCGGGCCATGCGGCGCAGCCAGTCGGAATCGGCCACCGCCTTGGTGCCGATCACCAGCCGCGCCAGACCGATTTCCGCCAGCGCGCCGATCGTTTCCTCGTCGCGGATGCCGCCTCCCAATTCACAGGGGATCTTGACGGCTTCCAGGATCGCGCGGACCGCCGGCAAGTTGGCCGGGCGTCCGTCGCGCGCGCCGTCGAGATCGACCAGGTGCAGGCACTCGGCGCCTTCGGCGACCCAACGTCTGGCCATGGCCGCCGGATCGTCTCCAAAGACCGTCTCGCGGTCGTAATCGCCCTGCTGCAAGCGGACGCATTTGCCGCCGCGTAGATCAATCGCCGGCCAGATTTGCATTGCCTCGGGGATCCTCCCAACTGCGGCGCTTGAAAAAATGGTCTTAGCCCAGAATATGCCACAGAAAAATTAGGGCCGCAAGTATTTGCCCGCTTTCGCCCCAGCCCGGCCGAGAGGCGTTTGGCGGCGGCCGCAGCAGACAAATTCGGCCCAAAAGCCTGGACTCCGCCCCGAGCATTCGTCCGCAATTTAGGTTACAATAGAGGGCTTTCCGACCAAGTTTGGGCGACAGGAACAGCCGGCGACGGCCGCCGGATTCGCCCGACCGCTGAATTCAACGCTTCGCCTGCCTATGATTTGCGTAAGTATCGGACGCGGACGCCATCGCCACGTAATCGCCGAGCACAAACACCTGGTCGAGCAGGGCGCTCCGCTCGTCGAGTTGCGTCTCGACTATATCAACGGCCAGGTCAATTTGAAGCGGCTGCTGCCCGATCGTCCGGGGCCGGTGATCGTCACCCTGCGCCGGCCGCAGGACGGCGGCAAATACAGCGGCTCGGAAGACGAGCGGCGAATGATCTTGCGTAGCGCCATCGCCGAAGGCGTCGAATACGTCGATCTCGAGGAAGACGCCGCCGCGGCTATCCCGCGATATGGCAAGACCAAGCGCATCGTCAGTCTGCACGACTTCCGCAAGACGCCCGACAACCTGGAAGAAGTCCACGCGCGGCTGGCCGCGCTGGACGCCGACGTCGTCAAAATCGCCACGTTGGCCAATCATCCGCACGACAATCTGCGGATGTTGCAGTTGGTGAAAAACAGCCAAGTGCCGACCGTCGGGATGTGCATGGGCGATATCGGCGTCGCCACGCGCGTGCTGTGCGGCCGGTACGGCGCGCCGTTCAGCTACGCCACGTTCCATCACGAGCGGGCCTTGGCCCCGGGCCAACTCAGCTTCGAGCAGATGCGAGACGTCTACCGATACGACCAGATCAATGCGGAGACCGAAGTCTACGGCGTGATCGGCGACCCGATCGGCCACAGCCTCAGTCCGCTGATCCACAACGTCGCCTTTAGCGAACGCGGGTTGAACAAGGTCTATCTGCCGTTTCGCATTCCGCGCGAAGACTTGAACAGTTTTCTCGACGACTGCCCGGCCCTGGGCATCAAGGGCCTGAGCGTGACGATTCCGCACAAAGAGGCGGTGCTGAGACGGGTGACCAAGGTCGACGGCGCGATTCGCGGCGTCGGCGCCGCCAATACGCTGTTGTTCGAGGGCGAGCAAACCGCCGGCTACAACACCGACTATCGCGCGGCGATGGACAGCCTCGCCGCCGCCCTGGCAGAAGCCGGAAGTTCGAATCCTGAGGATCTCAACGGCAAGGTGGCCCTGGTGCTGGGCGCCGGAGGCGCGGCGAAAGCCATCGCTTTCGGCTTGCAGCGTCGCGGGGCCGAAGTCGTCGTCGCCAGCCGCACGCGCGAGCGGGCCGACCGCCTGGCCGGCGCGATCAACATCAAGGCCGTCGAGTGGAGCACGAGACACAATTTCTGGGTCGATATTCTCGTCAACTGCACGCCGGTCGGCATGCACCCGCACGTCGACGAAACGCCTTACGACAAGCATTATCTGAAGCCCTCGATGCTGGTTTTCGACACGGTCTACAACCCCGAGAGCACGCTCTTGATCAAGGACGCCCGCGCTCGCAGTTGTACGGTGATCACCGGCGTCGACATGTTCATTCGGCAAGCCGCCTTGCAGTTCAAGCTGTTTACCGACCAGGAGCCGCCGGCCGAGTTGATGCGCGACGTGCTGAAGCGGGCCATTGGCCCCGCGAAATATTAGTGGTTTAGCCACGGATGAAACACGGATCGAACCCGGACGAGACGACCCAGGCGAGCCGGAGGCGTCAGCCTCCGGGTCGTACCGGCGCGCACCCGGAGGCTGACGCCTCCGGCTCGCCGGCTGACGCCTGCGGCGCGCCGCTCCGCCTGGCTCTCATCGGCTATCGCGGCGCCGGCAAAACGACCGTGGCGCGGCAGTTGGGCTTGGCGATCGGGCTGGATTGGGTCGATGCCGACGTGGAAATCGAACTGCGGGCCGGCAAGTCGATCGCCGCCATTTTCGCCGACGACGGCGAAGCCGCTTTTCGGGATCTCGAATCGCAGGTGCTGACCGAGTTGCTCGGCCCCAAGAACGTCGTGCTGGCGGCCGGCGGCGGCGCCGTGCTGCGCGAAGAAAACCGCCGAGTGCTCGCCGAACGGGCGCGCGTCGTCTGGCTGCGGGCTGCAGTCGAAACGATCCTCGGGCGCGTAGCGCAGGACGCTACGACGGCCGGGCGCCGGCCGAATCTGACGACCGCGGGCGGCGCGGCCGAAGTGATCGAACTGCTGCGCGAGCGCGAACCCCTTTATCGCCAGTGCGCCGAGATCGAGATCGACACCGAAGGCAAAACGCCCCCGGCGATCGCCGTCGAGATCATCGATCGTTTACAGCTTTCCCCGCAGAAGGCGCCGACGTGAACGTCATCCTCGCTGTGCCGATTGGATTTCGGTTGTTGACGTTGTTTTTCGTGGGCGTTTGGGCGGGCAACCTGGCGAATTCGGCGATTTACGCCTGGGCGTTCGAGCCGCGGCGCGAAAGTCCTTGGCTTCGCCGTCATCCGCGCGACGACAAAAGCCACTGGCTCGATCTGCTGCCGCTCTACGGCTGGCGGCGCTTGCGGCGCAAAAGCGGCGAGTTGGGACGCGGCTTCTGGCTGCGGCCGATCGTCGTCGAATTGCTCGCGGGCGGATTGTTCGCCGGACTGTACTACTGGGAGATCGAACGGCTGGCTCTGCTGCCGGGCGGCGGGGCGCTGCCCTTGGCGCTTAATGCCGACACCTGGGCGGCTCTGCACGTTGCTTACGCCGGGCACGTCTTGCTGTTCACGCTGCTACTAATCGGCACGTTCATCGATTTCGACGAACAGACGATCCCCGATGCTGTGACGATGCCCGCGGCGCTGGCCGGGTTGATCTTGGCCGCTGTGTTTCCCAGTTCGTTCATGCCGGGTTACGTGGTCGCCCTCCCCGCCGGCAAGCAGCAGATCGAAATCGTCTCGGCGGCTTTTCCCGGCTGCGATCTGGCCAACTGGCCAGCGGCGTTGCAGGGCGCGCCGCAAATCTTCTCGCTGCTCATCGCTTTGGCCTGCTTTTGGATGTGGTGCGCCGCCCTGCTGCCTTGGCTCTGGCTGCCGCGCCGCGGCTGGGCGAAAGCGGTGCGGCTGTTCGTCGCTTGCGCGCTGCGATCGTCGAATTTCAAGTTCGTCGCGGCGGCTTTTGCACTGGGAACCGCGGGCATCGTGCTGGTTTGGCGCGCCGGCGGGTTGCCTTGGATCGGCCTGCTGACTTCGCTCATCGGACTGGCGGCCGGCGGCGGCTTGATCTGGCTGGTCCGGGTGATCGGCGCCGTCACGCTGCGCAAGGAGGCGATGGGCTTCGGCGACGTGACGCTGATGGCGGCGATCGGCTCGTTCGTCGGCTGGCAGGCCTGCGTGCTGATTTTCTTCCTGGCGCCTTGTCTTGGACTGGCGCTCGGTCTGGCCCAATTGATCTTGGGCGGCGGCCGACAGATTCCCTACGGGCCCTTTTTGTGCCTGGCGACGTTGGTCATCGTGCTCGCCTGGCAAGCGTGCTGGAAAGTTTTCGGTCTGTACTTCGACCCGCCCTGGCTGGTCCCGGCGGTGATGGGGTTTTGCTTCCTGGCCTTGTTCTTGATGCTCGGCGCCTTGCAGTTCGTCCGCCAGCGGCTCGGCTGGGAGTAGCCGCTAGTGCATTGTCAGGTCTTAATTGTTGGGTAGGCGGGTGGCTGGGTCTGAGCCTCGGCGAAGCCCCAGTACGCTGGGGCATCGCTTCGCTCTGCCGCCAGCCACCCCCGCTGCTTGAAATTGCTATCCCCAATTCCTAGACCTGACAAAGCACTAGTCCGGCAAGGAGCGACTCGCTTGCCGCCGCTTTCCTGTTCCCTAAAAGCTGCGGCGGGCAACCTACTCCCCCCCTGCCCTATCCGCGATTTTGCCTCAATTCCGCGGCGCCCCCGAGCCGAACACAGTTTCCAGATGGCTTGATTTTGGCGGTCGTACCGCCTAGGATTGCCGCAGTAAGGCATGATGCCGGGCAATTCAAGGCGAATGCGCGAAACTTAACGGGCATGCTTTACGAGCGATCGGCGGCGGGTTCGCCAACACTTTCGCTTGCCGGGCAAGCTTGGGCTTACAGGCGGAATTCATCATGAACCGCAGGCTGTTGATGGAATTGGCCCGCTTCGCTGGTGCGCCGTGTTCTTGTCCGGCGTGCTCCTGTCCGGAATAACCGGACGCTTTCTTTCTCGCCCGCGCCCCGTTGGGTTTCTCTTTGTTTTCCTTCTGCCGCGCGCCCTCGGGCTTAACAGCCGGTCGCCGCGGCGGGGAGTAGTTGAGCCATGGCTTCCGATTTCCGCCTGAAAGAACAATTGCCCGAGCTGACCAGCCGCATCGTCGAGACCTACACCGAGGTCGGCACGATCAATCACCTGGGCCACTGCCCGCTGCCGAACTACGACGTGGTGATCGAGATCGTCGAGGAACTCAAGGAGATCCTCTATCCGGGCTATCGCCGTCGCGAAGGTTTGCACCTGGGCAACGTCACGTATCACGTCGGCGACCTGATCGATGGCCTGCACGACAAGCTGACCACGCAGATCGGCCGGGCTCTGCGGCACGAAGCAGTCCGCGATTGCCATCGCGATCTCGAAGCCGATTTCGAGGCCCTCGGCCAGGCCAAGGCGATCCAGTTCCTGGAGCAACTGCCCGAACTGCGACGGATGCTGGCGCTCGACGTGCAGGCCGCCTACGAGGGCGACCCGGCCGTGCGCTGCCCCGACGAGGTGATCTTCTGCTATCCAGGGCTGGAAGCCGTGACCGTGTATCGGCTGGCCCACCTGCTCTGGAACCTCGACGTGCCGCTCATCCCGCGGATGATGACCGAATGGGCCCACAGCAAGACGGGCATCGACATCCATCCGGGCGCGCAGATCGGCCAGCGGTTCTTCATCGATCACGGCACGGGCGTCGTGATCGGCGAGACGTGCGAGATCGGGGACCGCGTGAAACTCTACCAGGGCGTGACGCTCGGCGCCTTGAGCTTCGCCACCGACGGCGAGGGCAATCTGGTGCGCGGCACGAAGCGGCACCCGACGATCGAAGACCGCGTAGTGATCTACGCCAACGCCACGATCCTCGGCGGGGCGACCGTGATCGGCCACGATGCGGTGATCGGCTCCAGCGTTTGGCTCACCCGCAGCGTCGATCCGCGCACGACCGTCGTGCTCGAAAAGCCCAAGCTGCGGATCCGTGCCGAACAAGAGCAGTCGCCGGAAATGACGAACTACCAGATTTGAACAAGGTCGGAACTCGGAGGTCGGAAAGCGAGGGTTTCGCCGTCTTCCGACTTGCCTCATTCCGCGTCCCCTCGGAGGTCGTAGCAGAACAAGTTGTCCTGATCGCGCAGGTAGAGCCGGCCGTCGGCGACGACCGGGTGCGGCCAGTTCGGCTTGCCGCTGGCATCGGGTTGTTCGAAGCGGCCGAGCAACTCGAACTTCTCGGGCGTGGCTCGCACCAGGCTCACGGGGCCTTTCTCGCTGCGGCAAAACAGCATGCCGTCGGCGTAGGTCAGCGAGCACTTGCCGCAACTGCGGTCTTTCCACTGCGTCTTGCCGGTCTTGTAGTCGAGACAGGTCAGCACGCCCGGATCGTCGCTGCCGTACAAGTAGCCGTCGAAGAGCAGCATGCCGCCGTGGTGGTTCTTCATCTCCTTGGTGAAGTACACCTCTTCGGCCTTGAACTCTTTGCCATTGCGTTCGACGTGTACCAGGCCGCCGCCGGCGCCGTAACCCGAGGCGGCGAACACGTCGCCGTCGGCGAATAGCGGCGTCGAAGCGTTGGCGGTGCCGTTGGCCGGCGCGTCGTAGCGCCAGAGGAAATCGCCGTTCTTGGCGTTCACGGCGATCACGCCTTTTTTGGTGAACTGTACGTACTGTGGCACGCCGCCGATTTCGACCTTGATGATCGACGCGTAGTCGGCGATATCGCCGACCGGCGCTTGCCAAACGGGCTTGCCGTTTTTCTTTTGCAGCGCGAGCAAGGTGGCTTGCTGCCCGCCCGGCGTGCAGATCAGCCAGGGGCCGTCGATGAGCACGCTTTCGGCGTAGCCCCAGCCGCCGACTTTGCCGCCGAATTCCTTAACCAGATCGTGCCGCCAGACGATGTCGCCCTGCAAGGCGTTGCAGCAAACCAAGTCGCCATTCAAGCCCAGGGCGTAAACGCGGTTGCCGTCGACGGTCGGCGTCGAGCGCGGTCCGGCATAGCCGCCTCCGCCGTGCCGCACCGGCCCAATTTCCGTCGCCCAGACCTCGGCGCCTTGCCGGGTGCGGTCCAAGGCCAGGAGCAACTCCTGGCCCTCGCGGTTGCCCATCTCGTAGATCAGCTTGCCGGCGATGCTGGGGGTCGAATACCCCTCGCCCAGCCCGCTCGCTTTCCAGAGCAGCTTCGGCCCTGCTTCGGGCCAGGTTTGCAGTAGCCCACGCTCGCTGGAGAGACCGTCGCGGTGCGGGCCGCGCCAGGCCGGCCAATCGCTCGACGGAAGACTGCTGCGGCGCGAATCGGCGCCGAACGAGGCCAACGCGGCGACAGCGACGATCAACAGGCGGAATTTCATGGCTGGCGGCAATCCAGGGGTGGGATTAAGGGGAGGCGTTCCAATCCTGTTCGGCACGATATTTGCGCCTCCGGATGACCGGGCGATTGATCGGTCATTTTGGCAGGCACAGGCATGGCTGGATAGAGGCGGTCCGAAATTCGCGAGCAGGACGTCGGGGGATTGAAGTTTATCGAGGCGGTCTCGCGCCTGCTCGAACGGCTGCGTGACGAGGCTTGCGCACGAGACAAGGCCGGCAATCGGCAACTGCATTTCGACCAGTACTGCATGCT
>DATKRK010000200.1:0-20243 GCA_035532215.1 Pirellulales bacterium | reverse complement strand
GCCCTGGTCCATGCTTACCGTCCCCAAGGTCGGCAGGCTGTCGAGATAAACCGTGCCGAATCCGCTGTCGTTGGTCAACACATTATCGCTGACAACATCGTCATGGGCTACCTGATAGTAGTCATCGTTGGCGACAGGCCCGAAGTCCATCGGCGAAACAGTGCTCGAAGTGTTTGGCGCCGGCGCGGCCGCATGCACCACGTCGGTCGTGCCCGTCAATGCCTGGCTCGGGCTATGAGAGCCGCCGCCGCCGCCACTCCCGCCTGCGCTGCCACCGCTGCCACTGCCTGGGGCCGGGCTCGGGCTAGTCCCGATCCCCAGGCTGAGTGGCGCGGCAGGGCGGGGAGCGGCAGGCTCTTGGGCGGGAACGTCCGGGCCAAGGCTGTCGCCGAGCTCGATCGAGAAGTCGAGATCGAGCTCGTCGCGGAACAACTCGTCGACAGCTTGCGGGGCGGCGGCTTCTGGGGCGACGGTCGCTCGCGCGTTCGCCTCGGGAGGGAGAGTCGAGGGAATCGACGGGACCGCGACTTCCATCTTCTCAGGCGCCCACGGCTGCCGGGGCGTCGCTGGCTTCGGCGGCGCGATCAACATGGTTTCGGGCCGGGCGGCCGCAATGGCTGCGCCCAGCACCAGCAGGGTATCGCTCGGCGCGATGCGGGTTTCCAGTGTCTCGAAGGAGCGACGTGCTTTGCGCAACGACGGTGAGAGATGACGGGCATACGACGTGACGCGACCCTTTCTAGGAAAGGAGCGAACCGTGCGAATGCCTGAGGCAACGAGGGGAGCCCCCTCAGACGCGGGCGATTGTCCGTCCGCGGAATCGTTTTGTCAAGCGTCCCGGCAACGAAAAATCGAGAATTCACGCGAGTTCCTATATCCCCGACGACTTCTGGACCGACTCCAAGCTCCGAGGGGCGAATCAGGATGTCCCGACAAGACGTCGGGCAATGAGACCCAATTTCGATTCACTGGATAGGGAGCTCATTAGCGAATACACGGACCACGGATCGTTCGATCGCGGGGAGGGGGAGGTTCTGGCCCAAGAGCGGCTAACGACACGTCGGTCGGGCTTTCCAGGCCGACGTGGCGCCATGCTGGAAAGCCTGACCTACGAGATCCGTTTCCTTGGAGCGGCGGATAAGACAGAATGATATACTATCTGGGCAAGTCGTAACGGCTCATCGAACCCCGCGCCATCCTTCTGGATCAATCGCCTCGGAGAAACGCCATGCTCTCTTCGCTTTGCTCGAAACCTCATCGCTCGCCTCGCTCGCTGCTTGGGCGCCTGGGCGCCGCGGCCGTGCTCGGCGCGGCGGCGCTTGCCCATCTGGCCGGGACGGCAAAGGCCGAGGCGCCGCCGCTGACGACTTATACCACTTGGGTCACCGCGTTGGCCTTTTCGCCCGACGGCGCCACGCTGGCCAGCGTCGGCGGCCAAAGCCTGCTCTACCGGCCGGGCGAAATCAAGCTTTGGGATCCGGCGACGGGCCAATTGAAAGCCACGCTCGGCAGTCACAACACGATCATCTGGGCCGTGGCCTTCTCGCCCAACGGCCAGACCTTGGCCACCGCCGGCTACGACGGCACGCTCAAGCTGTGGGACGTCGCTGGCGCCAAGGAGATCGCCTCGCTGCCGGCGCACAAGCACTGGATCACCGCCGTGGCCTTCTCGCCCGACGGCCAGACGCTGGCCACCGCCAGCGAAGACACGACGGTCAAGCTCTGGAACATGGCGGCGATGCCGCCGGCCGAAAAGCTCACGCTCAAAGGACACACGGGCGGCGTGACCAGCGTTGCGTTTTCGGCCGATGGTCAAATCATCGCCACGGGCAGCGGCGACAAGACCGCGATGCTCTGGAATGCGGCCGACGGCGCCATGACCAAAAAACTCGAAGGCCATACCGACGTCGTCTCGTCGGTCGCCTTCGTGCTCGACGGAAAGACGCTGGCCACCGGCAGCTACGATCGCACGGTCAAGCTATGGAACACGGCCGAAGGCAAAGAGATCGGCGCCATGTCGGGGCACCACAACTGGATCGTCGCCATTCGCCCTACGCCCGACGGCAAATCGCTGGCCACCGCCAGCCACGACCGCACGGTGAAGATCTGGAACCTGGAAACCCGGCAGGAGACGGCCACGCTGGGAGGATATAAAGGCTCACTCTGGGCGTTGGCCTTCTCCCCCAACGGGCAGGTGCTAGCGACCGGCAGCCATAGCGACTCGCTGAAGCTTTGGAAGCCAATCACGGCCTGGGCCGAGGTCTTCCCGGCGGCGCCTGCGGCAGCCCAAACCCCGCCTCCAGCGGCGCCAGCCGCCGCCCCAACTGCGGGCGAGACGGCAAAATAGGCGGGCTGCATGTTACAGGCAGTCGCTTAGAGCTTTCGCGGCATGAAAGCTGCAAGCATTGCGTTTGGTGAAGTTCATACGGCTACGACCAGCCAGGCGGCTTGATTTCGACCTTGCCCGCAAACGGCGGCGCAAGGTACGATCCGCCGTTTCGATTCTCCGGGCGCCAGGCGGTGGCCGGCGCCAGCCTGGGGAATTCCGTCGCGCGCTTGAACTTCTCCAAGGCGGGCAGGAGGCTCTCAACCGATGTATGCTTTGCTCATCGCCGCGCCCGCGTGGCCGAAACGCTTGACGATCTGGCTCGCCGCGTTGCCCTTGTCGTGTTTTGCTTGCACCTGTTTGTCGCCATCGCGCTGTTCGGCGGGAGAGGGCAACACCGCGGCGGCAGAAACGTCAGATCGCCCCACGGCGGGCGGTGCAGCGCTTGCCAAGCCTGCGACAAAACCCGCCTCCAGCGGCGCCGCTTCCGAACTGGCTCGCCAAGCCGTCATCTATCGCGACGGTTACGGCGTGCCGCACATCGATGCCGACAACGACGAAGCGGCCGTGTTCGCCTTTGCCTACGCCCAGGCCGAAGATTTCTTCTGGCAAGTCGAAGACACGTATCTGCTCAGCCTTGGCCGCTATGCCGAAGCTTACGGCCCGCAAGGCATCAACTCGGACCTGCTCAACCGGGCCTTCGAGATCGTGCCCAAGAGCAAGGCCGATTACGCCCAGCTCGACGCCGACATGCAATCGCTCTGCGAAGCCTATGTCGCGGGGCTCAACTATTACCTGGCGACGAATCCGCAAACCAAGCCCCGCCTGATCACCGAATTCGAGCCCTGGCAAGTGCTGGCTTGCGGCCGCCAATTGATGCTCGAACTGACGTACCGCTATACGCGGCTGCACAGCAACTACATGCCGCGAGTCAATCCGATCATTGCCGCCGCGACCGGCTCGAACGCCTGGGCCATCGCTCCCCAGCGGACTCAGTCGGGCCATGCCATGCTGTTCGCCAACCCGCACCAGCCCTGGTTCGGCTTCGGGCAGATGTACGAAGCGCACCTCCGTAGCGGCGAGGGTTGGAATTTCACCGGGGCCACGTTCTTCGGCAGCCCGCTGCCGACGATGGGGCACAACGAGCGCATCGGCTGGAGCTTCACGACCAACGAGCCCGACGTCGCCGACGTTTGGCGAGAGACGTTCGACGACCCCCAGCATCCGCTGAATTATCGCTACGGAGACGGCTACCGCACGGCCGTCGAATGGAAGGACGTAATCAAGGTCAAGACGCACGGCGACGTCAAAGAAAAGGTTTACACGTTCCGCAAGACGCACCACGGCCCGATCGTGGCCAAGGAAGACGACGAGCATCAATTGGCCGTGCGCATCGGCCGTTTGGAGGAATCGCTGCTGCTGGAGCAAATGGACCAGTTGGTGCGGGCCCGGAATCTCGACGAATTCAAGGCGGGCATGGCGAGCTTGAACTTCCCGATCATGAACGCCGTCTACGCCGATTGCGAAGGCAACGTCTTTTTTCTCTACAACGGCGCGATTCCGCGGCGCGATCCGCAGTTCGACTGGAGCAAGCCGGTCGACGGCAGCGACCCGCGCACCGAGTGGCAGGGCTACCATACGCTCGACGAATTGCCGCAATTGCTGAACCCCGCGGCCGGCTACGTGCAAAACTGCAATTCGTCGCCGTTCACGACGACCGACGACGAAAACCCCGACATCAACGCCTTTCCGCCCTACATGGTCGAGGACAAGCACGACGACAAGCGGCGGGCCAAGCTCTCGCGCAAGCTGCTCGGTGAAATGCACGGCCTGACGTTCGACGAATTGCAAACCGCCGCCTACGATACGACGCTCTACTGGGCGCTGACCGAGCTGCCCGCTTATGCGAAGGCGTTCGAGGAGCTCAAGCAATGCGATCCCGAACTGGCCGCGCAGGTGAAGCCCTATATCGAGCACCTGCTCGATTGGGACTGCCGCGTGACGCACGACTCGACGCAGGCCACGTTGTGCGTGGCCTGGTACGAGCAACTCTACGGCAACACGTACCCCGGCGAGACGCTCAAGGAGCGCTTCGCGGGCGATCTGCCGTTGCAATTCAAGGCGCTGGTCAAGGCGGCGGCGATTTTGCGGACCGCGCACGGCGATTGGCGCGTGGCCTGGGGCGACGTGTATCGCATTCAGCGCCATCCCAACGTCGCCGATCTGGTGCGCGTTCCCTTCTCCGACAAAGTCCCCAGCCTGCCTTCGGCCGGCGCTCACGGCCCGATGGGCGTCGTCTTCACGCAGTATTACACCCCGACGATTCACATTCCGTTCGTCAAGAGCGTCTCGAAACACTACGGCGTGATCGGCTACACGTACATGGGCGTGTTCGAGTTCGGCGAGCGAGTGCGCGGGGCGACGGTGGTCAACTTCGGCGCCAGCGGCGATCCTCGCTCGCCGCACTATTTCGACCAGGCCCAACTGCTGAGCCAGCAGAAGCTCAAGCCCGAGCTGTTCTACTGGGACGACGTCATCGCCGGCGCCAAAAGCGTCTACCAGCCCGGCGAAAAGCCGGCCGGAATGCCGGACGTCGCCCGACTCGCCCGCCCGGTGAGAGCCGGCGACAAGCCGATCAAGTAGCAGGCCCGGCGGCAGCGCTGGAGGGGGCGTTTTCGGAAAACCCGGCATTCGCCGGACGATGCGGTTATAATCGAACCCAATTAGGGGAACCGCCGCATCCTCGAGGGTGAATGGGAGAACTCATGCGCCAGTTACTGCAGCTTGGCCTGGTCGCTTTCTCGATGGTTTGGGCCGCGCTCGCAGCGCCCGGAATGCTCCAGGCCCAGGCGCCGGCGGTCGAGAAGCAAAAAATCTCGCCGCCGACGCACTACAAGGAGCGCATGTTCGCGCCGACGATGTCGTACCATGGGGCCAACTGGTTGATACGCGACAACCGCGAGCAAGAAGAACATTGCCAGACGCTGCTCAAGGCGCTCAAGCTGCAAGCCGGGCAAGTCGTATGCGACATGGGCTGCGGCAACGGCTTTTACACGTTGCGGATGGCGAAGCTGGTCGGCAAGACCGGCCGCGTGCTGGCCGTCGACATTCAGCCCGAGATGCTGCACCTGCTCGACTTGCGCGCCAAGAACGCGCGGGTGTCCAACATCCAGCCGATCCAGAGCACGGTCGTCGATCCGAAGCTGCCCGACGGCGAAGTCGATCTGATCCTGCTGGTCGACGTGTACCACGAGTTTTCGTACCCCGAGCAGATGCTCGCCGCCATGCGCAAAGCGCTCAAGCCGACGGGCCGCATCGCGCTGGTCGAGTTCCGGCTGGAAGATCCCGATGTGCCGATCAAGCTCGAACACAAGATGAGCAAAGAGCAGATCATGAAGGAGTTTTCGCCCAACGGCTTGAAGCTGGTCGATGAATTCGAAGAGCTTCCTTGGCAGCACGTGATGTTCTTCGGCCGCGACGACGCCGAGGCCGATGACGACGCGAAAGCGCAAAACAAGAGTTCGAGCAAACGAGGAAGCCGCGATGGCAAACTGAAACGCAAAAAAACGGCCAACTGATCGCGCCACAAGGAAAAGAGAATCGCGATCCTCTTCGCTCCGCTAATTTGCGGACGCCAACTTCTCCAATTCTCGGTCGATCTCCGCCAGCGTTTCGCCGATCGGCCGACGAATGACGAGGTCGGCCAGCGCGTCTTGCGGCGTAGGATCGCGATTGATGATGACCAGCCGGGCGCCGTACTCCTTCGCTTTCCGCGGCAAGCTGGCGGCCGGTTCGACGACCAGCGACGAACCGATCGCCAAAAACAACCCCGATCGCCTCTTCGCGGTGCGGGCCGTAGTTGTCATACTATAAGAGGAAACAGTTCCGCATTGGATTGCGAAGCAAGCATGGTGCACCGGGCGCCGTCACCCGGATAGAATTCACAAACATGGAGCACCGGGCGCCCTCGCCCGGATAGAATTCGCGATCGGCAAGCCGGGCGAGGGCGCCCGGACGTCCCTATTTGCCGGGCGAGGGCGCCCGGCCCTCCATGCGAAGCAGCCCGCACTCCGTTTGAAATCGATTCAACTATGACTCAAAACCGCTTGATACTATTGATTATGCTCGCCGTGCTGGTCTGGGGCAGCGTACTCTCGTATGGGGCCTTCCGACAGTCGCACAGCTTGGTCCGGCCGCTGGTCACGATGGGCTGCGTGCTCGGATTTCTCGGCTTTTGGCTGGCGATGCTTAACTCGCGGCGCGGACGCGAGCTGAGGCAAAACCGCAAATAGCCCGCCCCCCGGCGGAATTGCCCCCGGTCGTTTCCGCCCTAAGATGTTATTAGGGCGTCGTGGCGGCGCCTTGCGAGCCCCGAGCGAGAGACAGCGAAAGGACACTCGGCATGACGCATACCCAGGCGGTCTACAAATCAAGACCGAGAACCGAATCGGTGGCGGGGCTTTCGATCGGCGACTACCTGATCCGCCGGCTGCAAGATTTCGGCATCCGCGACGTGTTCGGCATTCCGGGCGACTACGTGCTCGGCTTTTATTCGATGCTCGAACACAGCCCGCTCAATGTGGTCGGCTGCTGCCGAGAGGATAACGCCGGGTTCGCGGCCGACGCCTACGCCCGCGTCAACGGCATGGGCGCCGTCTGCGTCACCTACGGCGTCGGCGGACTGAGCCTCTGCAATTCGGTCGCCGGCGCGTACGCCGAAAAATCTCCGGTGGTCGTGATCTCCGGCGCGCCGGGCATGCGCGAGCGGTTCAACAACCCGTTGTTGCACCACAAGGTGCGCGATTTTCGCACGCAGCTCGACGTGTTCGAGAAGCTCTGCATCGCCACGACGGAACTGACCGATCCGGCCGTCGCCTTCCGCGAAATCGACCGGGTGCTGGTGGCTGCGGCGCGCAACAAGCGGCCGGTGTACATCGAGATTCCGCGCGACATGGTCAAGGTCGTGCCTGGTCTGCCGTACGAATTCCGGCAGGCCGAACCGTCGAGCGATCCCGAGGCGCTGGCCGAAGCGGTGGCCGAAGCCGCGCGGCTGATCCACGATTGCCGCAAGCCGGTGATTCTGGCCGGCGTCGAAATCCATCGCTACGGCCTGCAAGACGAGCTGCTGAACTTTGCCGAGCACTCGCGGATTCCGATCGCCTGCACGATGATGGGCAAGAGCGTGGTGGCCGAGACGCACCCGCTTTACGCCGGGCTGTACGAAGGCGCAATGAGCCGCGAGCAGGTGACGCAGTTCGTCGAAGAGAGCGATTGCCTGGTTCTGCTCGGCACGTTCATGACCGACATCGATCTGGGCATTTACACGGCCAAGCTCGAACCGGGCAAGTGCATCTACGCCGTCAGCGACGATTTGCAGATTCGCCACCACCACTATCACAACGTCCAACTGGGCGATTTCATCCGGGCGCTGACCGCCCGGCGGCCGCAGCCGCCCGAGCGCAAGCCGCCGCTGCACCCTTCGTTCAATGGCGAGAAATTCGAACTGCGGCCCGAGGCCGCGATCAGCATCACGCGGCTGATGCAGCGGCTGAACGAATCGCTCGACGACCGCACGATCGTGATCTGCGACGTGGGCGACGCGCTGTTCGCCGCCACCGAGCTGATGACCCGCGGCCACACCGAGTTCATCGGCCCGGCCTATTACACTTCGATGGGCTTCGCCGTGCCCGGCACGGTCGGCGCGGCCACGGCCCGGCCCGAAGTGCGGACGGTGGCGCTGGTCGGCGACGGGGCGTTTCAAATGACCGGCAACGAGCTATCGACGATCGTCCGCCACGGCTTCCATTCGATCGTGATCGTGCTCGACAACCACGGTTACGGCACCGAGCGGTTTCTGCACCCGGGCGACTACAAGTACAACGAGATCCATCCCTGGAACTACCACAAGCTGCCCGAGGTGCTCGGCGGCGGCAAAGGCTACGACGTGCGCACCGAGGGCGAGTTCGACGCCGCCTTGAAGCAAGCCTGGGGCGATAAGCAGATGAGCCTGATCCACGTTCACCTTTCGCTCGACGACCGCAGCCCGGCGCTCGATCGGCTGGCCGAGCATTTGGGCAAGCGGGTTGGGGGGTGATCGCTTGAACAGGGGGCGATGCCTCTTGCGTTTCAAGGAGCGGCCTCGGTCCGCGTGTTCCGACGGACAACAGTCTTGGGCTCGGTAGGCAGCACGATAGATTGCTGCAAGGAGGTTCGGCGGACGCTGCTCGCTGAATCGTTCAACGAATTCATTCGCGAGTCGCTTCCAACGCGACGACTCGGTTCAAGTTAATTGACGTTCGCTAGGCAAATCGACGATCTGCACGACGATTTGCTTGCCCAGGCTGTTGGCATAGCGAAACAGCGTATCGATCGTCGGATTGTCGTTGACGCCGTTTTCCAGGCGGCTCAACGCCCCAGCATCGATGGCCATCTTTTCCGCCACTTCGCGCAACGACATACCGGCCGCCTCGCGAGCTTTCTTGAGCGCCGCCGCGGCCTGCATCAGTTCCCAGTACTCGCCTTGCCTGATCGGCGGATTATAGTCGCCGCTGGCAACCAGTTGTTCGGAGGTCGGCTTCTCGCGCTGGAAGCGCTCTCGCACGGCCTTGAGTCGGGCCTGTTCTTCTTCAGTCCGCTCGATTTTCATTTGTCGCCGACGGAATTCCATGGTTCCAGCCTCGATCGCGGTTCTGGTACACCTCGCCGCGATGATGACATACAATACAGCGCGCTGATGTATAAGTCAACTGACGCCGATTGGCGGTAATGATGTCATTTGAACTGGTGTCAAGAAAAAATCATCGCTTTGTCTGCCACCAGCTTTAGCTGGTGGTAGCGAAACAACATCGACCTTTCTTTTCAGCCGGCTTTAGCCGGCTTCCCGAGGGCTGAAAAAGCCGGCTAAAGCCGGCTCCCAAAGAGAGAGAATGGTTGCCGGTCCCCACCAGCTAAAGCTGGTGGCAAACACGGATGGGGCCAAGCTCGTGCTTCCAATTCGCCCTTTTTTCCTTGACATGCTCGCAAATGGTATCACTACCCTGCTACCGCCCCGGCGCCGCCGGGTGCAGCGTCTTGACCCATTGCCAGCCGAAGCGGCCCTCGTGCAACTCGGCGACGCCGAAGACGGCGTTCGCGAAATTCGCCATGTGTTCGGGCGTCGTGTAATACTGACGAGGCTGCCGGGCGCCCGGCAGGCGGTAATCGACGATGTAGTGCCGCAAGGGTCCCTGCTTTTGCACCCTTCGTCCAAGGATCTCGACCGTTTTCAGTTCGCCGCGCGAATCGTCGAGCCAGGCATTGGCGCGCCAACTCCAACTAAGCGTCGCCGTAGCCCCCAGGACGATTAAGCCGCAGACCGTCACGAGTTGCATAGTCGAATCAAAGGGATTCATTCGAGCCCATAACGACTTGCCGCCCAATTCCATCTCGTCTTCTTCGGCGCGACGTTGCTGCCGACGACGATAAAGCCAGGCGCCGGCGAGCACGAGCGCCGCCGCCGCCGCGCCGGGGAGCATCGGCCAAATCGCCTGGCGAAACTCGAAATCGACGGGCTCGTATTTCTGCATTGCATAAACGTTCCAAAACATTCCGGCGCACCAGGCGACGAAGGCGACGAACATCAAGAGGGCTCGCCAATCAGGCTTCGCGCCAGGCGGCGGCAAGCGAGGCGCTAGGCCCGAGTCGGGAAGTAGATCGAGAAAGCCGACGAGCCGTAGCGATTTCGGAAACTTGCCGGGCAAGTAAACGGCCGTGACATAATCGCCGACTTGGAACGACGTCATGCAGTAGACCTTGATTTCGGCCGGGAATTGCGGCGATGACAGCCGCCGGGTTTGTAACTCGCCCGATTGCGGATCGCGATATTACCCCGTGGCCGTGAAGGCATAGTACGACGCCTGACCGACTCGGAACGCCGGCGCCTGGACCAGTTCGATCACTCGCGCCACCAGCGGAATGCCGCGCTTCAGATAACGATACGGCCCTGGCAAAGCCGCGCGTTCCACGCAGCCGACCGCCCAGATGAGAATCGCCGCCAGACCGATCCACGTGAGGTAGGCCAACGGCACGATAAATCTGGCCCACTGCATCACGACCGGCAATTCGCCGCCGGCCAGGCACGCGACGCCAACCCCGAGCAACAGGTTCAGTAACCGCGTCCGTTGCCGCTCGAAGTGCCCCTCGCGTGCTCGCTGTGAAATCGTTCGCGGCGGCGGTTCGGCGAACTCCGGCTCGAAGGCATAATTGGCCGGCGGATCGAACGGCCCCAGCAACTCGCGAGGGGAGGTCGATGCGGCAGACGCCGGTTCGCTGGCCGGCGATTCAAAGGCGTCCCGCATGGCAAGCTCCCGGCTTTTTTGTTGCCCTGCGGCGCCGGCGTCAAGCGACGCCTTCGCCGCCGCAGGGAAGTGTTTAGGCCGGTCATTCTCGGGCGCCGGCTGGGCAGGAGCAAGCATTTCAAGCCTTGTTCGGACGCCCCGCGGCGAGCGCCGGCGGCTCGTCACTCCGCCAACTTCGCCAGCGGAATCCGCAGAAAGAACAACCCGGGCCGCCGGGCTGATTGGCGTCGATGTCGTAGAACACGACGCCGATCGTGTCGGCGTCGAGTTCGACGGTTCGCGGGCAGGCTCGCCCGCCAATTGCCCGGCCGGGGTTGTAATACTCGAGCGTGCGATCGCTGAGCGAGAACAGCCAGCGGCCGGGCGCCAACTCGACGATCGGATGCCGCACGACGCTCATCACCTGCGAGTCTCGCGGCAGCGGCAGCGGGTCGCTCCAACTCAGGCCGTCGTCGCTGGAAAGCGAAACCAGCACCGACCGCGGCTCGTCCTCGCTCGTCTCGCCGTTCCAGCGGTTCCAGGCGTGCAACAAGCGGCCGTCGCTCAAGGTCGTCAGCGAGCCGGGGTAATACGTCTTGTTCTCCGTCGGCCCGAATGGCGTCGGCGGCGCCCAAGTCCGCCCGCCGTCGGTCGAGCGCGTGATTCGCAGATCGCGATGATTGACGCGGCCATACGTCACCACGATCATCCCCTGCCGGCTGGCGCACGCCGAAGGATGGATATGCCCGTTGACCGGATCGGCGATGCGGACGGGTTTTAATTCGGATGTTTCGGCTGCTTGGGCAAAGGCGATGACCGGCGACAGCGCCGACATCGCGGCGGCGGCGAAGAAAACACGCAGCATGAGGTGCTCCAAGATCGCGGTTCGTGCGGGGGTTTGTCGCTTTTCGCTCCAGCGAAAGACGACGCTCGGCGACTTTACAACACGCCGGGGACGCCCAAAGAGATCGAATGCCAGCGTCAAGATACCGCCGCGCCGGGGCGAAGGCAAAACGGATGGAACGTGTTCAAGTTGCACGCCTACGCTTTAGCGCTCGATATTTTCTTCGTTGCGGTTGGCGGTTTGCTTGACTTCCAGACGCTCAGCTTCGGCAAAGTCGCGTCGTGCCTTCAGGAACTTCCACATGCTCCGCCAGGTTTCCGCCCGCTCGCGATAGAATTCAGGGTTCTCTGGGTCGAGCGCAATTGCGCTGGTGAGATCTTCGATCGCCTTGGCAGGTTCGCCCGATAATTCCCAGGCCAAGGCGCGGAGCCAATATAGGTCTGCGTCGCGCGGATCAAGCTTGATTGCCTGTGTGAAATGTTGGATCGCCTGTGGATAATCACCGAGAATCGCAATTGCCTCACCCAGTTTTGCACGGAGTTCCCCCAATTTTGGTTCCAGCCGAACCGCCGCCTCGAGGTCGCGAATCGCTTCCGGTTGCTTCCCCTGCTTGAAAAGCGATACGCCGCGGGAAACATACGCCAAAGCTTCGTCGGGTCGGAGTCTGATCGCTTCGTTACAGTCCGCGATAGCCGCCTCATATCGGCGGGCGCTTGCCCTGATGAACCCGCGATAGGCGTAAAAGCCGCCTAAGAGGCGAGCGGCGGATTTTCTTTTGTAGTCCCCGTCCTCGCGACTTACCGGTTGACGGATGCGACCTGTCGCGGCTAGTTCTGCGATTGCCGCTCGCATGTCTTCGATGGCATGGGTGTAATCTTGCTCGGCAAGGTCTGGACGCTTCTGAGACTCATGACGCTCTCCAAGGAAGAAACACATCATCGCGCGAAATTTAAGCAAGTCGGAGTCGTTGGACCACCACATTAACCCGGCGGTGCAATCGGCGATGGCGCCATCGAAGTCCTTAACTTTGCGGTGAGCATAGACCAGCCCTAATCGGGCCAAGTAAAGTCGCGGGTCTAATTCCAACGCGTGGGCGAAATCGGGAATTGCATCGGCATATAACTCGCAGTGAAATCGGCATTCGCCTCGGCTCATCCAAGCCAGGGCGAACTTCGGATCGAGCCGAATTGCCGCTTCGGCGTCGGCGAGCGCGCGCTCCGAATCCTGTTTGTCCATCACCCATGCTCGGCTGCGGGCAACGTAGGCATAGGCGGTTGGCGATCGCTCGATTTGCTGGGTAAAGTATGCGATGGCCTCCGACAACCGAACGGCGTCGGAGCGACGCAGCCAAAAACAGTCACACTTGAGCCACTCGCCTTGCTCGGCCTCGACTTCCACAGCGTAGCACGAAGGGGTGAAGTCGACTCGCTTCGCTTCGTCGGCCGGTTCGAGACGCAGCACGACATCCGGGCGAATCGCAATTACCTTTTTGCCGACCAGGCTGCCGCCGCTCTCGTCAACCTTGTCATCGGCCTTTGCCGAGAGAAAGCCGGCCAGCAGCAGACCCACGCACGCGCCGCACGCAATCGCCCTACGCATCACGCCGCCTCCTTGCCCGAATTCGCCCGGGCGTCGATGCCGGAAGGACGGCCGGCGAAGTTGCGCGATGCGGCCGCCCGGAGAAGAGTTCGGCGAGTAGAGTACGGTCGCGGGGAAGCTTTTGGCAAGAGCAGTCTGCAGGCGACGCCGGGCGCATGGGCGAAAGTAGGCGTTTGCGGCAAAGCCCGTAGGGCACGCCCTCCGTGGCGTGCCGTGAAAAACAGAACTCGCGTCGATTCGCACTTCTCGGAACGCCACAGAGGGCGTGCCCTACAGAAGCAACATTCTTAGTGCCCCGGGCGCATTAATTAAATTTGCAGGTCAAACGAGGTTCGCCCTCACCCCGGCCCTCTCCCGCTGGGAGAGGGCGGAAGAGGTTCAGCCGGTTTGCTGCCGCTGGCCGTCGGGCTTCAAGTAAATGAAACTCTTGCCTAACCGCCCGCCGTAGTTGCCGGCGGAGATTTTGATGAGGCCGGGCGTGTCGACCGCGGCGCGGATGGCGGCCTGAGTGGCGGCGGAAAGAGTTTCGAGATCGCGACCGTTGAGGATGATCTCCATGATGGAGGCGACGCCGGCCGGTACGCGGCTCTCGGCGCCGAGCTTCTCGCGCAGCGTGGGGCAGTATTCGGCGTAAGTGCTGGCGATCGAGAACGAATAGCGGCTGCCGGCCTTCGAGCCGCTGGCCGCGATGCCGCCGGGAAACGGCAAGATCACGCCGGCCGTGGCCGAGGCGGCGCGGGCGGCTTTTTCAGCGGCCAACAGGGCCGCGTCGAGCGTGGCGCCCATGAACCACAGGTTGCCGCCCATCAGCCCGTCGCGATAGCCGAACCGCCGATCGATGACGAACTCGCCGCCCAAGATCGGCACGACCCACACCGGCCGGCCGAATCGCTCGGCCCGGAACTGAAAGCCGTCGCCGAAGAAAGCCAGCTTGCGGCCGAGCTTGTAAAAGGCTTCGGTATCGAGCAGGTTGAAGCAGGCGGTCGTCGGACAGGTCAGCACGTTCTGGCTAAGCCGCATCAACAGCGAGCGCTCCAGGGCTTCGACGCGGTCTTTGCGAAACCGCGGCACGTGGAACTGCACGATCGCGCCCGGCCGGCCGTCGGGCGTGCGAAAGCGGGAGTCGAAGCCCGGGCCGACGTAGCGATCGAGGCCCGCTTCGCAATCGCAGAGAATCGTGCTCGAGGCGTTGCCTGTCGCGGCGGCCACCGCGTGATCGAGCCAGGTGCGATCGCGGGCCGTGATCAAGACCTCGGCGTACAGGCTGCGGAACGCTTCGGCGTAGGTGTCTTCGATTTCGGCGGGTCGGTCCGTGGCCACGCGGGTCTAGCGTCCTTTTCCGGGGTAGATCGCCTGCTCGGTGATGATCTTGTCCATGAAGATATCGTGCGGCGCCGTGGGAATCTCGGGAAAGAGCTGGCACTCGAAGGCCAAGGCCGCCAGCGGCGCGTCGGCCCGGGCGTGCTCCAGCAGCTTGTCGTAATAGCCGAAGCCGTGGCCCATCCGGGCGCCCGTGCGATCGAAGGCCACGCCGGGGACCATGATCAGATCGAGCTCGTTGACGTCAACGCGCTTTTCCGGCAGCGCACGCAGTTCGACCTTCGGCTCGAGAATCTTGTACATGCCGACGGCCAGCTCGTCCATGTTTTCCAGCAGGAACAGCTCCAACTCGCCCTCGACGCAGTACGGCACGACGATCCGCTTGCCGCAGCCGAGCACCTGGGGCAGATACTCGCGGGTGCGGACTTCGGTGCGGACGTCGACATAGAACATCACCGTCTGGGCGGCGGCGTATTCGGGAAGGGCGACGAAACGCTCGCAGATCGTGCGGCTGAGCTCTTCCTTATTCTCCTGCGCCTTGCGATGGGCGTGGGCCTGCTCGCGAATCTCTTTTTTGCGCTGTTGGAAATCGACGACTTGCTCGGGGGTCATGCTGGCGGCGGTCCTCGCAAAAAACTCAAGCTGCTCTAGCCGGCGGCCATGCCTTAACCCGGATTATTCATCGGGCCACACTAACCCGAAGCGCAAGCGAGGCGGAGCAACGCACTTACCTCGCTGGCGCTTCGGGTTTGTATGGAGCGCTTTGTCAAGTAATAGCTGGGCTGATGAATAATCCGGGTTAAGGCATGGAGGTTAAGGCGCCGTCGCCCGACATGGCTCCGGATGCCGTTAGCCGTTTGGAGGTCCGGGCGCCCTCGCCCGGTTGGCTCCGTTTGGAGGTCCGGGCGCCCTCGCCCGGTTTGCTCGAATATGTCTGGTGCTCGTAAGTTGGCGGGCGAGGGCGCCCACCCTCCGTCCTTTAACGGGCGAGGGCGCCCGTTCCTCCATTTTCTATTGGCGGTCAATGGGGCCCGCTCCGCCATCCAATGGCGCCGCGGTGCTAGCTATCGTACTGATCCGGCGCGCAAAGGCAACGCCAACCGGCCTTGACCTGCAACAGGCGGACTGATATTGAGATTCCGCTTTTCACGGGCCATTTTTCCTCAAGTTGGGCGGCAGTTCTGCCGAAGGGCTCGAAAACGAGGACGGTAAGCTGACTTACGTGAATTCACTACGCTTCGCGACCGTCTTTCTGCTGGCCTGCTCCGCCAGCCAGGCAGTTGCCCAGCGCACCCAGTTTCCCACGCCGGTCGATCCGGAGAGCCCGTTCTATCAAGGCTCGCCGCCCGGTGCGGCGCTCGGCGGGGCGACGCTCAACGGCGGCGTGCAACCGCTTGCGCCGCAGTTCGATCCGTATGCTCCTTCCAACGCGGCGCCGCCCAGTTATACGCCCTACGGGCAGCCGGCCCCGCCCGGCGTGCAAGGCGCCGCGCCTTACAGCCAGGCCGCGCCGGCCTACGGAACCTATGGGCAAAATCCTTATGCTCGCAACATGCCCGACGGCACCATGGCCCCGAAGCTGCGGTTCTTGAACGAGTTGCTGATCGAAAACACGTACTTGGCGCGGTTCGGCAATCACGGTCTGGGCATGGACGACGTCGGGCTCGCCGGCTCGTTCGCCTTTCCGCTGCTGTCGACCTGGTCGCCGATGTTCATCACGCCGGGCTTTACGTATCACTCGTGGAACGGTCCAGCGTCGGGCAATTTCGCCGGCTCGCCCGACCTGCCCCCCAACGCCTACGACGCCTATCTCGACGCCGGCTGGCGGCCGCAGGTGAATTCGTGGTTCAGCGCCGATCTCGATGTCCGCGTCGGCGTGTACAGCGATTTCAGCAAGATCAACTCGCAAAGCATCCGCATCCTGGGCCGCGGACTGGGCATCATCACCTTTTCGCCGCAGTGGCAACTCGCCGCCGGCGTGTGGTATCTCGACCGTCTGACCGTCAAGATTCTGCCGGCCGGCGGCGTGATCTGGACGCCCAATCAAGACACGCGCTTCGCCATGTTGTTCCCCAATCCGAAGATTTCGCAGCGGATGTGGACGATTCGCAACACCGACGTCTGGGCCTACGTGGCCGGGGAATACGGCGGCGGCAAGTGGACCATCCAGCGGGCCAACGGCGCCGGCGACGTGGTCGAATACAACGACTTGCGGGCCTTGTTCGGGCTCGAATGGTTCAATCTCAGCGGCGCCCGCGGCAATTTCGAAGTCGGTTACGTCTTCGACCGCCACCTGATCTATCGCAGCGGCACGCCCACGGCTCATCCCAGCGACACCGTGCTGTTGCGCGCCGGGCTGAATTATTGACGAGGGGACTCTCCCACGGGGAGACGCGCGTGCTCCGGTCAGCCCTGCTTTGACGAATGCTTGCAGAGAGGGTGGCTGGCGGCAGAGCCTGGGCGATGTCCCAGGCACGCCTCGCTTGGGTACCCGTCGACTCGCGGCTGACAAAGCGCTAGGCGAAGCCGCAGTTCGCTGGGGCATCGCTTCGCTCTGCCGCCAGCCACCCGCCGCCCCAACCCTCTCCCAGAGGGAGAGGGGGCCTCCGCGCGGAACTGCGCCCTGCCCCACCCGGCGGCGCGATTCCTCTTCAACATCTTCAAGCGTCCATCTCGGCCAGCTCGCGGGCGAGCCGCTTGCGGGCCACGTGCAGCCGGCGCTTGATGGTGCCGACCGGCGAGTCGAAGGCCGCGCTCATTTCGACGAGCGACTGGCCCTCGACGTAGAACGCCATCAGCGTTTCGCGGTCGAGCCGGCCCAGCCGATCGAGCCCTGCGCGGACCTGCGTCCGCCGCTCGTTCGCCAAGGCGCTGGCCAACGGCGTCTCGTGCTCGAGGCATACGGCCTCGAGCGTTTCGCGCTCGGTCGGCGTCGCCTGGGCGTTCCGCGTGCGCCGGTTGATCGCCAGCCGCGCGGTGATCGTCCGCAGCCAGCCGCCGAAGCACGCCGGCTCGCGCAACTGCCCGATCTTGCGCAGCGCCTGGACGAACACTTCCTGCGTCAGCTCCTGGGCCTCGACGTGGTTGCCGAGGCGCCGCAAAGCCGAGGCGTAGACGCTTCGCTCGAACCGCTCGACCAGCTCGCCGAACGCTTCGCGGTCGCCGGCCTGCGCAGCCCGAACCTGCTCGATCAACAGCAGCTTTTCATCAGTCAGTTCGAAAGTCAGGACGCTCATGGTTCGTTTCTCTCCCGGCCCGTTCCTTGCACGGGCCATGCAGCAGGCAAATCGAAGCACAATGGCCGAGGGGCAGACGCGGCGTTGGCGG
Organism: Pirellulales bacterium; assembly: GCA_035532215.1. Classification (GTDB taxonomy): domain Bacteria; phylum Planctomycetota; class Planctomycetia; order Pirellulales; family JAICIG01; genus JAICIG01. The sequence continues at coordinate 2,512 of DATKRK010000200.1, read as the reverse complement.
CGTTTCGGTAGACGCGGCAGCTTGCCGCGTTTGCCGTAAAAGCGGCAGGCTGCCGCTTCTACCGCCGACCGGCTGGCTTTCCGTCTCGAAGTGAGCGATGAGTATTCGCTTAGGCGAAACTCAGCTTCTTGAGGCGGAATATTGCCGTGGCATTCCCACGGCTTGCCAGCCACGCAACCCGCAAGTGCCCGCGGTAGGCGACATGCACATCGCAACGCTTGCGAGGATGCTGCCGGCGGGCGTGCCATCGACGACGCGCTTTAGCTGACGTTCTAACGTCGTCAGATAATGCGCCGGCGTCGGGCAGGCGTGCCTGAAAAAGAAGGACTGCGCGTGCGCAATGACTACCGCGAGCACTTCTTTACGGCCGCTGGCGCGACGATCCCGGCGAAGACCGAGGACGTTCGAGTTCGAGCGGTTCAAGAGAGTGCTACGCATGGCATTTTTCCTGCGCTACGCGCGTCTGGGGAGAAAAAACGATCGGGCTGCACCGGCAACCCGGTTGTTTACCTGTTTAAGGGTGTCACGTTTGGCCTGGGCCGTCAAGCAGAATTTGGCCTGCTGGGGGCTTTCGGCCGGTCCGTTTCGCCTCGCCTTTGGGGGAATGAACCCCAGGGGCGGATATGCCTAAGACGCGAATGGCACTGCCGTATGGCGGGCAAGGACTTGCGGCGAGGCGCGGAGTCGGCAAGAATTTCCCTCGGCGCGAATCGCCGGCGCAGCGTGCCTGCGGAATTTGAAAAAAATCCGCACGCCGTTCGCGCGCGACCAATCGATCTTTCGTTGAGACCTTCGTTGGTCTAGGATTCGCGGCCAACGAGACCTTCCTTGGATGGATGATGCACATATTCCAGACCAAGGAGGGTCTCGTGTTATTTTGCACATCCGTCCGTTCGTTGCCGCAGCAGTTTCGCCTTTTGTCGGCGTCGCTGTTGCAATCCCCCGGCCTCCCCTTCGCCGACGCGCTGTCGGAGGAAGCGATCGCGACCGCTTTCGAGGAAGAGGGCGTCGCCTTCGCGCAAGAAGACGACGGGGTTTACACGCCGGCGATCACGCTGTGGGCGTTTCTCTCTCAAACGCTCTTCAAGCAGGAGCAGCGTTCGTGCGCGGCCGCCGTGGCGCGCGTGATCGTGCTGCTGGCGTCCCTGGGACGAAAGCCTTGTTCGGACAATACCGGCGCCTATTGTCGCGCGCGGGCGAAACTGTCTGAAGCGGTGCTGCGCCGCCTGAGCTGCGAAGCGGCCGCCGGATGCGAGCAATCCGTGCCCGACGATTGGCGTTGGAAGGGCCATCGCACTTTCCTGGTCGACGGCTTTACGGTCAGCATGCCCGATACGCCCGAAAACCAAGCGGCCTATCCGCAGCCGAACTCGCAGCGCCCGGGCGTGGGATTTCCTCTGGCCCGGGTCGTCGCGCTGCTCTCGTTCGCCACGGCGATGGTCGACGACGCGGCGATCGGACCGTACAGCGGCAAAGAGACCGGCGAGACGGCCCTGCTGCGCGAACTGTTCGGCCGGCTGCGTCGCGGCGACGTGCTGGTCGGCGACCGCTATTACTGCTCGTACTTCATGATCTGTCTGCTGAAGGAGCGGGGCGTGGACGTGGTGACGCGGCTGCACCAGCGCCGCACCGCCGACTTCCGCCGCGGCAAACGCTTGGGGCCGGGCGACCATGCCATCGAGTGGCTGCGGCCGCCGCGACCCGACTGGATGGATGAAGAAACGTACCAGCGGATGCCCAAGTCGATCGAAGTCCGCGAGGTGGAAGTGGCGGTGCACCAGCCGGGCTTCCGCGTGGATGCGTTCGTGGTCGTGACGACGTTGCTCGATGCGAAGCAGTACACGCGCGAAGAGCTGGCTGAGCTCTATCACAAAAGATGGCTAGCGGAGTTGGACATTCGCGCCATCAAGTGCAGCATGGGGATGGACGTGTTGCGCTGCAAGTCTCCAGAGATGGTCCGCAGGGAGATCTGGGCCTGTCTCTTGGCCTACAATCTGATTCGACGAACGCTGCTGCAGTCGGCGTTGAAGAGCGAACGTTCGCCGCGGCAAATCAGCTTCACCGCGGCGATGCAGAAAATCGCGGCCAGTTGGGTGCAGGGGCCACTGCTGGATGACGCATCGGCGGCGACGTTGATGGAAATCTGCTGCCAACACTTGGCGGGACATCGCGTGGGACATCGACCGAATCGCGTGGAGCCGCGCGCCGTCAAACGTCGTCCGAAGCCACATGCTCTCTTGACGAAACCTCGCGCCGAGGCGCGTGCGGCGCTGCTGCGAAGCAAGCCGTAGCGTCCCGCTCGGCGCCCCGCCGCCGGCCCCCAGGAGACGACTGACCGCCCGATCGTGAAGCCGCTACGACCAGCCGGCGCTGCGCGACGCACGCCGGATGCGCTCGCGCTGCGCGCGAGAGCCATCGCGCCAGGACGGACGCGCGTCGCCTCCTGGCCGCGCGTCGCCCGCTGACCGCCCGCCGCCGTAAACTCAAGCCCGCCAAGCGGCAGTGCCATTCG
>DATKRK010000199.1:0-8829 GCA_035532215.1 Pirellulales bacterium | reverse complement strand
TTGACGGCCTGGATGGCCGCCCCACATGCCGCCCAAGCGACTCGTTGGCGCCCGCGTGCGGTATAAGATTGATTTCTCGCTCCACTCCTCTTGATCCCATCCGTGTTCGATCCGTGTTCCATCCGTGGCTGAAAACAAATCGGCTTTCGGCATCGTCATCTATCGCGGCGATCGCTTGCGGTCGTCCACTCGCGAGATGCCGGCGGCGCCGATGAAACCGGCGTCGCCGCCCAACGTGGCGTAGTCGATGGTCGTGCGCTCGGCCAGCGTCGGAAAGGCCCGCTTGTGTACCTCTTCGCGCACGCGCCCCAGAAAGCGGCGCCCCAAACTCGTCCGATCCCGCCCGAACGTCATCGCGCCGCCGAGCACGACGCCGCTGGGATCGATCGTGTGCAAGAGCGTGACGATGCCCACGCCCAGGTAGCGGGCCGTGTCCAGCACGATCTCCAGCGACAAGGCGTCGCCCGCCTCAGCCTCTTCGGCCAACATGAGCGGCGTCAGTTCGGCGCCCGCGGCCAGATTCTTCCTGAGCGAACTGCCGCGGCCGGCGGCCAGGGCCTCGTGCGTTCGCTTGACGACCGACAGCGCGCTGCAATACGCCTCGAGATGTCCCGTCTGGCCGCAAGGGCACATCCGGGCGTCGTCGTGGTAGTCGATGATGATATGCCCGCACTCGGCGCCGTGGCTGTGCTCGCCGTCGATCGAAAAGTCGTGGACGATGATTCCGCAGCCGATGCCCGTGCCGAGCGTCAGCAGCACCATGCTGGGCATCTCTTTGCCGCAGCCGACCCAAAACTCGCCGTAGGCGGCGGCCCCCGCGTCGTTGGCGAAGCTGACCGGCAAGCCGCAGTGCTGGCTGAGCCGGTCGCGGATCGGGTAATGGTTCCAGCCCGGCAGGTTGGGCGGTTCGAGCAGCATGCCGGCCGGGATGTCCATCGTGCCGGGCGAGCCGAGCCCGACCCGGCGGATATCGGCCGGCTTCAGCTTGGCGCTGGCAATCGCGAACTTTACCGCCTGGGCCATCCGCACGACGGCATTTTCGGCGCCCTGTTCCGAGAGCGTTTCGATGCTGGTCCACGACATGGGCCGGCCCAGATCGTCGACGACGCCCACCTTGATGTTCGTCCCCCCCAGGTCGACGCCCACGAAAAACGGCGCCTTGGCTTCGCCTAACGAGATAAATTGTCGAGACTTAGGCATATTGGATGCCGGCGACGATAGCGCACAGGGTGGGCAAGTTTAACGGACCCACAAAGTATAGGGGCTGCCTGGGTTAGCGGCAATTGCAACGCCGTAACGAAAGCCGAGCGAAGCAGATCGGTCGTTTTCGACCTGAACGCCGAGAAAGCAAGATGACGACACATGTCCCGCCTGCTAGTCTATCCTGTATGGATACCGTCGACGAATCCCAGGAGGCTTTTCACCGCGGTACAGCGCCGATCTTCGAACTGCTGACGCCCGAGCAGACCCAACGGCTGGCCGAGTTACAAGGCGATCCGTCCATCGTCGAGCGTTCCTCCACCAATCCACAGGCATCGATATGTCGATTTTGCTTAGCCCGGAGCTCGAGTCGAATCACGCCCTTGCCGGGGCGGTTCGTAGCGTCGAGCCGATTCTGCAAGAACACCTTCCCAGAACTGCCGATGCCAATTGGGATTTGGAGCGCGATTCAAGCAATCGCGAGATTCTCGTACTCGCGGTCAGCGATCCCTGGGGACATTCAGTTGGCAAATTCGAGCCCAAAGAACTCGCTAACCCTTCCGGATTGCACGGGCGGCTTTCAGACCTTGTTGAAGAGCTTAAGTATTCCGTGCGCCGCGTACGCATCGAAATTCGCGATGCGCTCTGCACGACGGAACAGGTTCTAGCGCTTCAGCAGCGCCTAAACGCGCACGAGGAAATCGTTCAAGGTCGGCCCCGCCTGTTCAATCGCGTCCAGATGGGAACGGATCCAAACAAGATGCTCATCACGGATTTTGCAATCGAAGTGGACGAAAACGCGGCAGACCTTGTCAAGCAGGCGATTCACGATAGTGGCTTCAATGTTCGAGGCGCGCCGCTTCTGGAACGCGACGGCATATTGGATCGCGTCCGAGAGTTGGTGCGACATCACCTGACGGACCCGCCCGTCTTGCAGCACGCAATCTGCGTGCGGATCGATGACCCTTCTGATGTCCATCTCGTGGAAATCGCGGCCGATGCGCCGTACCTTGGCGACGGATCGCTCGAAGGCGTCGCGTTCTCTGCGGGCGATGCCATACCTGGCGCTCGCTCCCTCGTTATTTACTTGACTTCTCCCGACGATCTGCGATTAGTCATGGATCGGGATCCGCGTCACCCGGTTATCCGCGATTTGCTTTCCGGAAATTGCAAGTTTGTCCACCCCGATACGACCGGTAAAGCGTTCGACCGCGACTTTCCGAGTTTCCATCGCGCGTCCCAGTGAACTGGCAACAACACAAAACGCTTGCCACGGCCCTGCGCGATCAGGGGCTCGCCGATTGTTTGGCCGCGCGCGCAAACCTACGCGCCGACGGAGCAGTCCTTCAGGTCTGTGGAAGGCGGATAACCCAAGCGCATGTCGTTGTTGCGAAGTGCCAACAATCGATCGAAAAGATCGTAAAGGGTTATCTGCTTTGGCACTCGGGGGCGTTCGACCCGACCAAGGGCCACACGCCATTCACGCGGGCGCTCGGCAATGAAAAGCATCCCGAAATCGAGAGACTCTGCTACAGCCTTAACCGAATCAACGCGAGAGTCGTCAACGATATCAAATGGCTGGAGGATTTGGCGCCTCGCCGGCCGACATTGGCGGATGATGAAAAGGGATCCCCCGTCCCGCTCAACCGCCTGTCGGAAAACTCGGAATACGCTTTCTGGTCGCCCGCGACTGGAGTGGTCATTGCCGCTGAAGGATTGACCATGCGTTATCACGCGATCCGCGCCGTCAAGGCGCTCCGCGCCTTTCTCACTGCCATGGCACGATCAACTCCCGAGGCTTTCACGAAGGACATCGGCTTTTTTCTCGAGGAGCATCCGTTTTCTACTGCACTTGGTGGAAGCTAGACACACACGCAACCCGCCAGCCACGCGCGCTCAGTCGGGCTTAAACATCTCATCCACGAACCGGTACGCTTCTTCCCGCACCTCGGGCGGAAAGTCATGACCGCTGTCCGGGTAGCACACCTGCAACCGCTCGGGATGGCCGTAAAGCTGGTAAATCGGCAGGGCCGCAGCGACGCCTTTCTTGACCCCCTCGACGGCGAAATTGTTGTCGCCGATGGGCGAATTGGAGAAGAAGCCTCGCGGCGCGAAGCTGGCCACGACTTCATAGAAGTCGAACGGCACGCGGTCGGGGTCGAGCTTGTACACGTCGCGCAGCCGGGGCATGTAGCGGTCGCTGGTCCAGCCGGCGATCTTGCCTTCGTAGTAATCGTGAAAGGGCGTCCAGCCGCAGCTTGAGACGACGACTTTCAACCGTTCGTCGAACGCGGCCACGAACATCGCGTTGTGCCCTCCGAGCGAATGCCCGATCACGCCGATCCGCTCGGGGTCGACCTCGCTGCGGCTTTGCAAAAGATCGACCGCGCGCATGTGGTTGAAGATGCCCTTCATCGTGCCCGACGCGTAAGGGCTGGCCTTGAAGTCGTACTTGTAATCGCCGAACGACGGATAGTCGGGCGCCAGCACCACGTAGCCGCGCTCGGCCAGTTCCAGGCCGTAGTGCAAATTCGGCAAGCCGCCCAGCCCCGCCGGTTCGTCCTTGCCGATGGCGGTCGTCTGGTGCAGCGCGAGCATCGCCGGCGCCGGCTTGGTTTTCGCCGCCTCGGGCAGGAACAGATGCGCCGGCACGCGGTCGCCCTGCTCGGCGACGAACGAGATTCTCAGCCGCGTGAAACCTTTGCCCGGAACCGTCTCGATCACCTGCACGTCGAGCGGCGGCAGATGCTCGCGGCTCGGCAGCTCGCCCATCGCCGCCTGCATGCCGGCGAGAATGTGCTTGCGGCGCTCGGCCCAATCTTCGCAAGTTTTGATGGGGTACACTTGGCCGGCGTCGTCGATATAAGTCGTCAACTGGCGATGATCGCGATAGCGGCCGGCGACGTCGGCCGGTTCGGCTTGAGATAAGGTCGCGCAGCAGATCGCGGCGGCGAGAGCGGAGAGCATAAACTTTCCTTGGCAAGCGGGCGTTGATTCAATTCGCTGTTGTTTTAGCCAACCGCAACACGCGGCGCCACGTTTAGGGTTCCAGATTCCCAGGTTGAAAAAGAGTCTGAGCTAAACTTCGGCGAAACCTCAGATGGCGGCACTGACCGGGAGGCTTACGCCTCCCGCTCGCCGGCCGGGCGAAAATCAACCTGGAATTTGCAACTTGGAACCTTGTTCAGACCGCGACCCAGCGCCAGCCATCCCACTGCTCGACGACCAGCCACTCGGATCGGCTGACGGGCTCGAAGGTGGCGAACCAGGCGCTGGGGTGCGACTGGCATCGTGCGGCCGCGGCGGTAATCTGGCTGGCCGCCTTCGCAGGGATGCCGCTTTCGCGCTTGTAATCGTGCCAGGTAAGCGGCGCGAGTCGTGCGGCGACGCCCAGGCGCATCGGCCCCAGGCCGACGGTGTGCAGTTCGTCGCGGCCCAGCACGCGCAGCGTATCGTCAGCCAGGCGGATGGCTTTGTTCACGATCGGATCCCAGTCCGCGCTGGTGGTGAACCAGACGGCCGGCCGCTTGGCTTGCGGCGCAAACGCGCTGGAAGGCGTGATTTGGCCGGCTCGCAACATGCCCTCGTAGTGCTGCCGCAAAGTGTAGTGCCAGATGATTTCTGCGGCCGGTTGGGCGGATTCCATCGACTTTGTCTCTTGTAGAAGCTGGAGCTGTTGCGTGCGCCGGCGACGTACGCCTTGGACATGGTTCGAAGTCGCTGCCGCCAGGCGCTGCCGGCGGCGCTTTCAACTATAGCATGACGGCCGTTTCGGGCATCGAATCCGGCATGCGAATTGCTAAACCTATCGATCGACGCTGGGTAACGGAACGCGTGCTTTTACGCTTCGCCAAAGAGAGCCCGATGGGTTGCGATTCCATCCGGACCTAACCCCTTTTTCGAAGCCAAGGAGCGGCCTTTCTTCGTTCGGCGGCGCGCAAGGGTAATCGCAAGGCGGCTTGCCCCTTGGGACGAGCCCGAATTGCCCGAATCGCTGGCGATTGCGAGCAAGCCGCGGGGGCGATAAGGTCGGTCTGCCCGGCGCCCTAGCCCGGATTATTCATCAGCCCAGCTATTACTTGACAAAGCGATCCATACAAACCCGAAGCGCCAGCGAGGTAAGTGCGTTGCTCCGCCTCGCTTGCGCTTCGGGTTGGTGTGGGCTGATGAATAATCCGGGCTAGAGCCAGCACGGGGTCGTTCGACGGCGGCGGCGCCGCATTCGAACTCTGCTTGCCGAACTCGCGCGGTTGGCCGCAGACGGGCCGCCTTGGAAAGCAAAAAACATGATTTATATGCCGCACGAAATCATCAACCCCGGTGATGCAAGAAAAGGGCCAAAACCTCGGCCCGCAGGCGAAAATGCCGCTCGCGGTGATTTATCGATATGCGTCAAAGCGGGCATGAAACGGGCGCCGATCGGGCATGAAATGCCCTGTTTTGGCCGCCGCCCGAGAGCCTCGCGAGGCGCGAACCCCTTGTTTTCTCGGAGAATCCTGCGACTCGACGCCGATTCAAACGCGCGCCGCGCGGGGCGATATAAATGAATCGGCCGAAATATAAATCACCACGGCCAAAGCCGCCAGCCGCGGACCCAGGCGTAGGCCAACAGGCAGCAGAGCGGAAACAGCACGAAAATCGTGCCGTAGGTGAACAGCCAGGTCCAGCGGCTATAGGGCCAACGTGCCATGAGTTCTCGCGAGCGAAATCAATGTCGAAGAGTTAGTGCCGCAGTTCGCCGCGGCGCAACTTGCGGTACATGTCGAGCGCTTCTTCGATGATCCGGATGGCATCGGCCGGACCGACGAAGTCTTCGACCACCACCTCCTTGTGCTCGAGCTGCTTGTAGTCCTGAAAGAACCGCTTCACCTCGCGCAGGGTGTGCTCGGGCAGCTCCTTGTGATCGCGGTACTGCGTGACGGCCGGGTCGTGGACGCTGACGGCGATGATCTTGTCGTCGATCCCCTTGTCGTCGCGCATCCGCATCACGCCAATCGCCCGCGAGTCGACGATCGTCAGCGGATGGACCGGCTCTTGGCCGAGCACCAGCGCGTCGAGCGGGTCGCCGTCGTCGCAGTACGTTCGGGGAATGAAGCCGTAGTTGGCCGGGTAATGGACCGAACTGTAGAGCACCCGGTCGAGCCGCAAGAAGCCGGTGCTCTTGTCGAGTTCGTATTTGTTCTTGCTGCCCGACGGCACCTCGATGACCACCGGAAAAGATTTTTCGATGACTTCGTCATCGAGATAGATATCGTGCCAAGCGTGCATGGATAGTTCCGAAAGTCGCTAAGAAGGTCAACTGGTAGGTTGTTAATCTCTAGTGATCGGCCGCCCAATGACCATCATGAAGCCCGAGAAAATCGCAATGCCGCCCCAGACAATCGCTCGAAACGGTCGCCGATAGCCGTTTTGAACCCCGTAAATGCCGAGCGCGACAAGCCCGATTCCCACGCAGATGAAAAAGGCGCCGCCGAGGACTAGCCCTAACTTCTCGCCGTCGAAGCCGGGGCCCGAGTTGCGTTGGTGCTTCGGTTTCCGCGGCGGCGGCGCGGGACTTCGCGGCAAAGGCCGGGCTTCGGCCGGCGTCAGACCATACGGCGACGCGGCGGCGGGCAGGCTGGCCTCGTTGAGCAGATCGAGCATGCCGGGCGAAACCAAAGACGACGCTTCGATCGGTTCGGCGACGAGTTCCGCTGCGACCGGCTCTTCGGGCATCGCAACCAGCCGCGCCTGGGCAGGCCGGGCCGCCGGGGCCGCGGGCCTCGCGGCCAGCGGCGCAGCGCGAGCCGGTATCGCGGCGGGCGGCGCCGGTCGAGCGCGCTGCGGCAGGGCCTTCAGCACGCGCTCGGTCGGCTGCGGCGGCGAGGGCGAGGCTACGGCCGATAGTCTGCCGCACTGCTTGCACTTGAACTGCGCGCCCGCGGCGGCGCGCACTTTGTACTGCTTGCCGCAGTGGCGGCATTGCGTTTCGATCACGTCGTCGGCTGGCGAGGCCGGCGCCGCTTGCCGCACGGCCGCTTGCCGCACTGCCGCCGGCAGCGGCGGACCCACGACCGCCGATTCGTCGGGCTTCGGCGCGGAGATCGGCGACAGTTTCCCGCAACTCCGGCAGGCGAACTGCGAGCCGACGTTTTCGTCGCGCAGCGAATACTGCTTGCCGCAATGCACGCATTGAATTTGCACCGGGAAACCGCTTGCCGTCTGGCATTATCAATAGGGGATAGCAGGACGACACGGAGGAACTTGAACGCGGAAACTTTGAACCTGAAACCTGACTCACCCGGAGGCTTACGCCTCCGGCTCGCCTGGAACTTGGAACCTGAAACCTGGAACTCGGAACCCTAGTATTCCCGCCGATTGATTCTACCCTGCACGCGGCCGGGCAAACCCTGAATTCGCAAAAAGCCCTCGGCGTCGGTCTGGTTGTACGAGCCGCCGCCTTCCATGCTGGCGATGCCTTCGTCGTACAGGCTCCGCGGGCTGGTGCGGCTGGCGACCATCAAGTTGCCTTTGTACAGATTCAGCGTGACCTCGCCCGTCACGTTCCGCTGAGCCTCGCGAATGAACGCCAGCAAGGCGTCCAACTTGGCGTGATACCAGAAACCGTAATAGACCATCTCGGCGACTTCCGGCGCCAGCCGGTCGCGCAGGTGAGTCAAATCGCGATCGAGGGTGAGTTGTTCGACGACGCGGTGGGCGTCGTAGAGAATGGTCATGCCGGGCGCCTCGTAGACGCCGCGGCTCTTCATGCCCACGAAGCGGTTCTCGACCACGTCGACGCGGCCCACGCCGTTGCGGCCGCCGATCTGGTTCAATTCCTTGACGATCTCGATCGGCTTCAGCCGCCGGCCGTTGACGCTGATCGGCACGCCCGACTCGAAGGCGATCGTAACCGGCTCGACCTTGTCGGGCGCCTGCTGCGGCGAAACGGTCATGCCGAAGTCGACCAGTTCGACGCCGTTGACCGAGAGGTCTTCGAGCTTGCCGGCTTCGTAGCTGATGTGCAGGCAGTTCTCGTCGGAGCTGTAGGGCTTGGCGACCGAGGCCTTGACCGGAATCTTCCGCTGTTCGCAATAGGCGATCATCTCCGTGCGGCCCGGAAACAGCTTGCGGAATTTTTCGATTCGCCATGGAGCGATGACCTGGACCGAAGGCTCGAGCGCCTCGGCGGCCAATTGAAAACGGCACTGGTCGTTGCCCTTGCCCGTGGCGCCGTGGGCGAAGGCGTCGGCGCCGACCTCGCGGCCGACTTGCAAGCAAGCCTTCGAGATCAGCGGCCGGGCGATCGACGTGCCCAGCAGGTAAATACCTTCGTACTTGGCCTGCCACTGCAAGACCGGAAAGGCGAAATCGCGGCACAGCTCGTCCTGCACGTCGACGATGCGGGCCGACTTGGCCCCGCACTGCTTGGCCTTGTTCAGAATCGCCTGGCGATCCTCGCAAGGCTGACCGAGATCGACGTAAACCGCGTGGACTTCGTAACCTTCGTCCTGGAGCCAGCCCAGGATGACCGACGTATCGAGACCGCCCGAGTAGGCAAGAACGCAGCTAGGCATGGCGATTCAGAAAGTTAAAGGCGGGTAAATCGGGAAAGCGTTATTTTGATTGGCGCCGCGGCGGCTGGCAAGG
>DATKRK010000198.1:0-29140 GCA_035532215.1 Pirellulales bacterium | reverse complement strand
GATTTTGAGGTAGGCGGGCGCCTGGGCGAAGCCCCAGTTCGCTGGGGCATCGCTTCGCTCTGCCGCCAGCCACCCCCCCCTCCCCAGTCTACTCAGACCGTATCAACGCGGCGCCCTGCGGTCGACGATGGGGCTGCGCTCGGCTTCAGAGACGAAGTAGCCGTGTTCGAGGAATTCAAGCGTCATGCGATGCACGGTCGGGCTGACGATGATGAACGAGTGCCGCGCCGGCACGATCTTGAAATCGCGAGCTCCGGCCAACCGCGTGGCGTCGACGCTGAGCGTGTTGTCGTCGTCGCCGGGAAGTCGCGAACTATAGCCGCGATCGTCGCCGCGCCCGCCGGCGATGATGCCGAACTCGCCGGCCGGGACCGCCAGTTGCTTTTCCAGTTCGCTCCAGCCCGAGCCCAACTGCACGGCCGAGGCGCCCAGCACCGCCACGAAGAGATCTTTGTCCGACCACTTGTCCGCTCGCAAGCTGCCGTGATTCGGCGGGGCCAGCATCACGAATCGTTTAATTCGCGGGTCGGCGTTTCCTCCCGCGGCGCGGTCGGCCAGGTAACGCCGGACCACAATGTTGCCCAGGCTGTGGGCGACGAAATTGATCTCCTCGATCCCGTCCAAGTGTTCGATCACGCTGGCGAGCGCCCGGGCATGCGCCGAAACGTCGGCGCGAGTGCTCGGATAGGTCAGATTGACGACCGCGAACGATCCGCTTTCTTGCAGGTAGTTCGCCAGCGGCTGCATCGTGCTGTGCCAACCGCCGAGCCCGTGCAGCAAGATCACGGCGCGGCCCTTCATCGGCGGCAAGTTTCGCTCGCGCTTCAGCTCCTCGAAGCGAGTCAGGCACTGTTCGAACGAACCCCAATCTTCGCGTCGATTGTTTTCGTCGAGCAAGCGGCAATGCCCGGTGAGCGCGTTGCGCTGGATATGCCAACCGCGGCGCCAAAACTCGTCGCCCCAAAGTTGCACGCCGCCCAGCGTCGGTGCGTTGCGCTCGATGTGCAGCCGCCCGTCGGTGTAGCGCACCGTGCGGTGCGGCGGCAGATCGGCAGACGGCGAAGCGGGCGCGTCGGGACCGGCGGAAGACGACGGTCGATCGGTGCGCGGTCTCTCGCCGGCGTCGGCCGCCGCGGGCGGAGTCGGCTCGGCAGCCAGACTGCGCGACCAGGCAAGGCACGTCGCCATGCTCGCGACAAACACCGTGAAAAACCACCGGCCGCGGCTTTGCCTTAGGGTCACGAGCGGCGTCTCCCCTGGTTTGGGCGGACTGCTGGAAACGATCGAATGGCAACGAGCGGGCATTGATAATACTGCTGCTTCCACGGATTTTCCAAGGTCGGTTCGGCGCGCCGCGCTGGCGCAGAGACGGCTTGCAATGGGCCGCCTTTTCTCCTATTCTCCCGCCTCCCGCGTTCCTGACACTTCTAACGTCCTATGCACGCATACAAATGGTTGCCCGGTCTGCTGGCGGCGGCCGTTGCTTCGGCGACAGGTTGCGCGGCTGCGCCCGAAGCGCCCGGTCCCGAAACGATGTCGGCGACGTCTACGTCGAAAACCGTGCCGCGCTGGCAACAGCCTCCCAGCGCGCCTGCTCCCGAACAGCCTCGCGGCGCGCCCCACGCGGCGAGCGGTTCGCAAGCCATTGCGGCTCCGGGGTCTTTCGACCCGCGGCGTTCGTCGTCGGCGGTCCATCCGCCTGGAGAACCTGGCGCCGTCTCAGGCTCGCCTGCCGTAGTTCCAAGCGCAGCGCCGGCGCCTTCGTTACAGGCGGTGATCGCGGAAATTGAATCGTTGGGCGACGTCGATCCGCAGGTGCAAAAGCGGCTGCTCGAAGACCTGCGTCAAAGCGACCCGGCGCTCTGGCCGATGATGACTCAACAAATCCGGGCCACCCTGGCCTATCAAAAGCAGCAAGCCGCCAAGGCTGCCGGCAATTCGCCGTCAGCGGCCCAATCGCAGCCAACCGCGGCTTTGGCTTCGACTCAAAACAACCCGCGGACGATTGCCGCCCAGCAACGCGCCGCGGCCGCCAACCTCGCGCCAGTCGAACCCAACAAGACGACGCCCAGCCAACCGGCGCCGCAGGCGCTCGCAACGCCAGGCGCGCCCGGCATTGCTGCATCGCAGCCCGGTGCCCGGGCGGACCCGGCCGCGCCCGCCCATCCCGCGACCGCCGCCGGCCCTGCGAACGCCGTGCAACAAGCGTCTTACGAACAGCCGGCGGCGGAAAAAACCGAGACGAAGCCGGCGACTTCGAAGTCGTCGGCTGCCGATGGCGACTGGGATGCTCCGTTAGCGTCGGCGATCGCGGCTCTCGAAAGCCAGACTCGCGAGCCGGCTCATGACGCCGAATCGACCGCCCGCCACGTCTATTTGAGAATGCTCTACCTGGCCGCCGGACGCCGCGACGACGCGCTGCGTCCCATTCCAGGCATTGCGCCAGGGCAGCAGGATTATTGGTCGAAGCAGCTTTTTGCGCTCGGCGCCGTTCTCGACTCGCAAACCAACTCCGACCCCAGCCGCCGAGCGGCCGAAGCGGCGTCGCACTTGTCGCAAGCCGCCGTTAGCCTCGGCCAACTTGGCCACCTGGTGGTCAAGAACCTGAATTTCTGCACCGAGGTCGTCAGTTACGGCGTCTTCAAACGCTTCGAGAGCCATGAGTTCAAGCCCGGCCAGCAGGTGCTGCTCTACGCCGAGGTGGAAAACTTCAAAAGCGAAGAATCCGCCGAAGGCTTCCATACCTCGCTGCAATCGAGCTATCAAATCCTCGATTCGCAAGGGCGCCGGGTGGCGCACGACGATTTCGCGCTGACCGAAGAGCATTGCCAGAACCGGCGCCGCGATTATTTCATCCGCTATTTCCTCACGCTGCCGGCGATGATCTACGACGGACGCTACACGCTCGAACTGACGATCGAAGATACGCTCGGCCGCAAAATCGGCCAGTCGACGATCGAGTTCTCCGTCCAAGGCAAGCCCAAGTAATCGCTTCTCGCCGGCGATTTCCCCGGCCAGCGGTCGAAAGCCTTTTCCCAATCCGTACAGCCTTCCAATGCTCCCGTGCTATCGGGACAAACGCTGAAAGCTTTCAGCGGCCGCTGCCGATGAACACCACTGATTGACGAGTTTTGTAATGTTGATTTCCCCCTGGTGTTCGCAAAAGGAGCGCGCGATGGCACGCTACCACGCCCTATCGATTGTCCCCTTAGCGGCATGTATGCTGATGCCGCTCGACGGCTCCCTGGCCTTCGGCCAGGAGCTGTCGCCCGCGACCAGCGAGCCGCGAACCGCGCTGCTGGTCACCGAACCTGCCGGCGGCCCCGAGTCGCTCGACGATTATGGTTATGGATACGATTATGAAGCGGGCGGTTACGGCTCGGAAACGGCCTTGAAGCCGGCCGAAACGGCCGCCGCCGACGACGCGAACGGCGAAGAAGCCGGCGTCGCGCACGAAATCGAGGTGGTTCGAGAGCGGTATCCCAACCGCAGCGTGAAGATCGAACGCGAAGTCACGCAAGACGCTCAAGGCAACTACGTCAACCACGGCAGTTGGAAGATGTGGGACGAGCGAGGCGTGCTGATCGCCGAAGGGCGCTATGAAAACGGCGAGCGCGACGGCACGTGGAACCGCTGGTATCGCGGCAACGAAGCCGACTTGCTCACGAAGACCCCCTACCAGCAGTTTGCGGCGCCCTTCGTTTCACAGGCCATTTTCAAGCACGGCAAGCTCGACGGCAAGTGGTCGATCTACGACAGCAAGCAGCACAAGGCCAGCGAGTGGAGCTTCGCCGACGGCCAGCGCGACGGCAAGTCGATCTGGTATTTCGCCAACGGCCGCAAAATGCGCGAAATCGATTTCGACAAGGGCGAAATCAACGGCGAGTTCAACGAATGGAACCTGGAAGCCAAGCAAACCGTCAAGGACGTCTACCAGCACGGCCGCAAGCTGGCGCTGAAAACCGAGTATCATAACGGCGGCAATAAACAGAAGAAGTCGGAAGGCATGTATCTCTACGCCAAAGAGATCGTGCAAACCCCCGACGAATGGTGGGACGCCAAGACCGCCGTCTACATCAAGCAGGGCAGGGACGAAAAACACGGCGCCTGGACTTCGTGGTATCCGTCGGGACAGAAACAAATCGAGGGCGCCTATCAGAACGACCTGCAGGTGGGCAAGTTCGCCTGGTGGTACGACAACGGACAAGTGGCGCTTGAAGGTTCTTACGACGCCGGCAAGCAAATCGGCGAGTGGGTCTGGTGGCACCCCAACGGCCAGAAGGCGACGTTGGGCGAATACGCCGACGGCGGCCCGACCGGCCGCTGGCGCTGGTGGGACTCCAACGGCCACGTCCGCGAAACGGCCGATTTGTCGCACGGCGAGAGCAAGATCGTCGAGACGCCCAGGTCGGCGCCCGCTCAGGCCAACGGCTCGAAGAACGAGGCGCTGCTGCCGAAGCCGATTACGCCCCGGATTCACTCGCAGTTCCAACGCTAACGTTCGCCCGTCGAACGCAACGTTTTCGAAAAGCGACGACGGTCGCCCGACGCAAGCCGGGCGGCCGTTTTGTTTTTGGCGTATCGCGGCAAGAAGCCGAAGCTCCGACCGGGCTTATCGAGACGCGTAGCGCACGCCGGTCGCTTGCGTCTTGCGGCGATAGATCTTGTCGGTGCTGGTCACATAGAGCGTGTCGAGCTTATGGATGCGGCGGTTGGGCACGTCGGTAAAGAATAAGTTGCCCTCGGCGTCGACCGCCGGACCTTCGGTGAACTTGAAGCCCGAGGCCGCCAGCTCCCAATCTTCGCCGTCGATCAGCACCATCGACAGCGGCATGTCCTGCGCCGTTGCCGCTGCTGCGGAAAGGCAGGCGGTCAGACAAACCCAGACGCTGGCGCGGAGGCGCACGGTTTTCCCAGCGCGGCGCAGCCGCAACCAAAGTAGCAGGCACACTCCGTGTGCCGTAACCGGCGCTGTCGTTCGGCGCCATTCCCGCGTTGGCGACGGCACACGGAGTGTGCCTGCTACTTTGGCGCAAGCGTTGTCAATCATCATTCGGGCTCTCCTCGCGACCCCTCGCCGATCGATCTGCCGCCTGCGCGGCCTACTCCTGCTTCTCGCCGGCCGGCTTGTAATCCTTCCACAGCCAGCGGAGCGAGTCGGGCAGAATGGCGCCGCCTTGCTTGCCGTTGTGGCCGCCGTCGCCGAACACGAACTCGTAATCGTACTTGGCGAACTTCAGCGCGGCGGCCATCTGCTGATTCGCTAGCGGCCAGTTGCCGTGCAGGTTGTCCAGGTCGCCCGAGCCGTCCTGCAAGAAGACCTTGATCGGCTTGCGTTCGGTTTTGCGGATCAGCGCCGGGTAAACGTGCCCGCCGCGAATGTTCGTGAAGCTGCCGACGTGGCTCAGCACGCGGCGAAAGGCGTCGGGCCGCTCCCAAGCGACCGTGAACGCGCAGATGCCGCCCGAACTGATGCCGCAGATCGCCCGGCCTTCGGGGTCATCCGTCAGCTTGTATTCCTTGCTCACCTCGGGCAGGATCTCTTCCAGCAGGAAGCGGGCGTACTGATCGCTCAGCGTGTCGTATTCGAAGCTGCGATTCTTCCGCGACATGCCGCCCGGTTCAGAGGGCGGAATCTCGCCGGGATTGATGAAGATGCCGATCGTCACCGGCATTTCCCCCTTGTGAATCAGGTTGTCGAACACGACCGGCACGCGGAAATCGCCGTTCTCGCGCTCATAGGCGCCGCCGTCCTGAAAGACCATCACGCAGGCCGGCTGCTCGGCCTTGTACTGTGCAGGGACATAGATCCAATAATCGCGCTCGGTTCCCGCAAACACCTGGCTGGTCCAATGTTTCTTGATCACCTTGCCTTGCGGCACGCCCTCGTGCCGTTCGGAATCGGGGCCGTGCTTGTAGTCGTCGGCTGCGCGCGAAAAAGAGGCCGCGGCAAGAATCAACAACGCCGGCACAAGTCGCTTGAACATCGAGTCTCTCCAGAAATCCGCCATAAACCGCGACCGGTCGGCCGCGAACCGGGTTCAAGGCTACTCGCGGCGGGGACCGATCGCAAGCATGCCCTTGAATTCCTTGAAAAACGCGCGCCGAGATTCAGTCAATCTCCCCGCGCAAGCCGGGCGCCCCCGCCCGGCAGCGTGACCAAAGCGGCCCAGCCCGGCGAGGGCGCCCGGACCTCCATGAGACCGGGCGAGAGCGCCCGGACCTCCAAGAGGGGGGCGCTGGACAAGGGCGCCCGTCGCTCGGTGATGCGCCGAACGCCGCCTCGTCGGTCGTCGGCGCCGAAGATGGTCAACCGCGCGCGAAGCACAACGGCCGATTCGCGCCCTGCGGCGTCTGAGCGGCGGAACGACGTTCCCGTGCCGCGGCACTGCTAACCACCGCGCCGGACGAGCACGAAATCTTGATCGCAGGAAAAGCGATATCCGCCCTGGCCGTCGGCGAAATGCCGGCGGATGTAGCCTGCAACTTCCTCGCGCGACGGCGCTGTCAGCAGGCCCTGCGGCTGATCTTGGGCGGCAGCGGCGCTCAGCGGCAGCAGGTTGAGCATGAATTCGGCGATCGTCTCTGCTTGCAGCACCGCGCAGAAAGTCGCTTTTCGCGGAGCGAAAAGCGACTTTGGTTGCGGCTTCGTCGCACAAGTTTAGCCTAAACTTCGGCCTTCGAAGGCTTCGATGGCCTGGCGAATTTCGTCGGGGATCGGCTCCGGAATCTGACGGCGGTAATCGAACACGACCAACGTCGAGTGCGCGTCGGCCACGATCGTCCCTTGTGCGTCGCTGGTGATTACGTGCTCCATCGTCAAGCTGCTGCGGCCCAGCCGCGTAATTCTCGCGCCGCAGCGAATCGCGTCGGGATACGTCACCGGCTTGCGATAGTTGCAGGCGAGGGCGGCCAGAATGACGCCGATCTGATCGCGGGCCATCGATTCCGACAAGCCAATGCGGTCTACGTAGGCGATGCGGGCCGATTCGCACCACTTCAGGTAAACCGTATTGTTGACGTGCAAAAACGCATCCTGGTCGCCCCACTGCACGGGCAGCGCGACGACTACGGGGAAATCAGCGAGCGGATCGGGGGCGGTGGGCATCGAGCAGTTTTCGCGAAAAGGCGGCATATTGGTCATTTCGCCATTGTTAATCTAGGGCAAAAAAACACAAGGGGCCGCTTTTCTGGACAGTTTGCAGCGGTCGTGCGAGAATTGAGTTTGTATGAAACCGCACGCCGGATTGCTCGCGATACTGCTGGCCTGCTGCGGCGCCTCCGCGTCGGCGGACGTGGTCGTGTTGGCGAATCGCGCTCGGCAAGCGGTCGGCTTCGAACTGCTCGACGAGCAACAGATCGCTCGAAGCACGCGGCTGCCGCGCGGCGCCGCCTGGTCGTTTCCCGCGAATGACGCGCGAGAGCTCCGCTTGACCATCGGCGGCGAGTCGTTGCGTTACGAACTCGAGCCGGGCGAAGTGTATTACTTTCACGATCGCGGCGGCGCCGGGCCGACGGAGTTGGCGCAAATCCGCCTGCGCCACGTCGAGCGCCCGCCGATCGCCGACGAAGCCGAGCCGCCCGGCGAAGCACAGCAGGCCGAGCCGCCCGATGCCTCCGGCCGCTCGGTCGGCGTGTTTCGCCTGCCGGTGAAGATTCTCGTCGACGACGACCAGCGTGCCGCCCGGCCCTATTGGGAGCCTCGTTTGCGAAAGCGCGTGGCGGCGGCTTCGGAAGTTTTCGAACGCAGTTGCGGCATCGGCTTCGAGGTCGTCGCCGCCGACGTCTGGAAGTCGAGCGATCGGCTGGCCGACTTCGACGCCTCGCTGGCGGAATTCCAGCGCGAGGTCGATCCGAGCCCAGGACGGTTGGCGATCGGCTTTAGCAGCCAGCACCGCATTTCTTTCGGTCAGGCTCATTTGGACGGCTTCCGCGGCCCGCTCGGAAAGCATGTGCTGTTGCGCGAACAGTCGCCGCACGTCTCGGAAATCGAGCGCGTGGAATTGCTGGTTCACGAACTCGGCCACTACCTGGGCGCCGCGCACTGCCCCGAGTCGAGTTCGGTGATGCGTCCGCGGTTGGCGGATCGGCAGGCGCTGGCTCGCAGTTTTCGCGTCGGCTTCGATCCCTTGAACGTGTTGGCCATGTCGACGGTGGCCGAGGAAGTGCGCAACCGGGGCGTCGAGCACTTCGGCTTGCTCAGTCCGTCCGCGCGGCGGCGGCTGCGCGATGTGTATGCCACGCTGCTCGAAACGCTGCCCAGCGATCCGGCCGCCGAGAGCTTTTTGGGCTACATCGCCGACCCGGCGCCGATCCGCGCCGCCTTGAAGGAGGAAGTCGAGGCCGAGCACGAGCAGGGCGAACCGCTGGCGAAGCAAGAGGCCGCCGGCGAAATGCCCGGCGACAGAGAAGTCCAGGCGCTCGAGCCGCCGCTGGTCGTGGCGACGCGGACCGCACTGCGGGCCATTTCGGCTCGGGCCCGCCGATTCCAGCAACAGACCGCCGCCGGCCAGGCGGCGCCGAGCGGGCAGGAACTCTTCGCCGCCTACGTCCGCGCGGCTGCCGAAGCCGCCGTCGAGCAGCCGGCCGACGTCCGAACGCAGGCGTTTCTGCTGGCGCTCGCCATCGGGCTCGATCGTTCCGATGCGCTGCGAAAGTACGCCGTGATGAGCGATCTGGTGACGAGCATCGAACCGTCCGGCGAGCGCGACCGACGCCTGGAAGCGCTCGGCGCCCCTACGATCGAGCAGCGGCACGATCTGGTGCAGCACTTCGTGCTGGCGGCCGCCATCGCGTCTTCCTCCGGAGCGAAATCGGCTGAAGCCGTGGCCTTGGCCAAGCAACTGCACGACGCCCGCTATGGCGGCGGATTCAGCTTCGCCGCCTGGTGCGCCGATCTATCGGGCATCGCCTTCGCCCGCCGCGTACAAGACGGACCCGAGTCGCTGGCCAATCTGGCTCGTGCGTTCCGCGTCGAGACCGTCCTGCCGAGCCTCGACGGCCTGCCCGGCGGGCTGTCGATCAAGGAGTTCAAAGCCCGTTACGGCTCGGCCACCGACGAACGTTTTCGGGAACTCGACGCCGAAATTCGGCGCCGCCTTGCCGCCTTGCCGGGCAGCCCATCCGACGGCGCCGATTAAGCTGCGACTGCCAAAGCCCAACGGTCAAACTGGCTTTGAAGAGGTCCTACATCCCTGAAACTTTGCGGTAGTTCGCTTCGTTCAACACCCAGATCGGATCTTTGCCGAAGATCACGTAAAAAGTCTCTTGCGGCGCGGCCTCGCCGGCGAGCGACAAGCGCACGCGAAATCGCGGGTTTGCGTCGTCGCCTGGCTCCGGCCCGACGATCTCGTAAGAGGCCAGCTTCTTGCCCTGTTTCCACTGCGGGTCTTGCACGTTCACGCTCGCTTCACTGGCGCCGACCCCCTCGGGCCCTTGGCCGGCTTTCCAGGCATCTAGGGCCGCGGCTAACGACGCGCGGGCCGCGTCTTCCGTCGGAATATAGTCCGTTACGTCGGCGCGGCTGCACCCGGCCGCGGCGCTTATCGCGCTGCCCAACAAGCAAATCATCGCCCACGCACGTCGCTCGCGAAACATCTCAAGCCTCTTTCATGAAACGTTGGAAATCGCTAAATCGTTGGCGGCCGCCAAGGCCGATTCGTCGGGCCGCCCGTTCGCCGCCGGCCGTGGCGACGCGGCGCAGTGCAGCTTTTGCCAGCGCCAACGGCGAACCCAATAAAACAACACCGGCAGCAGCAGGTCGATCACTTCGTCGGCGATCAGGATGCCGCCGAGTACGGGCGCCGCCATGGGCTTGATGACTTCGGCCCCGACGCCGGTCGCCCAGAGCATCGGCGCCAGCCCGATGATCGTCGTGCCTTCGGTCAATAGCTTGGGCCGCAGCCGATGAACGGCGCCGTCCATCACCGCCTGCCGCAGTTCGGCCAGGCCGATGTGCTCCAAGCCGCCGCGTTTTTCGAGCGCCTCTCGCAGGTAAACCAGCATGATCACGCCGGTCGACGCGGCCATGCCGAAACAGGCGATATAGCCGACCAGCACCGTGACCGAGAAATCGTAGCCCAGCAGCCACTGAAACAGCACGCCGCCGGCGACGGCGCCCGGCACGGCCAACAGCATCAACAGCGCATCGGCCAGATCGTGATACGTCCAATACAGAATCAACAGGATCAAGCCCGCGACCAGCGGCGAAACCAACAGCAGCGTGCGGTAGGCTTGCGCGTCGTGTTCGAATTGCCCGGCCCATTCCAGGTACACGCCTTCGGGCAGCGGCACTTGCTCGGCCACGACGCGCCGCGCCTCGGCCACGAAATCGACGGCGCCTCGGCCGCGGACGTTGAGCCGCACGTAATTTCGCAACAGACCGTTTTCGCTTTTGATCGACGCCGGGCCTTCGACGATCCGCACATCGGCCACTTCGGCGAGCGGCACGAAGCGGCTCGACGCCGCATCGTTTCCGCCGCTGGCCGGGCCGCGCACCGGAACCAACAGCCGGCCGATCGCCTCGGCGTTGTCGCGAAATTGCCGCTCGTAGCGCACGCGGACGTCGTGCCGCTCGCGACCTTCAAGGGTCGAGGTCGCGACCTTCCCGGCCAGAGCGATCTCGACGATCTCATTGACGTCGGCCACGGCCACGCCCGCCTCGGCGGCCCGCTGGCGGTCGACGCGAATTTCCAGATAGCCTTTACCGCGCACGGCCTCGGCCATCACGTCGGCGGCGCCCGGAATCTTTTTCACCACGGCGGCAACTTGTTCCGAGACGTTTACCACGTCGTCCAGATTGATGCCGAGCACGCGCACGCCGACGTCGGTGTTGACGCCGGTGAACAGCATGTCGACGCGGTTTTGAATCGGCCGGGTCCAGACGTTGGCCCAGCCGGGCATTTGCAGCGTCTGGTCCAACTCGCCGCCCGGATCGGAAAGCTCCGCCGGCTCGGCGCGCCAGAACATCGCCCGGCGGTGCATGTCGGCGGCCAATCGCTCTTGCAGGGCTTTCAACTTCGGCTGCGGCGCCACGTCGGGCAATTTTGGCGAATGGTGGGCATGATGGTGGTGATGCTGCCCGGAGGTATGGGCCGGCGGCGGCTTGTCGCGAAAACGGCGGACCTGCGCCAGGTAATCGGCCAGCCGCGAATCGGCCAGCCGACCGCGAGTGAGCAGTTCCTCGATCGCCACGCGCGCGAACGTCTCGCAGCCGCGCTGCGCCAGATCGGCATTCAACCCGTGCATGTGCTCGTCCCACCGTGCCAGCCGCCGCGCTTCGACGTCGGCTTGCAGCCGGGTGAAGAAGGTTTCGGGCGCCTTGCCCAGCGCTTCGCCAGTGAATTCGATCAGGCTCTCGAAGACGTTTGGCGCATCGGCGAACAGGTCGACGCCGCCGTCGACCAGCGCAAATTCCTTCAAGTTGCGGCCCGCTTGCTGCGCCATGGCCGTGACGTCTTCCAGCGAAGCCGACATGCCGAAATGATGACCCGCGTGGCTGAGCACGGCTTCGGCGACTCGGGCCGTCTCGCCGTCGGTCAACGCGCGCGGCAGGCGGCCTTGGCGCGTGAGCCGCGAAGTCAGACGTTCAACCAGGACTTGCACCAGCCGCGGCCCGAGCGACCGCTCGAAGTCGTGGTTGCGGTGAAAGGCGTACTCGCGCATCAGGCCGTCGAATCTTGGCAGTGCGGCGGCGACGGCCTCTTCGACGAGCGGCTCGCGGGCCGCGTCGTCTTCGGGCGCCGCCAGGGCGCCGCTGTCGACCAGCGCGTCGAGCGCGAGCTGCGTTTGGCGGCGAGCTTCGGCCGGCGGCAGCTTGCGCTTCGGCCAGTGTTCGCGAGGGCGGAAGTCGACCATCGTCTCGAACATGTCGACCGGCGCCGGGTCGGAGGGCGTCTCGGCACGGCCGGCCTTGCCCACGACCATCGCCACCTCGGGAAAGCGGCAGAGAGTCATGTCGCGGGCCTTAAGATCGTCGGCCGCTTCGGCGATCGAAGCCCGCGGCACGGTGATCGGCATGTCCATCACCATGCGTTCGTCGAGCGGCGTGGCCTTCTGCCACAGCAAGGGCTGCATCCGCTGCTCGGCTGCCAAGGCGACGATGCTCAACGTCGCTGCGCCGACGAGCGATCCCTTCCAAGTGCGCGTGAGGGCCGCCACGCTCGCCAGAAACGCCAGCAGCACGGCGAGCAACAGCCCGCGGCTGCCCAGCGGCGCAGAGCCGAGCACGAACATCACCCCCAGCAGCCAGACCAAGGGCGCCGGTCGGTCGAGGCAGTAATCGAGCACCGGGCGGTAGACGTCGATCACGCTTCGCACCAGCCAGCTCGAGCGTTCAGGCCGCAGCCGGCCGCGGATGAAGATCGTACACAGCGCCGGCACGAGCGTGATCGCCAGCAGCGCAGAGGCCAGCATGGCGAACGACTTGGTAAAGGCCAGCGGGCGGAACATCTTGCCCTGAATGCCGCCCAGGCAAAACACCGGCAAGAACGAGATCAGCATGATTGCCACGGAAAAGAAGATCGGACGGCCGACCGTCTGGCAGGCGGGCAAGATCAGCCGCCGCAGGTCGCCGTGCGCCGGCCGGTCGCCGAAGTGCGTTTGCAACCGGTGCATGGCGTTCTCGGCCATCACGATCGACGAATCGACCAGCACGCCGATCGAAACCACGATGCCGGCCAGCGACATGATATTGGTCTGAATATCGGCGACGCCCATCGCCCGCAGCGTCCACATCGCCGCGAACGAAGCCAGCGCGGCCAAGGGCAGCGTAACGGCGATCACCAGCGAGGTGCGGAAGTGCAGCAGCACGACGAGCACGCAGAGCGCGGCCGTGGCGATCGCCTCGACCAGCGTTCCGGTGACCGTGGCCACGGCGGCTTCGATCAGCGGCGTGCGGTCGTAGACCGGCGTGATCCGCACGCCCGGCGGCAGACCGGCCGAAACTTCGGCGATTTTTTGGCGAATGCGGCGCGTGACTTCCAGCGGGTTTTCGCCGTAGCGCATCAGGATCACGCCGCCCGCACATTCGTTGCCGTGCATTTCCAACACGCCGCGGCGAAACTGCGGGCCAAGCGCGACGCGAGCCACATCCGCCATCCGCACGGCGTCGTCGCCGTCGCCGTCGCCTGCGAGCACGGTCTGCTCCAGGTCGGCGACGACGCGCGCGGGACTGGCCGCGTCGTCTTCTCCGTTGGACCCGGCCCCCAGCCAGCTTACGCCCCGCACCAGATATTCGGCGTTGGCCTGTTCGATGGAGTATCCGCCCACGGCCGCGTTGCCCTTGGCGATCGTCTCCAGCACGGCGCCGGGCGAAAGTTCGAACTCGGCCAGCCGCTCGGGATCGAGTTCGATCTGATACTCGGCCACGTACCCGCCGACGCTGGCCGCTTCGGCCACGCCGGGCACGCTGCTCAATTGAGGTCCGACGTACCAATCTTGAATGGCCCGCAGCCGCGCCAGATCGAAGCCGTCGCCTTCGACGACGTACCAGAAGATCTGCCCGGTCGCCACGCCGTCGGGCGCCAGATAGGCCGACACGCCGGCGGGCAACTGTGCGGCGGCCCGCGAGAGCCGCTCGGCCACTTGCTGCCGGGCGAAATAGAAGTCGGTCGAGTCGTCGAGGATCACGCTCAGCGAAGCGAAGTTGAACTCGCTCGACGAACGCACCACGCGCACGCCGGCCAGCCCTTGCAAGTGAACCGAGAGCGGATAAGCGACCTGGTCTTCGATCTCGTGCGGGCTGTGACCGGGCCACTCTGCGAATACGATCAGTTGATTTTCGGAGACGTTGGGGATCGCATCCATCGGCGTGTGATACGCCGAATAGACGCCGAAGATCGCCAGGCCCAGCGCAGCCGCAATCACCAATCCGCGGTGACGAATCGACAGTTCGATGATGCGCTCGATCATGGCGAGTCAAAGGCCGTTATACGTAGGTCAGGCTTTCAGCCTGACCTACGGGTTCTCACGTTTCTCCGCTGCCGAAAGCTTCTTGAGATGTTTCGCCGGGTCTTTGGCAAAGCTCGCCTGGCAGCCTTCGCAGCACAGCCAGACGACGCGATCGCCCGCGGCGGCCTTGATGGGCGCGCCCATCGAGCCCAGCGGCAGGCCGGTCACCGGACAGATTTTTTGCCGTTCGGCCGCACGCCGCTCGGTTGCTGGCAATTCGGCCAGCGCCTTGCGAATCTCGGCGGCCTCGGCGTCGGAATCGCTCTCCGACTTCCCCGCAGGCGCCTCGGCGGCCGGCCCGCCGCCGCCCGCCCGCGTGGCCCCGAAGTAGCTGGCGGCGACGCTCGGGTTCAAGCGAGTTTCGGCGTCGACCAAAAACGCGCCGGCCGTCGCTACAAACTGCCCCCGTTCCAACCCGCTGATCACCGGATAAAAGCCGTCGCAGCGCGGACCGACGACGACCTCGACGCCGTCGAACATGCCAGGCATGGTCTCGACATAGACCACGCGGCGCTCGCCCGTGTCGATCACGGCGCCTTCCGGCACGGCCAACACCTGCCCGAACGGCCGATAGCTGACGACCCGCGGCAACAGCTTCATCCCCTCGCACGCCTCGCATGCGTGGCCCGGTTCGTGTGCGGTGACTTTCGGGTGCATCGGACACCGCCAGGCGACCCGCTGGAGATCGTCGAGCGGCAATTCCATGAGCGGGTTGCCATCTTCGGGGCATTCGCCCGGCTGCTCGCGTATGAGCGACGGATGATCGGCGCAGACGTAGAGCATGCGCAGTTCGCCTTCGGCCGGCGGCGGCGGATCGGCGGGCTGCGAGCGGAACGGCTCCAGTTCGGCGACCGGACGTTCGATGCGCACGCGCACACGCATGCCCGGCCATAATTCGCCCTGCGGATCGGCGAGAACGAGCCCGACCTGCACGCGGCGCGTTTCCTGGGAAACTTGACGATCGACTTCGAACACTTCGCCGCGCCATGGCTCATGCCCCGCGAAAGCCTCGCACGTCGCCGAGCACGCCGCGCCGGGCACAGCCAAAAGAATATCTTGCTCGCCAATCTGGGCGTCGATCATCGCGGCTGTATCGTTGGCATCCGCTTGCGATTCGCCGCCAACGCTTTCCACTTTCGCTGCGGCCTGTTCCTGGCGATCGCGCACGCGGCCGATCGCTACGACCGAGCGAGTCAGCGGCAGGAATTCGACCTCCGAAGTGTGGATGCCCGCCAACTGCACGCGATAGGGCGAGAGCTGCATCCGCGAGATGACGCCGTCGGGCAACTGCACGGCTCCGCCTTTGCGGCGACGGACCAAGGGCATATTGCAGACCGAGCACTTGCTGGGCCAAGTGGAAATCACGCCCGGACACATCGGGCAGAAATACTCGGTGTCGGGCGAGACCCCGCCGCCCAGCGCGCCGGTAGTCGCAGGCGCCGTGAAGCGATCCCAATAGTTGCGCAGCACGTGCCACTTGCCGACGATCAGAAACGCCGCGCCCAGCACGACCAGAAATCGCAAGCGGACCTGTGCGAGCTGCAAGCCCCAACGGATTTTTTGCCAAGGCGTTCGCGACCGGCCAGCCTCGGGGGCCGCACGGCCGTTGCCGGCAGTTTGCGCTTCTGGCGAGTTTAATTCGTCGACGGACACGCGAGTCGCTCGAGTAAGACTTTCACGGGATCGAAGCGGCCGATGTCGTCTGGCTTTGGGCGCCGGGGGCCGTTGGCTCTTCGCAGGCGTCCCAATGGACGACGGCATCGTAATCTTCCTGCCGAAAGACCCACAGCGGATCGACGCCGACCAGGTAGTAGCGCACGTCTTGCTCTTCGCTGGGGTTGTCGAGCTTGAGCCGCACGATGAACGTCCGCGGACCTTCGCCGGAGACCTCGCCCAACAGCTCGTAGCCGACCAGCCGCTGCCCCGGCCGCCGGGTCGAATCGGCCACCTCGACCTTGATCGGCGCCGACATTAATTCCAGCGTCCTCGGCGGCTCTCCGCGCTGCCACGCGGCGAGCACTTCGGCCAGCGCCTCTTCAGCCTGCGTCGCGCTGGGAACGTAGCGATCGTAGCCCGACGACGGCCGGCTGCACGCCCCGACGCAAGGCAGGGCGATTGCCGCGGCTATCAGTTCAACAACCAAACGCGTTCGGATCATGGCGTGGGCTCCCCGCGTTTATAGCCCGACTTGGCTCAACGCTTCGCTGCCGCGTCGCGTACCCAAGGCGCGCCAGGTGTTCAGATCGATGGCGTCGGGCACGAAGCGCACCGACCCGTCGCCCATGCAGACGTTGACTCCGCCCGGATGATAGCTGCCAGGCGAGACCTGCATGGCCATGTTGCTCATCGTTCCCGGGAAGCCAA
The DNA here is from genome assembly GCA_035532215.1 of Pirellulales bacterium. GTDB lineage: Bacteria > Planctomycetota > Planctomycetia > Pirellulales > JAICIG01 > JAICIG01. The sequence continues at coordinate 12,826 of DATKRK010000198.1, read as the reverse complement.
TGCCCCCGCACGTATATTGGTTGGGCACGGCCACGTGGTTGTACTGCGTGCAGCAGTTCTCGCCCATTACCCAGCTATAGCCCCATTTGCTGGTCAACGGCGTGGCCGTGGCGGGGGTGATGTTGCTGCACGTCTGCCAGGTGGCCAGCAGCGAGATCTGATGCGGCATGATGAACATGTCGCTGCGCGGGTTGGGCGCTCCCGTACCGCGGATCTTCTCGCTGAAAAACGCCGTATTGCTTAGTCCGTCTTGCACGGCGCTGAATTTCAGCCCGCTCAAGTAACCGAAAATGCCGGTTTGCACTTCGCCAGGCGCGGTGATGGCGTTGGGATCAGTGCTGTCGAGGCGATCGCAGAGCCAGCTTCCCTGGTTGGCCGCGTAGTTGTTCTGTCCCGGCCAGTCCGAGGGGACATTCGCGCCGTCGGAGGGGCACAAAAAGATCGGCACGCGCGTGGTGCAAGCGACGTTGTTCTGGCCGCCCGGATTGGAGAAAGGGGGCATGAAATTGATCACGCCGGCCATACCCGGCGTCGCCGGCGGCCAGCGGAAATCGAGCGCCGCGTACAATGCCTGCTGCTCCATCATCGGCAGCAGCAACGAGTGTTGCGACCAACGCGCGTAGACGGGCACGCCCGGATAGCTGGGCCCCTTGCCGAACGGCAGGTGCTTGTGAATATCGTGATAATTCTGGATCGCGATGCCGATTTGTTTCAGGTTGTTGACGCACTCTCCACGGCGCGCCGCTTCGCGCGCCGCTTGCACGGCGGGCAGCAATAATGCCATCAGAATGCCGATGATGGCGATTACCACCAGCAGTTCGACTAAGGTAATTGCAGTTCGGTTGCGGGGCATCGATATAAACCTCAAGCTTTGAGGGAAGATAAAACCATTCACTTCGTTGCGCGTGACAAGCGCTTCGCCAAAACGCATTTGCGAGCGGCGCAGCCGAATGCCGCGATCGAACGGCGGCGCAGGCGCGTTAGTCAGCGTTTCTCGCTCGGAGACGAAGGCGCGCAGCAGTTGCCGATGCGGCGTTTCATCGCCGAACTGGCTCGCGGCCGGCGGTCAGCGGTCGCAGTGCGCTGGCGCGCATGCTGCGACGCGGTCCTTGATGCCGCGCGAGAGAGTTGGACGGCCACTGCTTAGCGCGCTGCTGCTCAGCGGGCTGCCGTTCAGTAAGCCGGGGCTCTCGGTGCGGCGCCAGTCACGCCAGTGCAGGCGCGGGCAACCGAGGAGGGCGAAAGATCGATTTGCCCAGAAACACGGGACGAGGGCAAACTTCGAGGGCGATCCAGCGGGTAGAGTCGAGTCGCACGGCGGCGATCTCGGGCGCCGACCAACTCCAATCGTGCCATTCAAGCGACGACGACGGCGAGGGTGACGGATCGAGCGGCGGAACTGACCGCTTCGAGCAGTTTGGACCGTGGCAGGGGGCCGAGCGATCCGGGCGCCCAGGCAGAGCAGACGTGTCCGGCATGCCGCCTGCCTGATGATGATTGGCGAGCGGCGTCCCGGAGTGCAGATCCCCCGCGTCTAGATCATGGATCAGCACGTAATCGCCGCAACTTGCCGCTGCGCGAGCCGCAAACCAGTTCAGCAAACCGCACAGCACCGCCGCAGCCGCGAAGCATCGGACCACAGTGAACTGAGCGTTGCACTTCATGATTACGGGCTTCAAAGGGCACGGCGTACGCAGCGTATCGCGCAGCCCATAATACAAGACCAAACCCTAACTTACAATAAAAAAATGCAGCAGATTTCCCGCGGCGCGCGCCGCAAGCCTCGAATTCCTCGGCGTTGAGCTTTGCGCCGGGGCATGATCGCGGGCCGTCAATGGGCGATGGCCTGCTTCAACGCAGCCAACCGTCCGCGGACCTTGGCCTTCAACTCGCCCGAGGCGCGGCGTTCGGCCATTTGGTAGAGCACGGAAGCGACTTGCGGCTTGCCGCGGGCCGCCGCACGCTCGGCTTGGTTGAGGTACTTCAAAGCCTCACTTTCTTGGGCCGCCAGATCGGCCGCATGCAGCCGCCGGGCTTTGGCGACGCTGCCCGACGGCGCCTGGGCCGCGGAACTCTGCTCGCTGCGCGCGGCTCGGCGAGACGAGCCCGGAAGCCCGCCATAGGATTTCCGGGCTTGATTGAGCAGTTGCCGATCCATGGCATCGAAGTCGTGGATCGTCGCATGGACAGTCGTGGTCGAAGCGCTCATCTGCCGCCCGACACCGCGCGAGCGCCGCCCGAAGGAAGGGCCGTAGGCAGTGGAACCCATGCTCGATCCGCCGAAGCCGCCGAGCGAGATGCTGCCGCGGTCGGGCGCCGAAACCGTCGTGCTGACGCCAAACATGGAGTATGAAGGCAGTTGCACGGTAGCCGGCAGTTGAGCCGCCGCGGGACCAACGCAACTGGCGAACGCGCCTGCCGATAGCCAAGAGATTCGCACGAACATGGTCGACGCCGCCTTTGCTGGATAGAAAGCGGGTGGCTGCACCTGCGCCGATTCTACTCCTGGCTAACGGTCTGGCCAAGCCTTCTGCGGAATCAAGGAAGACGGATCGCATGGCAGGCGCCGCAGTTGTCCCAGAAGGTCAATCTCGCATGGATGCATTGGACCCCGCCGGCCACATTTTCCGTTGTGTCGCGTTACGAACGTCAATGCGACCGCATTAGGCTCAAAGGCGGCGACTTGCCGGTTGCCCGATGCGTCGATTTTTCAAGCACTTGTCTCGCACCACTCCCCGGTTTTCGGCGTAGAATAAGAAGAATAAGAGACGCGGAGAAGGGTCAAGACTGCCGCCGTGGAGGGAGGTCGAGATGTTCACCAATCGAATAGGCGCCTGTGCGGCGATGATTGGCACCGTCTTTCTCGGCTGTTTGGGGCCGCAGGTTTCTAAAGCCGGGCAGCCCCCCGAGTTGCAACCGGTGGCGACTTCGACCGATCTGCACGAGGCCCACTCGCTCGACAGCCCCGCTTGGCGCGAGACTTTACGGACGTGGAACGAGTGGCTGCTCGCAGACCGGAGCTATGTTCCCGACGAGGCCGAACGGCTGCACCAGGAGCTCGACGCCCAGCTTGCAGGCATGTCCAGTGCGCAACTGGCCGATTTTAAAAGCGATTTGGATGCCAAGCTCGCCTTGCTGATGGGCCCGACGGGCCGGGAATATCGGCTGTGGGTAAACGAGACGCTGGCGGTCGCCTCCGAGGCCTATGCCCGCAAGGTTCGCGCGCATTTACCCGATTTTGCGCACATGTCGGCAAGCGAAGTGCAAACCGTCCTCGATCGTTTTCAGTACGATCGATACCAGGCCCAGCAGCGCCAGGAGGCGTATCGTCGTCTGCAACAGCAACGCATAGCCGCGACGCGCGAAGAATTGTACTATCAACGTGAAGCATCGGACCGGGCACTCGCTCGGGCTGGCAGTCGCGGGAATATGGACGGACATTTCGCCGTACCGCCGCAGCACCAGCCCCACGTCAAGAAATTTCACGGCCAGTACGGTTATGGGTACGGCTTTGGCTTTGGCGGCGGCATTGGCTTCCCGATCTTCTTCTGGTAAGCCGTTACAGCGATGAAGCTTAGACGAATGTGTACTTTTTCGTCTTTCGATGGCTATAATCTTCCGTAGGGTTAAATATTGCGGAAGAATCGCCTCGTATCCCGCCTGAGTGTGGCTCGTCCCCTCTTTCGGTGGTTTTGTCGCGCGAACCCGCTCGCCGAGCCGATCGCATCTTGGGTCAACCAGGATCTTGGGTGGAACAATGCCCGGGAACCGATCGGGTATCGTAGCGGGCGCGGACGAGCGCCGAAATCGGCCTGCCAAGCGTCGCCAACCCCGGCTCCAGAGTTTCATGTCACAATATAAGTTGCGTTCGCCGAGCCAACCGTTTTGGATGCGCGTGGCGCTTGGGCTGTTCGAGTTCTCGGCCTCGCTGAAGCTGGCGGTCGTGCTGATCTTCGCTGCGGCGATCGTGCTGGCGCTGGCGACCTTCGTCGAAAAGTATTATGGCACGCCGGGCGGACAGTTCGGCATGTACGGAACCTGGTGGTTCACCGGGCTCAACGCCCTGTTGGCCTGGAATATCTTCTCCGCCGCGGCGATCCGCTATCCCTGGAAGCGGCACCAGACCGGTTTTGTCATCACGCATATCGGACTGCTAACGCTGCTGTTCGGCTGCCTGATGAGCCGCCGCGGCGGCATCGACGCTCAAATGCCGCTGTTCGAAGGCGCCACTGGGCATCTGGCTTACGAAGATTCGCAGCATTTCATGCTCACCCGGCGGACGCGTTCGCCGGCCGAGACGTTGGCTAAAGCCCTCGACCGCAAGGGCGAAGTCACGGCGATTCCCTTCGTGTCGGGCCCGTTCAATTGGGCCGACTATCAAACCAAGCTGCCGTTTTTGCCGTGGCGGCTTGCCCGCCGCGATCAGGGCGTGCTCTACGACCAGGACGGCGTCAAGCTGGAAGTGCTCGATTTCTACAGCAACTCGGAAGAGGTGCAGGCCCCTTATGTGCGGCTGTGGATGACGGTCCCCAGCCCGCCGAAGCTGGGCGCCGACGGCAAACCGCTGGCTGCGGCAGAGCGCTGGATGCCAGTGGAACTGAACATTCGCCAGATCGACCACCCGCGTTTCAGCCGCTATCGCTTCGGCACGGGCGCCCGCGAAGAAGTCGGCGGCGGCAAACTCGTGTTCATCCTTTCCAGCGGCGACGCCGAAGTGCAGGCCTTCCTCGACAGCCAGCCGGAGGGCGAGCTGGGCGAAAAAGGGCAGGTCGTGTTGTTCGCTGGAGGCCAGAAGTTCACGCTCGACGTGGCCGAGAAGCTGGGCCTAGGCAAAACGCCGCTCGGCAAATCGGGCTACGACGTGGAAGTGGTCCAGTATGTCGGCACGGCCGATCTCGACCGCGACGCCCCGCCCGACGAGTTGCACGTAGTCGAAGCGACCGTGCAGGAAGGCGCCGAACAGCACGGTGCCGAGAACCCGGCCGTCGAGCTGTGCGTCTCGCGCGGCGACAAGTCGCAGCGCCTGCTGCTGTTTGCCGATACTCCGGAACTCAATCTGCAAGATTACGGCGACGAGGTGTTCGGAACCTACTGGTTCGATCAAGGCAAGAAATCGGGCGCCGACTTGCTGGCCGGCAAGGGTGGCTCGCGAATCGACCTGTTGCAAGGCCCGTTGGCCGAGGACGGCACGGCCAGGCTTTACTATCGCTACTGGAATCGCAAGCAGGTGGTCGTGGCGAAGGAGTTGCCGCTCGATGAAACGGCGGTCGACGCCTTCGAAATGCCGATCGCGCAGTTGAAGATGTACGTCGACCGCACGCATTTCACGCCCAGCGACCGCCCGCAGACGAAGATCGTGCCCAAGAAGTTCGACAAGGCCGTCAACGCCGTGGCCGCGAACCGGGCCGCGAAACTGAGGCTCACGGTCGACGGCGAAAGCGAAGAGTTTTGGCTGGAGGGCAAACCGGTCGAAACCCAGCCTCGCCCGCCGATCGAGCACACGGTCGCCTCCGACAAGCAAGTCGTCTCGGTGGCCATGCCGCTGGATGCGGTCGACGTGGGCTTTCGCGTGGGGCTGAACCAGTTCGAAATGAAGCTCGACCCCGGCACGAGCCAGCCTTCGCACTATTCCAGCTATGTCGACATCCTGGCGGCCGACCGCGACAAAACGTTTTTGCGCGACCTCAAAATCACGATGAACGCGCCGGTCGATTTCGCCGATCCGCGCGACGGCCGCTCGTACCGCTTCTACCAGGAAAGCTTCATGGGGCCTTGGCGGCCGACCGACGCCGAGTTCAAGCGGCTGGTGCCCGGCTCGTCGAAAAAGAAGTTGCTCTACGGCTCGGTGCTGACCGTGAATTACGATCCGGGCCGCGGCGTCAAGTACGCCGGCTGCTTGCTGGTGATCGGCGGCATCGCCACGATGTTCTACATGCGGGCCTATTTCTTCAAACCGGCGGGAAAAGCCAAGGCCCAGGCGACGGCCGGCGCCGCCAAAGCGATCTCGAAACCTTCGCGGCAGCCCGTGGCGCGGTAGCGCCGCGGCCGGGCCGAAACGAATGCGAGGATGCCCATGAAATTGCAACATTACGTCCTGACGCTGGCGGGCTGTCTGGCGCTCTTGGCCGCTTTCGGCGCCGCGGCCGGCGCCGCCGAACCCGAGCGGATCGACCTGTCGGCCTGGCGGCACATTCCGGTGCTGCACCACGGCCGCATGATGCCGCTCGATTCGTTCGCCCGGCAGGCCGTCGAGATCATCTGCGACCGCACGAAGCCGAAGCTCGGCCTGAAAGGCGTCGTGCCCGAGGACGAACTGAACACCGACGCTTACGCCGCCGCCCGCGAGTTGTTTCCCGCCGGCCCCAAGGGCAAGCCCCAAGCGCTCGAAGCCCGCTCGTTCGACGCCGCCGAGCTGCTATTGAGTTGGCTGGTCGAACCGGAGAAGTGGGAAGACGTGCCGTTTATCGTGGCCGAACACGACGAGCTGCGCGAGAAATATCTGGGCGTGCCCGTGACCAACGAGAAAGGCGAGCACCTGCGCTATGTCTCGCCGCGGCAGATCGAAGAGGCGACCGCCCTGCACGAAGCGCTGGCGGCCATGCGCCAAGGCCGGCGGCAGGCGATGCTCAAAGAAGAAGAGTTCGTCGCCAGCGGACTCGACGCGAAGCTGGTCGAGCTGCAGCAGGCCTATTCGCTCTACCGTTCGCTGACGTTCAACCCCGCGCGCCAGATCACCATGCCGCGGCAGGAGGCGATGCGGATCGAGAGCCGCTTCCTGCAAAAGTTCGAGAATACGGTGCAAACCTGGTCAAGCCTGAGCGACGGACTGCGCGGGCTGCCGATGCTGGGCGAAACGGACGACCTTGCCGCCGGTCAAAAAGCCCTGACCGAAATCTACCAACTGGTCAATCAACCCGACGCCTCGGCGGAACAGATCGAGCCGCACCTCGAAGCGTTTCTTGCGTCGGCCAGATCGCTGGCCGCTACGCTGAGCCGGATGCGAAACAACTTGCTCTCCGATCCCGCCGGCGAGCGTCTGGCGAAGCTCGATCCGCAGCAGTTGGAGCAGTTCCGCTCGCTGTTCCGCGAGTTCGATTCCGAGGCCGGCGAGATCGTCAAACAGGCGCAGGAAATTCGCATCGCGCTGTACGACAACGGCGATTGCCTGCACCTCGCGCCGGCCTTGAACTCGTACGCCCTGGAGAAGGACCGCGCCCGCGAAGACGACGCCCAGCCCTGGCTCAGCTTGCAAGCGGTGCTTTACGGCTCGCCGCAACTGCTTGCCAGTTATCCGACGGGACCGTTGGCCGCGGTGCGCGACAGTTTCTCGCGAATGGCCAAGGCCTACGCCGGCTCGCCGAACGGCCCGGACGCGAAGGAATTCGACGGCGCCTCGCGAGCGCTGGCGGCGAGCTTGCGCGAGCTGGCCGACTCGATCGAGCCCATACGACAGAAGCTGAAGATCGAATCTCGCGACGACGAGCTGATCGCCCACACGGCCTATCCGGCGCCGGGCGAGATGGACATCGAAGTCGATTACAACCGGATCGAGCCGTTCAAATGGTCGTGGATCATCAGCCTCGGCGCCGTCTTCTCGTTCGGCCTGGCGTTCGGCATGATTCGCAAGCCCATGTTCTGGCTGGGCATGTCGCTGCTCTTGGGCGGGCTGGTCTGGACTGCCTTCGGCTTCGGCATGCGCAGCGCCGTCACGCACTGGGCGCCGGTGACGAACATGTACGAAACGGTGGTCTACGTGCCGTTCTTCGTCTCCATGCTAGGCGCCTGGTTCACGCTGTTTCCGCTCACCTGGCCGGGGCTGAAGAACGCCTGGCGCTTCTCGGCAATTCCGGGCACGTGGGAGAGCCAGGAACCGACCGCGGAGCAGACGAATTTGTTCGATCGCTCGACCTGGACGGTCGGCGGCTTCTTGATGCTCATTCCGCGGGCCGCCTTGATGGCCGCAGTGTTTTACGCCTTGGCCCGGGCGCCCTACGCGGCGGGCGGCCGCACCGTCATCAACCTGCTGCCGAACATCGACGCCGGCCAATCGCTGCCCGACGGCAACGATTTGATGACCTGGTTCGTCGGGCTGTGCGTATTCGTCCCCTCGGTCTGGTACTTGCCGCGCGTGGCGCTCAGCGCCTTTGTCGGAATCGCCCTGATCCCGCTCAGCCTCCGCGGCCGCTTCGGCGCCGTGATGGAGCAGGTCTACCCGCGTTGGCCGTTTGCACTGTCGTCGACGTTCGCGGCCTTTGTGGGCGCCTTCACCGCCTGGTGGTCGCCGGTGCTGAATGAAAACATCGAGCCGTTGCAGCCGGTGCTGCGCGACAACTTCTGGCTCCTGATCCACGTGCTGACGATCGTCTCCAGTTATGGCGCCGGCGCGCTGGCCTGGGGCCTGGGCAATATCTCGCTGGCCTACTACCTGTTCGGCAAGTATCGCGATCCGTCGCCGCATGCGGCGACGGCGCCCGGCTTTGGCCCGGCCAGCCACGAGGTCGATGCCTCGCATCTCAGCCGTCGGCCGCCCGAAGCTTGCGCCACGCTGGCCGGCTATACTTACAAGGCCGTGCAGGTGGCGGTGATGCTGTTGATCACCGGCACGATTCTCGGCGGCCTGTGGGCCGACGTCTCGTGGGGCCGCTTCTGGGGTTGGGACCCGAAGGAAGTCTGGGCCTTGATCTCGGGCCTGGTTTACCTGGCGATTCTGCACGGCCGCTACGCCGGGCTGTTCGGCAATTTCGGCCTGGCGATCGGCTCGGTGCTCGGCGCCTCGGCGATCATGTTCTCCTGGTACGGCGTCAACTTCGTGCTCGGCGCCGGGCTGCACGCCTACGGCTTCGGCACCGGCGGGCAGTTGGAAGTCGGCGCCGTGGTGCTGGCCAACTGGATCTTCGCCGCCGTCGCCGCCGCACGCTACCACCGCGAAACCCGCATCGTCGCCTTGCCCGAGCACGCCGAGACGCCCGCCGCCATCGAAGCCTAGCGTATCTTCGACGCTACATCGACGAGCGCCTGGCGCTGAGCCTAGGCGAAGCCCTCGTTGTATTTCACAGTCCTGCGTCTCTGCCGCCCCTACGGGGCTATGTGGTTCCGTGCCGAAAGGTCGCTTTGAACTACCAGTAGTTAATCTCCGGCGGTTTTCTGTTTATGATGGAATCGGCCGGGCAGGACGTCGGTCTCGGCACGTTGAACAGGGTTGCACGTTGAGAACGACATGTCCGACACTGCACCGAATTCGCCGCCAGCCGACGACGCGGTAACGCCATCCCCGCCGCAACTCGGCGAATCGACGCCCTGGCGACGTTTTTGGCGCCGCTATTCGCCCTATGGCGAACTGCCGCGTTCGTCGATCATTTCGATGCTGCTGCACTTGTCGTTGGTGTTGCTGCTGATCCTGTTTTCAGGCGCCTTGAAGCCTCGCGAGCGCACGCCGCCGACCATCGACGTGGTGCAAGTCGGCGAAGACTCGGGCGCTGCGCCAGGCGCGGGTGCAGGCCTGCCGGGAGCGGAGCAAGCCTTGGCCGAGTCGTCGGCGGCCGACGACGCCAGCGCGGATGCGCCGCCTGACGCCATGCCGCTCGCATCGGTCGAGACTGAGGTGCAGCCGACGGATCTGGCCGTCGACAGCCAAGGGCCTTCGGCCGAACAACTGGCGGCCGAAGCATCGAAGGCGGCCAGCACCGCTTCGCGCGCGGCCCGGCAGGCCCGCCGCAGCCTCGAACGCGCGAAGGAACGGCTGAGACGCAATCTCGAACAGCAGGCGGCCCAAGGCTCGGGGACCGGCCGTGACGGTTCGGGGGATGGCGGTCCGGGCGACGGCTCAGGGGGCGGCGGCAATGGGGGAAAAATCGCCACCGATCGCGCCGCACGCTTGGACCGTTGGTATATGGTCTTGGAGAACGCGTCGTGCGAACGGGCGCTCGACGAATATACGGCCCTGGGCGCCGAGATCGCTTTTCCGGCAGGCAACGACCAGTATCGCTACTTCACGCTTCCGATCTCCAACCCGCCGCGTTCGCGGATCCGCAGCCTGGACAACGAAACCCGGCTGAGCTGGACTTGGCCGTCCTCGGCGCCCGTGCCCGGATACGCATCGGCTCAAGGCGACTCCACATTCGCCCAAGACATGGCCGAGTACTTGGGTCTGGCGCCGACCTCGTTTTTCCTGCTCTTTTTTCCCGCCGCCGTGGAACAAAGGATGGCGCAGTTGGAACTCTCGTACGCCAATCTTCGCGAAGACCAAATTGCCTACACCCTCTTTCGGATCGCTCAGCGAGGGCAGAGCTACGAGGTTGAGGTCGCTGCGCAGGGGCCGCGTTAGCGGCCGGCGAAATTGGCGGCGGCGGCACGAGCGGTTATAATGGGCGGCTCGGGTATGTAGCCGCGGCCGGTCGGCTGCGGCGAGCCGAGGGAGAGGCGACCGCGATGGCATTCGATCCGTATTGGCAGTGGCTCGAAATCCCGCCCGATCGACGGCCGGCTGATTTCTATGCACTGCTCGGCCTGGCGCCGCTGGAGTCGGATCCCGAAAAGATTCGCTCGGCCGGGCTGGCCCGCACGGCTCACGTGCGCCGCTTCTGCCTTGGCCCGCACGGCGCCGAAGCCACGCGATTGCTGGGCGAATTGGCCAACGCCTTCTCCTGCCTGGAAGATCCGCCGCGGAAACAAGTCTACGACGATTCGCTTCGCGTTCCGCATCCGCCGAGCGAGCATGTGGAAGTCGCCGACGGCCGCCCCGCAAGCGACCGCGCCGAGCAAGCCCCGCCGCGGCAGCAGCTTTTGCGGCCGATCCGCGTGCCTTCCGTCGCCGCTGGCGCCATCGCCGAGGCTCCGCCCCGTGTTCAGGGGCAAGTTGCCCGGCCTCGTGTTTCGCGCGGAGTAAGGTCGGCTCGGCTGGCGGCGCGGCGCCGCGCTCGCCGGCGGTCGGCCAAGCGAACGGTGGCCTGGCTCGTCGCCGGCTGCGCGTTGTTGGCGGCGGCGATCGCCGTGGCGGCCCGTGAAAAGAGCGTCTCTCTGGATCCGGACAGTCCGGCTGCGTCGAACGTCGCGAACTCGGCGCCGCAGCCTCAGATTGACAAGATTGACGAGCCTCAGCCCCCAGAGCCAGTTTCGGAGCCGGTTGAAAAGCCACCTACGTCGGCGCCGCCGTTGCCAACGCCGCCTGCAGACCAAGACGACGAGCCGCCCAATCTTTCGCCGGTCGATAAGTCGGAAGCATCGGATTCTGCAACGAACATCGAGCCGGAAATTCGTGCGTCAGCCCCGGCGGCGCCCGCGGCTCCCGAGCCCGAATCGCCGGCCCCGGCGTCTAGCATTCAGCCGCAATCTCCGCAGAATGTTGCGCAAAATCGCCCGCCGGGCGCGTCAAAGAATGAAGGCGCCCGAGCTGATGCCGTAGACCGACCCGCCGCAGACGGTCCGCCGGCCGAAGCCGACGACTCCCTGGAAAAATTGAAACGGTTGCAGCAAGATGCCGAAGCTCAAGACAAGCTTACGCTCGGCGCCGCTGCGCTCCAGGAGGGAAACTACAACGTCGCCATCCACAATTTCGCCGCCGCGATCGAGGAATGCGAATATCGCTACAACGACGTCACGCGGATGGCCGCCCGGCAACTGGACTTCGCGCTCGGCAGCCTCAAGGATGCCCGCATTCCGCCGGGCGAGATCGTGCGCGAAGCACGCAAGACGCTGAAAGAATTCCGGCAGCGCATCGAGCGTTCCAAGCGGCGGCCGGCGGTGAAGAGGTAGGCGATGGATCGCACGACGCCGGCGGCGACTTGCTTTTTTCTCATCCTGCTCGCGTGTCTGTCGCCGGCGTCGGCTTTAGCCGATGGCTGGCACAATGCGGCGCTGACCACCTCATCGCTCGACGATTGGCTATCGGACGTGAAACAGGCCATACCCGACGTGATGCAACGGCTCAATTCCACCGAATTGGTCTCCGGCCAGGGGCTCGAAGCGCTGCGAAAGCGGGCCAAAGAGGGCAGAGCTTCGGGCGGCTCGGGGCGGTTTCCGCGTCGGGCGGGAACCATCGAGTCGGATCTCACCCCGCAGCAACAGGCGCTGTTGGGCCGTAAGGCCGACGATTGTCTGGAAGCTCTGGCGTTCATGAAGCCGGAGAATATCTTGCCCAGCGAGTTTCCCGACTTTCCGCTGCAGAAGCTCGGCACGTATCACGACACGGCCTCGAAGCTGCTGCGGATGATGGGACGGCCGGGCGTGACCGCCGTGGTGAACGAGCTGCGCTCGGCGCTGATGGGCGCCGGCCGCCAGGCCGATGCCGACGATTATTCGCTGCGCAGCGATTACTTTGACGAGTTGCTGAACATCCTGAAAGACGCCGGCGACCGCGGCCAACTCTCGAAGGCCGACGAAGAGAGCCTGCGCGAAGCGGCGTCGGGCGCCAAGCCATACCCGTTGGACGACTTGAGCGAAGAGGTGCTTATCGTCCTCGACGAGCTCGACGTCAATACGCGTCCCTTGCCGGAGCTGATCGACTTGCTGGCGCAAATCAAAAATCCCGTGGAAAACCGGACCATGCAGGGACGCATTCGCAACCGGCTGCCCGGCGCCAGCGCTCAAGAGTTGCTGGATTTTTTGCAGGCCAAGCCTCCCACCGGCCTGCGTCAGGCGGCGATCGGCGAGCTGGAAAAGCGGTTCGCGAAAGCCAGCGTGCTGGAGCTGCTGCAAATCCAGGCCACGGTCGACGACGCCGCGATCGATCGCCGCGCCGCGGCCGAACTGGCCGGCCGCAGCCCGCGATACTCCGAAGTGAAAGACGATCTGGCCGACATCATCAAGTTCGCCGCCGACGATGCGTCGC
>DATKRK010000197.1:0-3712 GCA_035532215.1 Pirellulales bacterium | reverse complement strand
TTTCATTGGACCAGTCCTCTCGTTGCGGCACTGCCTGAGAAAAAGGATTACCCCCTGATTTCAAAGGTAATCCGCGCCAGACGCGGGCGACTGGTCCAACCATTTTGTCTACAGAGAATCTCCTTTACATTCGGTCAAATGACATCACTACCGTCGGGAGAAAGGAGTTGGCGGATCGAGCGAACGCGGAATAAGATGCGAGTATGAAAACCCGCATTCCGCGTCGCTGGTTTCAATTCAGCTTGCGAACGTTTTTGATTGCGCTCACGGCGCTGGCCGTTTGGCTGGGTATTGAAGTCAACCGAGTGCGCCGGCAGCGCGAAGCGGTCGCCGCGATTCTGGCCGCCGGCGGCAAAGTCCTTTACGACTATCAGCTTTACGACTATCAGAATGTTCTGCGGAAGTCCTTCACCCCCGACGCCGAGCCGGCGGCGCCGCGCTGGTTGCGCAAGATTATCGGCGAAGATTTTTTTCGCGACGTGATCGATGTCGATCTGAACCGCACGCACATTACCGACGAATGGCTTCGGCGGCTGAACGACCTGCCCAAGATCGAGAATTTGAATTTGGCATATACGCCCATCACCGACGCCGGCATCGAAAGCCTGGCGAAACTTGGCTGCCTGAAACGGGTCACTCTCGACGAGACGCGAGTCACGGATCGTTCGCTGGCGCACCTCGCGCAAGTCAGTCCGGAATTGACGATGCTCGGCATCGGGGGTCCCGGCGTCACCGATGAGGGGTTGTCGGAAATTGCGCGCTTCGAGCGGCTGCAAAAGCTGTTTCTCAGCAATGCTGCCATCACCGACGCGGGCTTGCGGCATCTCGAAAAGCTGGGCGAATTGGAATTGCTGTGGCTCGCTGTGGCGCCGATTACCGACCGCGGGTTGGAGTCGGTGACGCGCCTACACCAACTCAAGCGGCTGTTTCTGCTCGAATTGCAAGTCTCCGACGCAGGGGTCCAACGTCTGGACGCGATGCCGTTCTTGCAGCGACTCGCCATTACCCAAGCGCCCATCACGGATGCCGGGGTCGAACGGCTGAAGCAATTGAAATGGCTCAGGCAGCTGGACCTTCACGATACGCACGTCACCGACGCCGCCGCCGCCGATTTGGCCTCGGCGATGCCGATGTGCAAGATCACCACGGTTCCGCCGCCGTGACGGCGAGCCCGTCGAACGCTTCCCAAGAGCATGAGCGGGCCGCGTGGACGATCACCGGGGCGTCGGCCGGTTCTTGGTTTCAACCGCGCTCGGCAAAGGGTAACATGGAACGGCCGCGGCAGGCGCCGATGCCTGGATCATTGAACCGCGCCCCGAAATCGCTCCTTCCGAATTGCCCCGCCAAGCTCGCTCTTATGTCTTCACCTCTTTGGCGCCCGACCGCCGAGCAAGTCGCCGCCGCCAATCTCACCGCGTTCATCGGTTTCGTCAACGATCGTTACACTGCCGGGTTGACCGACTATGCGTCGCTCTATCGCTGGTCGATCGAGCGGGCCGAGACGTTCTGGCAAGCCGTGTGGGACTTTTGCGGCGTGCGGGCGAGTCGCAAGTCGGCGCGTGCGGCAGTCGATTTCGATTGCATGCCCGGCGCCCGTTGGTTTCCGGACGCGAAACTCAACTTCGCCGAAAACCTGCTGCGATATCGCGACGACCGCCAGGCGCTCGTCGCCTGGAACGAAAGCGGCTTTCAGCGATCGCTGAGCTACGCCGAACTGTACGAGCAGGTCGCCCGGCTGGGGAAGAGCTTGAAGGCGCTGGGCATTCGGCCTGGCGACCGCGTGGCGGGCTACTTGCCGAACATTCCCGAGACGATCGTCGGCATGTTGGCCGCGGCCAGCCTCGGCGCCATCTGGTCGCTCTCTTCGCCCGATTTTGGAATGCAAGGCGTGATCGACCGCTTCGGCCAGATCGCGCCCAAGTTGCTGTTCACCGCCGACGGCTACCACTACAACGGCCGTCGCTTCGATTCGCTGCCCATCGTCGAGCAGGTCTGCCGGCAGATTGACTCCATCGAGCACGTCGTCGTGATTCCCTACGCCAGCGGCCCCGCTGCCAGCGGCCCCGCGAAGATCGACGCCGAGCAATTGCCGGGCGGAATTCCGTGGGAAGAGCTCATCCACCGCTCGCCGGCTGGCCCGGCCGAGTTCGAGCAACTGCCGTTCGACCATCCGCTTTACGTGCTCTACTCGTCGGGCACCACGGGGCCGCCGAAGTGCATCGTGCACCGGGCGGGCGGGGTGTTGTTGCAGCACCAGAAAGAGCAAGTGCTGCACTGCGACCTGACTCGCGACGACCGCATGTTTTATTTCACGACCTGCGGCTGGATGATGTGGAACTGGCTGGCCAGCGGGCTGGCGGTCGGCTGTACGCTCGTGCTCTACGATGGTTCGCCGCTGGCCCCGAACGCGCAGATTCTGTTCGATCTGGCCGAGCGCGAGCGCGTGACGCTGTTCGGGACGAGCCCGAAGTTCCTTTCGGCCGTGGAAAAGGCGGGCTTGGAACCGCGCCGCACGCACGACCTGTCGCAGATGCGGACGATGCTTTCGACCGGCTCGCCGCTGAACGACGAGAATTTCGATTTCGTCTACGACAAGATCAAGCCCGACGTGCGGCTGTCGAGCATTTCGGGCGGCACCGACCTGTGCGGCTGCTTCGCACTGGGCAATCCGCTGCTGCCGGTCTATCGCGGCGAGCTGCAATGCCGCGGGCTGGGCATGAAAGTGCTGGTCTACGACGATGAAGGCCGGCCGATCGTCGGCCGCAAGGGCGAATTGGTTTGCGCCGCGCCGTTCCCTTCGATGCCGCTAGGCTTTTGGAACGACGCCGACGGTTCGAAGTATCGGCAAACGTATTTCGAGCGGTTTCCCGGCGTGTGGTCGCACGGCGACTATGCCGAGATCACCGAGCACGACGGGATGAAAATCTACGGCCGCAGCGACGCCGTGCTCAACCCCGGCGGAGTGCGGATCGGCACGGCCGAAATCTATCGCCAGGTCGAGCAACTGCCCGAGGTCTTGGAGAGCATCGTCGTGGCCCAAGAATGGGACGGCGACGTGCGCGTGGTGCTGTTCGTCAAGCTGAGGCCTAGCGTGGAACTCGACGAATCGCTCATCGGGCGGATCAAGGAGCGAATTCGCCGCAACACGACGCCGCGGCACGTGCCGGCCAAGATTCTGCAAGTGGCCGACATCCCCCGCACGCGCAGCGGCAAGCTGGTGGAGCTGGCCGTGCGCGACGTGATCCATCAGCGGCCGGTGAGCAACGTCGAGGCGCTCGACAATCCCCAGGCGCTGGAATGCTTTCGCAACCGGCCGGAGTTGGCGGGCTGAGCGGGTTAGGCGCCGCAGGGGACCAACGGTTCGTGACTGCCGCAATCTTGCGTGCAAGTTTGGCCAGCTTCGACTTCTGCGGCGATTGAAAGGCGAGCTTCACCGGGCCGAGGCGAGGGCTGGCCGTTGCTGTTGCCGTGCGAAGCAGGCGGCGAGGCCATCGCTGCTGCGCGCCCTTGGCCATCTTGGGGCTGCTCGCCGGCCGAGCCGGAGGCGTCCCTTGGCGAGCCGGAGGCGTTAGCCTCCGTGTTCTTCGGCGCCGCCGTTGCGCGATTCAACACGGAGGCTGACGCCTCCGGCTCGCCTGTAGTTGGCGACGTGAATTCGCCCAACTGCCATTGCCAGGGGCCGTCGAAGCTCGTCTTGCGCGGCGAAAGGCCG
>DATKRK010000196.1:0-8647 GCA_035532215.1 Pirellulales bacterium | reverse complement strand
TTCCCAAAGCCCCGCAGGTAGCATGATCCTCGCCATGGCAGACTCCTTTCGTTCTTGGTTTCCATTGTCCAACCAAGAGAATCCCGGCGCAAATATCGTGCCACACTGTAACGAATATGCGTTTTGTTACGGCCTCTAAGGACAAAGCGCACTTTTACAACATCGCTCAAGGCTCGTTGGAGGAGCTGCGTTATTTCTTCATTCTCTGTCGAGATTTAGGTCATAAGATCGACTACGATGACTTCGCATCGCGCGGCGAGCGTGTTGCGCGAATGCTCGGCGGTCTAATCCGCTCTCTCCGGCCTTAATCCCCGCCTACCGCCTACCGCCTACCGCCTACCGCCTACCGCCTACCGCCTACCGCCTACCGCCTACCGCCTACCGCCTACCGCCTACCGCCTACCGCCTACCGTCTACCGTCTACCGTCTACCGTCTACCGTCTACCGTCTACCTGCCAAATATTCCGCCAGCGCATCTTGCCAGGCCGGCATGGGCGGTCCGCCTAAGGCGTGATACTTGCTCGTGTCGAGCAGGCTGTAACCGGGTCGCGGCGCGGCCGCGCCGTATTCGGCGGTGCTGATGCGCTCGAGCGTCACGTTCAGGCCGGCTTGCCGAAAGATTTCCTGGGCGAAGTCGTGCCACGTCGTGGCCCCGGAATTCACCACGTGGAAGACGCCGTAGACGCTCGCCTGGGCCAGGAAGATCGCCGCGCGCGCCACGTGCGGCACGTAGCTGGGCGTGCAATGCTGATCGTCGACGACGCGCAACTGCCCGCGCTCTTTGCCCAGCCGCAGCATCGTTTCGACGAAGTTGCCCCCCGCGGTCTTCGGCCCCGGCCGGCCGTATAAGCCGCAAGTGCGCACGATCACGTGCTTTCGCCAGCCGGCCGCTTGGCGTTCGCCGCCCAGCTTGCTTTCGGCGTAGACGCCCTCGGGGCCTGGCTCGTCGTCCTCGCGATAAGGAGTGTTGCGCGTCCGGTCGCGGCCGAAGACGTAGTCGGTGCTGATCTGCACCAAGGGACAGTCCAACTCGCGGCAGGCCTCGGCCAAATAGCCGACGCCTTCAGAGTTGATCTTCCAGCAACGCTCCCGGTCTTGTTCGGCCCGGTCGACGAGCGTGTAGGCTGCCGTGTTGATGACGGCCATCGGACGAACCTCAAGCAGTCGCTGGCGCACGGTCGCGGGGTCGGTCAGGTCGAATTCCGGCACGTCCAACGCCACGGCGGCGTCGCCCAGCAAGCGACACAACTCGCCCCCGAGTTGCCCGCCCGCTCCTGTGATTGCAATCCGCATTTCGCAGCCTCGGCTAGCGTAAGAGATTCAACGCCTAACGAAGCTTAAACAGATCGAAGGCGCTTGACGAGCCGCTGTTCGTCGTTTTTTGTCCGCCGGAGCCGGAATTGCCCGCTTCGAGTTTTTGCTGCAGTTCGGGACGCGCTACCTGCTCCAGCGGCGGCAACCGCACGACCCGGCCCGTCGGCAAGCCGTCCAGCGATCCGCTGTTGGCCGCGGGCGTCGATGTTGAGGGCGTTGAGGATGTCGAGGCCGAGCCGTTAGCTGCGATGACCGAACCCTGGCTCGTGCCCGTTACCGGCGCGGCGGCCGGACCATTCGGCGTCGCGGGTTTTGCCTGCGAGACGCCGATCGGGAATTCGCGTTTGACGAGTTCCGGGCGTTCGTCGAACACCGCTTCGGCGGTCACGGGAATCTCGTGCTTGGCCTCGGTCGCTTTTCGGTGTTTCCGGCTGAAGAGCAGCTTGCTGCCCGCAAAGTGAGTTCGGTCGTAAATCGATCCGCGCTGAAACGGGCCGGTGCCGAAAATCCACGTATCCTTGGCGTCGGTGACGATCGGAAACACGCCCGATTGCCAAACGGGTTGTCCGGTCTTTTGGTTGTAGGCGAAGACCGCGAGCTTGGCGACGCCCTTCTGATCGGTCGTTTTGGCGAAGGCGATTTCCGGAATCGCCGAGGGGACGCCGGGCATCAGCGAGGCGCCGGGCAGGCTCAAGGCCGGAATGCCGAGCATCACGTCGTGATGGTTCGTGCCCACGGCGCCGGCCCGGGCTTCCACGACATAGGTCGCCAACTCCTTGCTCGGCGCCAGCACGCAGCCTTGCGCCAGCATGTGCTGCCGCAACGAACTGATGAGGTAATTCTTGTCGGTGATCCCTTCGAGAAATGCGGTGTCGAGATAAACGTCCTTGCCCGCCAACGGCTTGAAGTTCATGTTGTCGATCGCACGGTCGACGGCCGTGGAAATCAACAACTGCTCGGTTGCCGTCCGGGGCGTGTCCGACCACTTGGTCGTACCGCAGCCGGCGGCCGCCATAAAAGCCGAAGCAGCAATCAAAAACCCAACCGAACCGCGCATTTCCACCTGAAAGTAAGTGCCAGCACAATCTTCGATCAACGCGCAGACATGCGTAGCCGTTGATAGGTCGCGGCGGATTATAGCGAACCGGCTAGGGCGACTGAACGCGAGTTCCCGGCCAATGTTCGAAAGGAACCAGCCCGGATAAGAGAATTTGCGAGACGTCAGGCCGTGGCGGTACAAGTTCGGTAAACAGCGTCGCGGTGGAAGTTTGACGCTCGGCCGCGGGCTGGGGCGACTGCGAAAGGCAGGTCGGCTCGAAAAACGAACCGGCGAACGGCGTGAGAGCAAGGGCGGCTTGTTCAGACGGCGAGGATTGCGCAAATGCACGCCGCTCGGCGAACGGCGGCGATTCTCATCGCCTTCGCCGGGCGGTTATTTGGCCTCGATTTCCAACGGCTGAACTCGTTCCGCAAGCGCCTGCGAGTATAATCCTCGTTTTTCAAGCCGCCGACGAAGTTAGGAGCGAGCGATGCCGCTGGCGATAGGACTCGACGTGGGGACGACCACCATTACCGCGTTGGCCGTGGATGCCGCCAGCGGCGAGATCGTCGCCCGAAGTACGCGGCCGAACGACGCCGAAATCACTGCCCCCGACGGCAAGGTCCGTGGCTATAGCGAGTGGGACGCAAGCCGAATCGCGGCCGCCGCGTGGGCCGCGCTAGGCGAGATGGCGGCAACGCTAGGACCGCGAGCGCGGCAAGCGGCGGCGATCGGGCTCACGGGCCAGCAACATGGCGTGGTGCTCGTCGACGAGCAGCTTTCTCCGCTGGGACCGTTCATCAATTGGCAAGATCGCCGGGCTGAAGGCATCAACCCGGCAAGCGGCCGGACCTGGCTGGATGAAGTTCGCCAGGCGGCGGGGCCAACAGCTCGTCAGCGAACCGGCTGCACGCTCTCGGCGGGATACATGGGCACGACCTTGGCATGGCTGCGGGCGAACGGGCGGCTGCCGCCGGGCGCGACCGCCTGTTTTCTTGTCGACTATCTGGCTGCGCTCTTGACGGGCCAACGGCCGGTCACCGATCCGACCTCGGCGGCCAGCAGCGGGCTGTTTGACGTAGCTAAAGGCGAGTGGGATCGTTCGACGATCGAAGCGTTGAATTTGCCGGCCGAGGTTTTTCCCAAGGTCGCCCGAGGCGGCGCCCCGTTGGGGCCGCTCAGCGCCGCACGCGCGGCAGAGTCGGGCTTGCCGGCCGGACTGCCGGTTTGCGTTGGCCTGGGCGACAATCAGGCCGCCTTTTACGGCAGCGTCGCCGATCTGGCGAGCTCCGTGCTGGTCAACGTCGGCACCGGCGGCCAGGTGGCCGCGTTCAGCCCGCGATTCGTCTATAGCGAACGACTGGAGACGCGGCCCTTCCCAGGCGGGTACTTGCTGGTCAGTGCGGGGCTATGCGGCGGCCGAACTTACGCGATTCTGGAACGCTTCTTTCGGCAGACCTGCGCGATGGCGCCCGGCGCCGGGGCCTCGGGGTCGCTGTTCGAGGCGATGAATCGACTCGCGGCGAGCGTGCCGCCCGGCGCCGGAGGGTTGCGCTGCGAGCCGCTCTTCACCGGCACGCGCAGCCAGCCCGACTTGCGGGCCACGTTCAGCGGCGCCTCGGCCGAGAACTTCACGCCGGCCCACGTCACGCGAGCCTTGATCGAAGGCATGGCCCGCATCTTCCGCCAAGGCTACGACGAGATTGCCAGCGCCCTTGGCGCCCCGCGCGACAAGCTCATCGGCGCCGGCAATGGGTTGCGAGAAAATGCCGTACTGGCCGCGGCGATTGCCAGCGAGTTCCGGATGCCGTTGGCCCTTTGCGAGCGGCGCGAAGAGGCGGCCTTCGGCGCCGCCCTTTCGGCCGCCGTCGGAACCGGCGCGATCGAATGCCGTCAAGCGGCGCTGGGCTGGTTTCGCTATTCCTCTTCGTAAACGACGAGGATTGCACCACGGAGGCATAAAGTCGATCTGCAAGAAAGTCGCTTTTCGCTCCGCGAAAAAGGCGCCTTTTTCGCGGAGCGAAAAGCGACTATGGTCGCGGCTTCGCCGCTCCGTGTTCTCCGTGCCTCCGTGGTGCACCTCCTACTCGATCACTTAATCAAGATCGTTCTTCCGGAAAGGCTTTATCTGCTGCGCGTGTGCGCGTTCCCTTCGTTAAAGTTGCACAGCAGAGCGCGGCATTACCGATCCCACGGCGCCCACATCGTCGGCGCATTGGCATAGCGCTTGCCTGCAATCGTCAGCCGCGCGCCGGCGCCTGGCGCCAAGCGAACGCGGAAATGGGATCGGTCGACAGGAATGCTCTTGCCGCCCATTTCGACGCTGGCCAATTGGTGCTCGCCGTAGGCGCCGCCTTGTACGATCAACTCGCGGGGCTCGCACTGGTTGACGTTCACCAGCGTCACCACGGTCGAATCGGCCGAGAGCTTTTCGACCAGCGCCGCCACGTCGTTGGGCAGGCCGGCGCGGCGGGCGAGCGGATCGAAGTAACGCAGCCGGCAGTGCAACGGCGCTCCTTGATGCCCTGGGTGCAGGCCGCCGAGCGTCAGGTTCACCAAGGTCTCGACCGTCGCGGGGTTGAACTTCATCGGATCGTCGGCCAGCCGCGTGTCGGGCGTGGTCGTATCGGCCCGCTGCCCGGCCGCCTTGCGGCGGATGACGTCAAAATCGCGCGCGAGCGCTTCGACCGGGTAATCCGGCCGCCGGCCTTCGAGAAATTCCAGCCAGGCGGATTTCGGCACGCGGGCCAGGTCGGCGCGATCCATCGACCAGTAGTAAACGTTCAGCGCGCCGAGCGAATATTTTTCCGGTTCCCAGGCGTACCAACCTTTTTCGCCGTGCATCCGCGGATACATCACGCGGCCGTCGATTTCCTGGCCGTGCGAGTTGACGGCGTCGATCTGCTTGCGCCAGACGTCGACGTAGCGCTGGTCGCCGGTCAACAACAGCGCGTTGCCGAAACCGTTCAGGCCCAAGTGGTGCAGGTTGCGGTTGACCGGCTTGCCAGTGACCGGATCGATGACGGTAAAGCCCCAGCCGTAGACGCCGCCGTACCAACGGCCGCCGCAATCGCCGCCGATTTTGCCGTCGCGGCCGATGTTGGTCGGCAGAATGCCGCCGTTGGCGGCGGCTCGCTCGGACCAGGCGTCGACGTATTCCAGCAGCCAGTCGCGATACTTCTGCTCGTGACCGAGCATGTAGGCGTTCAAGGCCAGCGAGGTCGTCAGCAGATTCTGCGGATGATCGCCGAGAATGTCGTTGTAGTCCTTGAAGTGCTCGAGCATCTGGGCGTAGGTGTGCTCGCCGTGCCCCGGACGAAAGCGGCCTTCGACCTCGATCGGGTCGCCCGCCCAATCGAGCGCCGTGGCCTTTCGCAACAGCGGCCCGCGGCTGCCGTTGAACAGGCTGACGACGATTTTGTGCTCGGGGTCGTAATTCGCCGCGCCCGGCTCCTCGTTCATGTAGAAGCCGGCGAATCGCCGCACGCGCTGCTGGAACTTGACGTCGTGCGGATCCGAAAGGCCTTGCAGGTTGAAGACGGTCAGCCCTTCGCCGTTGTGCAGCCAATCCATCTTGACCGGGAACTCTTTGTAGTACATGCCGTCGCGGGCGAACTCGACGTCGGTGGTGCGGGCGGCCGTATACTGCCGCAGATGTCCTTCCCAGGCGCGCTGGTAGAGCCGCAGGATTGAATCGCTCGCGCCCAAGGCATGTAAGATCGGCCAATCGTTGACGTTCTCGATGGCGTCGTCCGGCCCGTCATCGCCGCCCCAGCGCTCGACGCACTCCAGATAGCCGCGGTCATCGAAATAGCGGTCGAAGAATTCCGCGCAAGCCCGCTCGTTGGCCCGCAGCAGTTCGCGCTGGAGCACGGCCCAGGCCGGCGGCGGCATGGGCGAGTCGACAGCGACGACCGCCTCGCCCGCGGCGACATCCGCGGCGGGTAAGAGCAATCGGCAATAGACGCCGGCGGTCAAAAGGCGAACGACAAAAGACGCGCGTGCAAACATGCCAGAGCTTTCGTGCGGGGGAAGTAAGTTGCGGCATCGTATCCTTGAGAAACCACGGGCGCGGTGTTTTCGTCCGCTTCTCAACGCCGCTATTGAACCGTTGGCGGAGGGCAATTGCAAGAAAAACGACCTAGGCCAGCAGAAGGATGATGCGCCCGACCGACGGCCGATAAGATTACCCGAGCCAGCCGCGCCGTTTGCACGATCCATCCGGATCGGCCAAACTCAGAGCTGTTCGGGCAACTTGCGAGAAACTGACCGCAGGCGCCGTTTTCCCATGCGTCGTTCGACTTGGCTCGGTTTGATACTGCTGGCGGCCTTGATGGGGATTGGCGCGGTTCTTTGGCAGCGCAGCGGCGCAAAGCCGCCGCGGGCCCTGCAAGAAACCATGCCGGCCAGCCAGCCGGCGCGCCCGACCTTGGCCGGCCGAGTGCAAGCCCAAGGAGAACCCGTCGCGGCTGCACTGGTTCGCATCCAAGGCCGGTCGGCGTCGACGCTCACGGATGACGCGGGGCGTTTCGCACTGGCTCGCCCGCGAGCGATCGCCGGCGAATTCACGCTGACCGCTTCGAAGGCCGGATACTTCATCGGCGGCCGGTCGCTGTCGAACGAAACCGATGCGAATGCAATCGAAATCGAGTTGAAGCTTTTGCCCGAGCAAGATTGCGCTCGCTACGCTTGGGTCGATCCGACGCCCGACCAGGCCGCGCGGCAGAATTGCGGCAACTGCCACCAGGAGATTTACGACGAATGGAAGCTCAGCGCGCATGCCGCTGCGGCGAACAATCGGCGGTTTGCGAATCTCTATGACGGCCGCGATTGGCAGGGCCGACCCGAACGAGGCTGGAGCTTGTTGGCCGAGCATCCGCACGGCGCGGGCGTGTGTACGTCGTGCCATGCGCCGTCGCTCGAACCCAACGAGCCGGCGTTCGACGATCTGCGCGGCCTCTCGGGCGTCGCCGCGCAAGGGGTGCATTGCGATCTGTGCCACAAGATCCGCAACGTCTCGACCGAACACCTGGGCCTGGCTCACGGCCGGTTCGCCCTCGAATGGCTGCGGCCCGAGCAAGGACAGGTGTTTTTCGGACCGTTGGACGACGTGGCCCGCGGCGAGGACGTTTATTCCCCGTTGCAGCAAAGCAGCCGGTTCTGCGCCTCGTGCCACGAGGGCGTCGTGTTTGGCGTGCCCGTTTACACGACCTATTCCGAATGGTTCGAGAGTCCGGCTCGCCAACAGGGCAAGCAGTGTCAGACCTGCCACATGGCGCCGACCGGATCGCTGACGAACATCGCTCCAGGCGCGGGCGGCGTCGAACGCGATCCCAGGACGCTGGCCAGTCATCGACTGCTGCCGGGCGGGCGCGAGGCGATGCTGAAGAAATGCCTCAAGCTATCGATCGAGGGCAAGGACGCGGCCGCGGGGTTCGAAGTCAGCGTCGAGCTGGCGGCGCGCGACGTCGGGCACCGCGTGCCGACCGGCTTTATCGATCGACATTTGGCGCTGTCGGCGGAAGCGTTCGATTCGGAAGGTCAAGCGCTCGATGCGGTCTCCGGTCCACGATTGCCGGAAGCAGCCGGCCGCTCGCTGGCGCAACGTCCGGGCCGGCTGTTCGCCAGGCTGTTGAGCGAGCCGGACGGCCGCGCTCCGGCGCCCTTTTGGCGGGCGGGCGTGACGTTCGTCGACACGCGTTTGGCGCCCGAAAGGCCGGAGAAAAGTCGCTGGACATTTCCGCCGGTCACACGCCGCGTTCGCGTACAACTCTGGTATCGCCGCTTCTGGCCCGAAACAGTCGAGGCCAAAAGCTGGCCCAACGATGAGATTCTCGTCCTCGAGCGCGAGCTGCGCCTCGATTGACGCCATGGCGGCACGGGCGCCCTCGCCCGTCATACGTAATGGAGGGACGGGCGCCCTCGCCCGTCATGCGTAATGGAGGGACGGGCGCCCTCGCCCGTCTGATGGTTATACCCTGCCCGACTGAGAATGGACCTTCCCTTGGTCGTGGGGCGGCCTTCCAGGCCGTCATTCGCCGACGGGTGAGGAAGGCCGCCCCACGAGGCGCTTATACGTCTCGTTGGCTTCCGCCTGTCGTATTAAAACACGCGGACGTTCTGAGAAGCGGGCGGGGGCGCCCGGTCCTACATTGCGCCGGGCGGGGGCGCCCGTCCCTCCATTGCGTAGTCCAATCCTGAGTCGGGCGAGGGCGCCCGTCCCTCGATTGCGTCAATCGAGTCGCAGCTCTCGCTCGAAGACGAGGATTTCATCCTTGGGCCAGCTTTTGGCCT
>DATKRK010000195.1:0-23059 GCA_035532215.1 Pirellulales bacterium | reverse complement strand
ATTCGCCACGTCGGCGCCCGGCTGGCCGCGGTGCTGGCCGGGCATTTCGGCTCGATGGACAAGCTCGCCGAAGCCAGCGAGGAGGAACTGAGCGAGATCAACGAAGTCGGCCCCGTGATCGCCAAGAGCGTGCATCAATATCTGCACAGCGAACATGGCCGCACGACGATCGACGAGCTCGCGCGGCAAGGCGTACACATGCAATCGCCGATCACCGCCAAAAAAACCGCCGCAGGCGTGTTGGCCGGCAAGACGCTGGTCGTGACCGGCACGCTGACAAAGTATGGCCGCGACGAGATCGAAGAACTAATCACGCAGCTCGGCGGCCGGGCCGCTTCGAGCGTCTCGAAGAACACCGACTACGTCGTCGCCGGCGAGAAGGCCGGCAGCAAGCTCGCCAAGGCGCAATCGCTCGGCGTGGCGGTCATCAGCGAAGACGAGTTCGACAAGCTGATCGGGAAGCGGCAGAGACAGCGCCTTAGCCCGCTTTGACGCGCAAGCCGGGTTCGGCGTGGGCGTCGTCGTGCAGACGGAGGGTGGGCGTGGCGGGAGGCGGTTCGCGGCGTTCCGCCACGATGCCGCGCTTGCTGCCGGCGAAGAAATCGAGGAAATGGGCCGCCGGTCCCGCGGCAAACTCGCTCTGCAGGCGATCTAAAATCTCCTGCCACTTCAGCCCGCTGCGATAAATCAGCCGGTAAGCTGCTTTGAGCTGGCCGATCATTTCGTGGCTGAAACCGTTGCGGCGCAGCCCGATCGTGTTCAGGCCGACGACGTAGCCGCTGCCGCCGTCGATGGTGACGTAGGGCGGCACGTCTTTGATCACCCGGGCCAGCCCGCCGACCATCGCCAGGCCCCCCACGCGGCAGAATTGGTGTACGGCGACGTTGCCCGAGATGTACGCCCGGTCTTCGACCTGCACGTGCCCGGCGAGCATCGAGTTGTTGGCGAAGATCGTGTGGCTGCCGACGCAACAATCGTGGGCGATATGAACGCCGACCATCAGCAGATTGTGGTCGCCGACTAGGGTTGCGTGGCCGGCGTCAAGCGCGCGGTGGATCGTGGCGTGTTCGCGGATGGTGTTCTTGGCCCCGACGACGACGGCGCCGACCTGGTCGGGCATTTTTAGGTGCTGCGGCAACCCGCCGATCACGGCCCCTTCGAAGACGTGGTTTTCGGGCCCGAGCGTCGAGCCCTGCTTGACGACCACGTGGCTTTCCAGGATGCAGCCGTCGCCGATCGTGACGTTGCGTTCCACGATGCTAAACGGCCCGATGGCGACGTCGCGGCCGATGCTAGCTGACGGATCGACCAAGGCAAGCGGGTGAATCTGCACCGTATACACCTTTTCGAGAAGCTAGCCCGGTTACCTTGGCGGCTCGTTTCCAACAGGCCCTCGCCCAGGCGTTGCGAGGCGGGCGGGGAGAAGTCGCTTTCGCGATCTCCGTTCGCCCAGACTGTCTATCGGTACGCCGACCCAAGCAATTCAGCTAGAAGTGCCGGTTGCGCAGGTTTTTCGAGCTGTGCGGGCTGGCCTGCGGGCGAGGTTAGGTTAGGTAACCGGTTGACGGATTGAAGCTTGCGCGCCGCGTCCTGGAGGGGCCGGGCGCCCTCGCCCGCCGTATCGCGCTGGACGGCCGGGCGCCCTCGCCCGTGAAGCGTGGAGGGCCGGGCGCCCTCGCCCGGCCGGTTCGATTTCGCATCGTTTCGCGAGACCGCTACCACCCCACAAAAAACGGGTTGGAAGCAGCGCTAGCGGTCGACCAGTTGGATGCCGTCGAACACGTAATGCGGCGGCAAACGGCCCATCCGCTGTTCGAGTTCGGCGAAGTCGAATCGCCCATACGAGCGGACCATTTCCCGGTATTTCCCAGGCACGATCGGACCGCGCCCGTGCAGCATCCGCTGCTGGTTGAAAGACACGGCCTGACCGGGCAGAGGCATGATCGAGAACGCCAGGTCGTGGCGCTCTTTGAGCACTTGCTGGAACGCAGCCAGCGCATGCTCGTACGCGGCGCGGTCGTTCATTTCCGGCGCGACGCCCATGTCGTACGCTTTGCCGAGGAAACGCACGGGCGAGCCCTTTCCGCGGCCCCGATAGAGAATGGGGCGAGCGCGGGTCGTGATCGACTTCGCCGAGGGATCGGCCACGAAGGAATTGGAAAGCGCCGTTACGTAAGCGGGCTCATACAGGCGGTCGATGACGGAAGCTTCGAAACCCTCGCGAAGCCCGCGCAGCACGGCATCGACCGAGAAGAAGATCGTCCCTGCCTGGGCGTCGTTATTGACGCAGACCAGGTGGATCGTCTCCGGCTGCGCCGCCGGGATCAGCATGGCGTTGTCGAGGTGCGGCAACAGCGAGTCGTGCGTCTTTCCGCAGTTGATAAGGCCGGAAACGGGATAAAGGCGTTGAAAGTGCAGCCCTTCGTCCTCCTGGACGAATCCGAACGAAAGCGTCGTTCCTTGAGCAATGACCGCCGCCAAGGCCTGGCCGAACGTCAGCAGATCGCCTTGCGTGTCGGCCGGTTCGAGTTCGCTGCCCGGAAGCCCGCTCCACGTGATGATGCCCCCGCTCTGCAGGCGCTTTCGCGCGGCGTCCAGCAGGGCGTCGCCGAAAACGTCGCGAGCGATGCGGTGCGATGCTTCGCGAACGAGGAGCTGCGCCTCGAGCGGAGACGCACCGCGGTTGGCGCGATCGACCGCGAAACCCAACTCGGCACGCAGCTTTCTGCGCTGCGGCGCGTCGAGAGAGATGGTCAACAACAGAGGCCCTTTCGCCTTGCGTCGAGAGATTTCAGCAGCCGGAATCATGAAGAGACGTCAGCCCAATACGCAAAAGCAACGTTTTCCGAGATACCGTGCTTGGTTTTGGAACCCGACACAGACGTGCGACGGAGCGGCCGAAAAAAGAGAAAAGACGCAAAGCCCGAATGAGTTGGTTGCAGAAGACGACCTCGCCTCGCCCCTCGGCCAGCGCTCCGGGCCTCATTCGACTATATCCTACCGCGCGGGCATGGCAAGATAATTATTCTACGCTGGGGCGTCGCGCCGCCGCGGGCTTTGGTCTCGCGCTCGGCAAGTCGTCGTAAATGTTTTCTCCATAATAAGTTGTGAAGCCAAGGCTTTCGTGCCTTGCGCGGCGCCGCTGGCGCTGGCGAGCCTCTGCGATTGCGCGACACGCGAGGCGTTTGGAGCGGTCCGTTTGCTTTGCGGGGCGAGGGCGTCCGGCCCACCAGGGCGACGAGTCCGGCGCGACAGAGCGCTATCGAGTCGCCGCTAGCGAACGAAGGTGGGCAATCAGCAGTTCGTCGGCCTGGGGGAACCAGCCTTTGACGCGAGGCGCAAACAGGGGCGGCGGACCGCCTTTGCGCAGTTCGCTCAAGTAGTCGTGGACGAGCCGGCGCCGAGCGGGATCGGTTTCCATCAACAGATGCATCCAGGCCCATGCCTCGGCATAGTCGATCTGCGTCATCTCGGCCGCCGAGTCGATGCGCTCGAGGCGTTCGAGATTCGGCCGCCAGCCGTAATTCTCCAGGTTCTCCAGCAGCAGTTCCACGTGCGGGCGGTTCAAGCCGCCCTCGCCGCGCGGCACCTCGGCGTTTTCGGCCAGGCCTTCGTCGAGCCACAACGGCAGATTGGGCACGACCGCGTGCAGATAGCCGTGCGACACTTCGTGCCGCAAGTCTTCGGCCACCCGATCGCCCCAGTGCGCATACACCGTCAGCCGCGTGTCGGTTTCGACGAAGAACGCGCGCCGCACCGGAAAGTCGGGAAAGTGCTTGCCGATGAACTCGTGAAAGCGATCCTCCGACTCGAAGAGATAGATGTGGACCGGCTCCTCGGTTTTCGGCAAATCGAGCTTGGCCAGCAGTTCGCCGCGCTCCGCGACCAAATCGTCGAGCAGCCGATGGTGGGGCGGCAAGCTGAAATCGCTGTAGACGATGAGCGGATCGATGACCAGCGTGTGCTTCGTCGGCAAGGTCGAGACGGGCCGAGAGAGACCGACGCAACCCGGTAGGGCCCAGCAGGCGGCGGCGATCGAAATCGCGATCACTAATGCGAAGTGCGTCTGACGGACTTTCAATGCGCGGCCTCCGCCATCTCGGAGGACCTTGCCGAGCGCCGCCTTGCCGCCGCGGCCGCAGGGCATACCAGGCGATTCAACAGCCCGATCATTCGCGCGGCCCAGCGGTTTACGCCGTATCGCTCTTCGGCCAGGCGCCGACCGGCCGTTCCCAAGCGGGTTCGCAATTCGGCATCGGCCGCCAACTGCGAAATCGCCTGCGCCCATTCCTGCGGAGTGCGGGCCAAGAAACCGGTTTCGCCATGGACCACCATCTGGCAATGCACGCCAACGGGGTTCGCCACGACCGGCAGCCCGGCGGCCATGAATTGCAACACCTTCAACCCGCACTTGCCCCGGCTCCAGGCGTCGTCGGGCAGCCAACTCACGCCGATATCGGCATCGGCCAACTCCTCCGCCTCAGTCGCGGCCGACCAAGGACGGCCGGCGACCCGGATGCCGCTCAAGTTCGGAAACACATCGGAGACGACGCGCAGCTCCAAGCCGGGCAGAAGCTCGGCAGCCGCTGCCAGGCCGACTTCGGCCTGGTGCAAGCTCGGCAGCGTGCTGCGCTGCCCGATCCAAACCAACTTCGCCTCGCCGCCTTGCCGCCCGTGCCGAGCGGCGCGATACCGGCCAGGGGCGATGCAGGTTGGAAAACAATGAACGCGTTCGGCCGGCACGTAAGCCGTGGCCTGGCCCTGCAAGAATTCATTGCCGGCCGTCACGGCATCGGCGGCGTAGATCGCGGCCCAAAAGCGGGCCAGCCGCCGCCAGCTACGCAGGCCCTTGGGATGATAGCTGTCGCGATGAAATAGTGCGTCGTCGAAGTCGTAGATCAATGCCTTGGCGGCTTTGCGCAAGATGCGCAGTTGCCAGAGCGGCAGCAATTTGCGCTGCAAGACGACGACGTCGGCTGCGGCCGCCCGGCGAAGCTGCGCGATCCGAGGCAAACTGCGCTTGGTAAGCGGAATCGCTTCGAGCGTCCAGCCGTGTTCCGCCAGCGCCGGTTCGAAGGCCTTGATCCGATAGCGGTAGCAGACGTGGTCCGGACCCTCGATCAGCGCCAGCAGTTTCACCACGGTCCTCCTTGACCTCATTAGGGGCCGCCGAAAAATAACTTCCAGGTTTGGCCCAGTTGAAAGAGAAAAGCCGCCTCCGATTGATCTTGCTAGGCAACATCAGGTGATGGCGGGTTTTCTCTTTCAAGGAGTTGGGACGGCCGCTGTAGAAAACTCGCCATTTCCAATAATGAAGTAACTGCGGCCCAATCTCAAACGGATATCGCAAACCCTCCGATGCCGCAGTTACTTCATTTCTAGGTCAAACCTGGAAGTTATTTTTCGTTCGGCCCTTAGCCGCCGACTTCGGGGCGGCGGAATCTTAACAATTCTCCGGGCTGCGCCCAAGGGCAGGCCGAAACGCCGCTAGCGATCGCCATTGTTCTCCGACGACTCTTCTTCCTCTTCGGCTTCTCGGCGGATCATGCCGCCCAGCCACCAGCCCCAAACGAGATAGTGCAGCGCGGCGAAGCAAAACGCCAAAATCGCCACGATCGCTGCACCGCCGATGGCGATCGCTGCGCCGCCGGTCAACAGCAGCAAGACCACGAACAGAAACAGCCCTACGACCGAGGCCAGCACGATCGAAAGCCAAGGGCTGCGAGCCGGCGGGGGGGCGGGAGGGGGCATGGTCGTCCCGGCGGCGCACCCGCCGCCTAGTCGATAAACTCGGGCCGCACCAGTTGCGGAACGACCCCCGCGGCGTGTCCGCGAGCGAGCAGTTCGGTCACGGCCTGTCGGCCTCGGGGGCCGAAGTCGAGCGTCCAATCGTTGACGTACATGCCCACGAACGTATCGGCGCGGCTGCGATCGAGATCGCGGCCGTATTGCAAGGCGTAATCGAGCGCTTCGTCGCGATGCTCCAGGCCGTAGCGAATGCTCTCCTTCAGCAGTCGATTGACGTCGTGCATCACGGCAGGGCCAAGGTCCTTGCGGATGGCGTTGGCGCCCAACGGCAATGGCAGCCCGGTCTCGTCGAACCACCACTTGCCGGTATCGACGATCAGTTCGAGTTTGCGATCGCCGTAAGTCAGTTGGCCTTCGTGAATAATCAGCCCGGCCTCGATCGGTTGACCCTGGTATTCTCCGGCTTCGACGGCGTCCAGAATCTGGTCGAAGGGAACCAAGACCGCGCGGAAATCGCAACCTAAACAGAGCCGCAGCGCCAGATAGGCGGTCGTCAGCTTGCCGGGCACGGCGATGGATTTTTCTTGCAACTCGGGAAGAGTACACTTCTGTCGAGCGACGACCATTGGGCCGTAGCGGTCGCCCATGCTGGCGCCGCAGGGGCAAAGTGCGTATTTATCGGTCAGATGCGCGTAGGCGTGCAGACTGACCGCCGTCAGCTCCAGTTCTCCCTGAAAGGCTCGCTGGTTCAACGTCTCGATGTCGACCAATTCGTGCCGGAATTCATAGTCTCCGGTGTCGATCTTTCCATTCGCCAGCGCGTGGAACATGAAGGCGTCGTCGGGATCGGGGCTATGCCCGACGCGAATCAATTGCTTGGTGTGTGGCATCTCAACTTCTCGGTTTTCTAACGGGCAGCCCCATTCGACTTGATCGAATTCGCCCGAAACGGCCTTCCGGCGCTGCCGGACCCGTCGCATCATAGGGCCGTGGCGTATGACCCGTCAAATACGCAGCCCATGCATCTGTTAGTTGGGGAAGATTGAATAGATTGGAAAACAAGCACAAAACAAGTGCTTTGTGCGAAGATAAAACCGCATGCTGCGGGGCGGCTTAACGGCTCTCGCTGTGATGCTTTACGAGTAGGCGACTGCCGCGCACGCAGGCGCCGGAATGATTGCACCTTGTACAGCGAGAGTCCGTTTTTCAAACTCCGCTCGCTTCTTCCGGAGCCTGGGCAAAAGCCTGAGGGCCGTTAATTACCGGAAATGATGTGGCTTACATCGACAACGACGCATTTGCCGGCCTTGGGCGTTGCGATTGGCACGACTATTGCAATCCTAAAG
This sequence comes from Pirellulales bacterium, assembly GCA_035532215.1. Taxonomy (GTDB): domain Bacteria; phylum Planctomycetota; class Planctomycetia; order Pirellulales; family JAICIG01; genus JAICIG01. Next base: position 15,965 of record DATKRK010000195.1, on the reverse strand, counting down.
GGAACTTTAATCAATCACAGGAGGATTCAAGCAAATGGTGTCCACGTCCGCCAAGGTTTCGAACCATTCGAACTCCGCCGACCTCGACCTGGAACGTCGTGTTCTCAGCTTCCTCGTCGGGCGGCATGTTCCTGGCCTGCGTAACTTGCAAGTTGAAGCGCGCAACGGCACGGTAACCCTCCGCGGAAGGGTCCACACCTTTTACGAAAAGCAGTTGTGCCAAAGCTGCTGCTGTCGCGTGGCGGGCGTCTTGCAATTCGTGGACAATGTCGACGTGGCTTACAGTCCGGCCATTGCAGCGGTGACTTGAATCAATCCAAATATTCCATAAAAACTCCACGGCCCATCGACGCTCCGGCTCAGCGCCCGAATGTCGATGGGCCGTTGTATTTGGCGAGCGCGTTTATTCAGCGTTTCGAAGCGAATGGATCAAGGGCTGAGCGCGCGATTCAAGAGTGCTCTTTCGCACGCTATCATGCGTCGATTTGCCGCGCTCTCGGCACTGCCGCCAGAGCCATTCTTTTTCCGAACGACGCCGGGCCAAAATCAATTGGCCCCGTCCCGCGATTCCTTGACGCTGCCGAAGACGACTTCGCCCGCGGACAAAACGGCCGTGACCGTCAATTGCGGGGCAGGCACATCCGGCGACATCTCAAACAGCACCAGGTCGGCCGCGTCGCCCGGTCGCAGGCTGCCGGGCGTTTGACCTAACAGCCTGGCCGGATGCGTCACGGCCATGTCGATGGCGGTCGCCAGGTCGACCCCGGCGAATGCCATCACGTTGGCGATGCCGACGCCGATCGGCGCCGAGGCTCCGGCCAGCAATTGATCTTGGCCCGCGATCAGCAAGCGGCCGTCGGGCAGGATGTCGATCTCGCCGCCGCTGCTGGCGTGGCGGCCGGGCGGCAAGCCGGCCAATCCGGAAACGTCGCTCACCAGGATGCAACGCTGCGGAGTCTTCGCGCGGACCATCGTTTTCACGACTTCGGGCGGCAGATGCCAGCCGTCGACGATCAGGCTTGCCGTCAAGCGGTCCTCGGCCAACTGATCCCAAATATAGTTGGGGTGTCGGCGCAGCATCCGATGCGCTCCATTGCCCAGATGCGTGCTGAGCCGCGCGCCGGCGTCGACGGCGGCGCGAATCTGCCGGCTGTTGGCGCCTGTGTGCCCGATCGCCACGATCACGCCGCTAGCCGAAACTCGGGTGATGAACGCCGGCGCTTCCTCGAAATGAGGCGACATCGTCAACAGCCGAATCCGTCCGCCCGCCGCTTCCTGCAAGTGCTGGAACTCATCCCAGGTCGGCCGGCGACAATGTTCGCGAGGGTGGGCGCCCCGGGGTCCGTCTTCTTCGTCGAAGTAAGGCCCTTCCAGATGGATGCCCGCCACCGAGCGGGTGACGTCGGGAAAACTGCGGCAGGCGAAATCGATGGCCTGCATGCCGTGAACCAGGCACTCGAAGCTTTGCGTGGTCAGCGTGGGGCAGAGTGAAGTGACGCCAAAGGCCCAATGGTCGCGGACGATGGTCGCGACCTTTTCGGGAGTCAACTCCTTCGAACTGAACTCCTGGCCGCGATAGCCGTTGACTTGCAAGTCGATCCAGCCGGGCGAGACCCAGGGCAACGTCGCATGGGCGGGATGGCGCCCCTCGACCGCCTTGACGCTCGCCAGGCGTCCAGCGGCGATCTCCAGTTGAATCACGTCTCGGTTGTCGAATCGTCTGGCAAGAAACCGCATGCTCGAAACCTTAGTCGTCGAATCGCGTTTGGTCCATTAGATTCCAAACGGATGCGGGCGACAAGGTAATTGGCCGTCGGACGGCGCCCCGATTTCCGCCATTGTGGCGCTGGCGTCCCGGCTGCAGAATGCGGCGGGCGAGACGCTCAAAGGCGGCGTCAGGCGGGACGCCTGCACCGAAAACCCGCGCAAAAAAAACGGAGCCGCCCATCCCCCCGGCGTGAGCGGCTCCGTCAACGGATGAAGTATCCTTTGCGTTGCCGCCCGGTTGCGCGGCAATAGGCGACAGCCGGCCTTTTCGGACCGACTCGCGCCTTCCTTACCGCGCCTTACCTGTAACCGGCGACCCAGGGCGAGATCGGAATCACACCGTAGTTCACGGTGCGCCCGCCGCCGCTCCACTGCATCGGATGGCGATTGTTGTTCGAAATCCACCCCGGCGCGTAAACACCGCCGCTGAAGGGCGTTGGATTCGCCAAGGGACGGGAATTCGAGAAGCCGTACCAATCCATCGCGGCGATGCGTCGCTGTCGTTGAGCCGCTCGAAACTCGGCCTTGCGTCGAACGGCGGCGCGAGGATCCTCGTAGCGGCGCATCTCTTGTTGATAGAACCACATCTCGGGGGTCATTTGCGCCATCGAATGCGCCGCGTCGAGCGTCTCGCTGACGGCTGGCTTCTCGCTTCCGACGGGCGCGGTACGCGATGATGCGCGGCGGGGCTGTTGAGCCTCGGCTCGAGCCGCCAGCAACATGGCGGCCGCTGCGACCAAATAGGCAAGTTTCTTCATGGGCTAGGGCCTTTCTGCGAGGTCCAAATCGTCGCGGGATAGTGCGTCCGACGTGTTTTCGCGTTCGCACGACGTCGCCAACCGGCGGTCATCAACCTGCCATGCCGCGACTAACAAGCGCATTCGGCATTTTCGGGGCTCGGCGATTAGTCCGATTTTGGCGGAATTGCCGGATCGCCGGGCAGATCCGCTCTTCAGACGCCCGTCGCAGGCTGGGGACTATTGGATTCTACTTCCCGTTCAAGGCCAAGTCGCTCGCCGACACCAATCGGCAATCCAGGTTGCCCGCCACGGGATGCGACACTACCATACCGCCCCGACTTGTCCTGCCTCGCATTGCAGAGTCATACGGCAAATGGACATCGAGTCTTCCGAACACGAAGCCCGCCTGATGCGTCGGATACGTTTTGCCTGGCGTTCGACGCTCATTGCCGTTGCCTTGCTCTGGCTGCTTGCGACCGCCTTTCCGCCGGCGCGGCCGCCGCCGGCGTCGCCGCCCGCCCCAGCCGCGTTCCCCGGGCCGCCAGGCTGTGTCAAATCTTTGACGACGAACGAACTGCACGGCCGCACCGTCTTGTACCGACAAGACGGGCGGCCCTTGTTCCGACAGGTGACGCCGCCAAGAGAAGTGACATATAGCGGCGAGTCGCCGACTCGGCGCTAGCCAGCAAGGCAATCGTCACATGACGCCGGAGTGCGTGAAGCTTCGATACTCGTGCTGTCCGCCGCGGACTACGAGCACCCACAGCCGCGTTCCATCGGTCCACGCCGCGGTGGCTCTGCCGCCGGTCATATCCGGAAGTCTGGGCGGCGATTGACCGGCGACCTCCAAGCTCTGTCTGCCTTTCAAGGGGACGATATACAAGACCGCCTTGGCGCCTCTGCCGCTCGACACTTGATAGGCCACGCCGTTGCGTCCCAAGAAGCGAACAACCTCTTGCCAGTCGGTCGGCCTGGCCGCAATAGCCCGCGAAATCGAATACCACTTATCGGGCGGATCCTTGGTCAGCGATTTCCACTTGTTGGCCAGCGCCGAAGCGTCGAACAGCTTCGCCTCGGCGATCACCTGATCGTAGCTCAACGGTTGAGGCGTCCGGAAAGCCCAAATCGCGGCGAGGCAGGCTGCCGTAGCAACCGCCATTGCAACGGCGCCGGCGGCCCGCCAACGCCGCCGGAAAACGCTCCCCCGGACAGCGCGTCCAACGCGACTGCCGACAAGGGCCGCCGCTAAAGGAATCGTCGCTTCCGCCGCATTTTCGCGGCTTGAAACGGGCTCTAGCGCGTCGTTGGCCGGACCGGCGCTCTCGGCCGGCGCCGCCGAGCGCAAGGCAGACATCAACCGTTCGGCCAGCTTTTCAGGCACGCTCCCCGCGGCCATCGTCGCCGCAATCGCGGAATCGAGCGAGTCCATCCGCTCTCGTAGCTCCGCCAGCCGAGGTTGTGCGGCGATCTGCTCCGCCAGCGCGGCTGTTTCCGGCTGCTGCCAATCTCGCCGCTCGGGATCGAACCGTACAGGACGGCAGGCATCGAGCGCCTCGAAAGCGGCAGAGTCGGGTTTTGAGTCGTGTGCCATCGTTTCAACCTCTTGCTCGACTAGGCGCCGAGTTTAGCCGGGCGGCCGTGCCCTGGCTGCCCGCGGCATGGCCCAGACTGGCCGCGGCATGGCCCAGACTGGCCGCGGCATGGAGTTCGCCTTCGAACAACCGTGCACGCAAATGCCCTTTGGCCCGCGATAAGCGGCTCATGACCGTGCCGGGAGGGGTTCCCAGTTTTTCGGCGATTTCGCGGTACGAACAGCCCTCGAAATAGAACAGCAGCACCGGAAGTTTGAACTCGTCCGGCAATTCGTTCAGGGCGGCTTGCAGCCGTTCCGGATCGATCTGGCCAAGCAGGCCATCGCCCAAGACAGGCTCGGGCAAATCTTCGGGGATGCTGTCGATATCGAGTTCCAGGCTGGCCGCCGAAAACGGAAGCCGCTTGCGGCGCGTTTTCAAGTAATTGTTTCGCAGGATTGCATAGAGCCAACTGCGGCCATGCTCCGCGTCGCGCAATTGCCCCAGATTGAGCTGCGCGGCCAGAAAGGTCTGCTGCGTCAAGTCTTCGGCATCATACTCCGCTCCGGTCAGCCGGTAGGCGTACCGATAAACGGCGGCGTGATGCTCGGTGACCAATTCAGCAATGTCCAAAGCCGGTGCATTTTCAGCCATGGTCCGCCTGTATCAGACAAGAGCCTCTTGCCGGGGAAAATATTCCCGGCTTTCGCCAATAATTCGCCAAAAATCGAGAAAACTTGCCCCGGCAATCGCAGGATCCTAAAAAATTGTAACGGTTGGGGAATAAAAGCCCAAGCGTCTGGATCGTAAGTGAGTGAGCCACCCGCCAAATCGAATTTTGTGTCGAGCAGGACGGACCTGCGCACGGTTGGGCAGGTTATGAATGGGCAATGGTTACGAATTATCGAAAGGTGAGATGATGAAGAAGCTTGCGTTGTTCAGCATGTTGTTGGGTCTCGGTCTGTTCATCGGTTGCGAGTCGAAGCCGCCCGCGCCGGCGCCCGCCGCTGGCGGAACGCAAACCCCCGCGGCGCCGGGTGAAGGCGAAACCAAGCCGGAAGGCGAAATGGAAGGCGAGAAGCCCGAAGCCGAAGGCGAGAAGCCGGAAGCCGAAGCTCCGGCCGAAGGCGAGAAGCCCGAAGCCGAAGCGGCTCCGGAAGAGAAGAAGGAAAGCGAAGCCGCTCCGGAAGAGAAGAAAGAAGAAGCCACTGAAGAGAAGACCGAGTAGTCGCTCTCCGGTTGCCGGGTCGGCGAAGCATGCATTCGCCCGACCAATTCGATATTTTGAGTTCCACTGCAGGGGAAGGAAGCTTCACGGCCTCCTTCCCCTGTGCTTTTTGGGCGAATTGAAACGGGAAGGGCCGCCGTTCCGGCGTCGCCCGTCGTGCGTCTGCTCTCAACCGGTGGCATTCGCCGCCGCCGCATGAAATAATCGTCCTCGTTGACTTATCGCTTGTTCGAGGACGCCATGCATCGCTGCCGCCGCCATCTTGGTTTTGTACTTCTCGCTTCGATATCGCTTACGGGGATCGCCCGGGCCGATTCGTTCGACGTCGTCGTCTATGGCGGCACGTCGGGCGGAGTGGCCGCGGCCGTGCAAGCGGCGCGGATGGGCAAACGCGTCGTGCTCATCGAGCCGGGCAAGCACTTGGGCGGGCTCACCTCCGGCGGCCTCGGCGCCACCGATATCGGCAACAAGGGCGCCATCGGGGGCGTCTCGCGCGAGTTCTATCGCCGCATCGGCCGCCATTACGGCAAGGACGAAGGCTGGACCTTCGAGCCCCGCGTCGCCGAAGCGATCATGGACGAATTCGTTCGCGAGGCCCAGGTCGCGCTCGTTCGCAACGAGCGGCTCGAACTCGACGGCAGCGTCACGAAACAAGGCCCGCGAATCGTCTCGATCCGCATGGAAAGCGGCCGCGAGTTTTCCGGCCGCATCTTCATCGACGCCACTTACGAAGGCGACCTGATGGCCAAGGCCGGCGTCTCGTATCACGTCGGCCGCGAAGCCAATTCCGTCTACGACGAGACGCTCGACGGCGTGCAGCTCGGTTCGAAGAAACACCAGTTCAATGCGCCGGTCGATCCGTACATCGTCCCGGGCGACCCGAACAGCGGCCTGCTGCCGGGCATTCATGCCGGCAGTCCCGGCGTGTACGGCCAAGGCGACCGTCGGGTGCAGGCTTACAACTTTCGCATGTGTTTGACCGACGACCCGGCCAACCAGTTGCCGTTTCCCAAACCGGCCGGCTACGACCCGTTGCGCTACGAATTGTTGCGGCGCTACATCGACGCTGGCGTGTTCGACGCCCTGGGCAGCAACCTGCCGATGCCCAATCGCAAGACCGATACCAACAATAACGGCGCCTTTTCGACCGACAACATCGGCATGAACTACGACTATCCCGACGGCGACTACGCCACGCGGGAAAAGATCTTCCAGGAGCACGTCGCCTATCAACAAGGCATGATGTGGTTCCTGGCCAACGATCCGCGGCTGCCGCAAAAGGTGCGAGATCACGTCAATCGTTGGGGCTTGTGCAAGGACGAATTCGTCGAGACCGGCGGCTGGCCGCACCAGTTGTACGTCCGCGAGGCCCGGCGGATGATCTCCGACTACGTTATGACGCAGCACGACTGCCAGGGCCGAAAGATCGCCGCAGATTCGATCGGCCTGGCCGCCTACGGCATGGATTCGCACAATACGCAGCGTTACGTCAAGGACGGGCAGGCGATCAACGAAGGGGACGTGCAGGTCCACGGCTTCACGCCCTACCCCGTGGCTTATCGGTCGATCACTCCCAAGGCGGCCGAGTGCGACAACCTGTTGGTTCCGGTTTGCCTGGCGGCTTCGCACATTGCCTACGGCTCGATCCGCATGGAGCCGGTGTTCATGGTGCTCGGCCAATCGGCCGCCACGGCCGCTTGCCAGGCCATCGACGCCGACGTTGCCGTGCAGAAGATCGACATCGAAAAACTGCAAGCGCGGCTGTTGGCCGACCGTCAAGTTCTCGCTTGGACGGGCCCGCCGGTCGCACAAGGGCTCGATCCCGCCAAGCTGCCGGGCGTGGTGGTCGACGACGTCAAGGCCGAGCAAGTCGGCGCCTGGACCGAGAGCCGCTCCTCGCCCGGCTTCGTTGGCGCCGGGTATTTACACGACGGCAACGAGCGGCAAGGCGAAAAGGTGGTGCGCTACACGCTCGTTGCCGCCAGGCCCGGCGATTACGAGCTGCGGTTGTCGTACACGACGAATCCGAACCGCGCCACCAACGTGCCGGTGACGATCGCCGCCAGCGATCGGAGTCGCACCGTTCAAATCAATCAGCGAAAGGCGCCCCCGATCGACAAGCGGTTCGTCTCGCTCGGCAAGCTGCACTTGTCGGCCGGCGAGAAGGCGGTGGTCACGATCTCGAACCGCGGCGCCGACGGCTTCGTGATCGCCGACGCCGTGCAGCTCGTGCCGAGCGAATAGCAAGAGCTCACGCTAGGGCGCGGCGTTGGGGCAATGAACATCAAGATTCAGCGAAGGACATGAAAAGGAGATTTTCTCCGCAGCGCCGCGTGAACCCGCTGCCCGGACGCCCGCCCTGTAAAAGTAAACTGCGGGCGCCTTAAAGATTCCCAGGATTGCGTTAAGGAATCGCCATGATCGAGTGGCAAAGGCTGGTGGATCGCGTATCGAGTTTGGCTCACGACCATTGGGCCAAAGCGCTCGGCTGGGCCGCGGCCGTGGCTGCGAGCAGTTTGTGGACCTTCTTCTGGGCCTGGCGCAGTTGGCGCGCCCGGCAAGACTTGGGCGTGATCCACGTTTCGCAGAATACGATCGTCTCGCGGGCGACCGGTCCCGACGGCGCGAACGAGTCGTGGCTGGTGCTGGACGTCCACTTCGAAGATCCGCTCGAACAGGTGATCTCGCACCCGACGCCGCGGCGTCTGATCCGCCGGGCGGCGAAGCAGACGACCGAGAAATGGCCTTTTCTGGCGTTCCCCGAGGCCGATCGCTGGTATGTGCTGAACCTGCTTCGGCTGGCGATCGCCGAACCGTTCAAAGTCGGTACGGCGGCGAAGATGGCTCCGGAGGCCCGCGTGGCGGAAGTAGAATGCGTCTTCGCGCTGACCTTCGAGCGCTACCCGAACATGCGGCAAGGCAAAATCCGCGTGATGCTATGCCCGAAATCGCTCTTGGACGACCCCGCCGCCTTCGCGCAACCTTTGCGGTTGGAAGCCGAGTCGCACCGCGACCGCGTTGCGACCTTGAAACAGATGCAGGAAGATTACCGCAAGGGCGAAAAGGCTCTGTACTGCATGGACGTGCGGTTGAATATCCTTGTGTAAGCGGACGCCGAGAGGCGATCGGAGCGAAGATGAAACGCGAAAAACTTCCTCATCGCGGAAATGCCGCCTTCGACTTGCGATCCGCCTGGTTGCTGTTCTCGGCCTTGTTGGCAATTCCGGCGGCTGTGCTGGCCGAGGAGCCGAACGAGGAATTCACGCCGCAGAGCGTTCGTGAAGCCGTCGAGCGCGGGCTGAAAATCGTGAGCACGGCGGCCGAGAATTATCCGAACCATCGGACCTGCTTTTCGTGCCACCATCAGACGCTGCCGATGCTGGCCGCCGTCACGGCTCGCGAGCGCAAGCTGGAAATCGGCGACAAGCTGCTGCCGGAGCAGGCGGAGTTCACGCGGGCCTCGTTTCACGAACAACGCGAAAATCTCCAGCAAGGCCGCGGCATCGGCGGCCGGGCGATGACGGTGGCCTATGGGCTGTGGGCGTTGCGGCTGGCCGAGCACAAGCCGAACGAGACGAGCGAAGCGATGGCCGCCTATTTGCTCAAGACTCAGCACGACGACGGCCACTGGTCGCGGCAGACCAGCCGCCCGCCGCTGGAAGACTCGAACGTGACTTGCACCGTCTTGGCCGCCCATGGATTGCAGAAGTTCGCCGCCGAGAGCCGGCAGGCCGAGGCCGCCGCGGCGATCGACAAGGCTAAACGCTGGCTGGCCGAAGCGAAGCTGGAGAGCCAGGAAGACCGGGCCGCGAGATTGTTGGGGCTCGGCTGGCTGGGCGGCGCAGAGGCCGAATTGCTAGCCGCTCGCGAGCAGCTTCTGGCCGCGCAGCGCGAAGACGGCGGCTGGTCGCAGCTCGACGGCATGCCCAGCGACGCCTACGCCACCGGCCAGACGTTGTTCGTGTTGCAGGCGACCGGCTGGCAGACGTCGGCGGCCGCGTATCAACGCGGCATGAGCTTTTTGCTGCGCTCGCAGTGCGAAGACGGTTCATGGTTCGTCGCCACGCGCTCGAAACCGGTGCAGCCCTATTTCGACAACGGCGACCCGCACGGCAAGAACCAGTTCATTTCGATTCCGGCGACTTGCTGGGCCGTCGCCGCGTTGGCGGCGGGGCTGGAAGCGCCCGCGGCCGATAAGGCGATTCAGGGGAATTGAGCCACAGAGACAGGGAGGACACAGAGACGAGAATTATGAGCGGGGAGTTTTCGTGTGGCGAATTACAACGTAGCGTCCGGCCACCGGGGATCACGAAAGCACGAAAGAACGAAAACACGAAAGAATATTGCGGACGCCGCCGTGCAACTCCGCATAGCTCCTGACCTCTGTGTCCTCCGTGCCTCTGTGGCTCAACTCCATTCCCGGCACAGTTCGAATTTCCCCTACGTTTTCGGTTTTCGTTGATTTTCGCCAACGCTTTGCCGCCCTCGCGCATTGTTATTGGTAGAACGCCGAGCGGTTCGAGACTTCACCGTGAGCAAGCTGGCTGCCAGACAGGAGGTTGCCACCGCGGTCCTTCCGGCCCGGAAGGCGCCGTCGCGGCTCGACGTGCGCCCGAAACCGGACCAAGCCTGGCTCGCCGTTTGGAATACATCGGAAGCGAAGCTGCGGCGGCTGGGCCGGGCGCTGGGCATCGACGGCAACCGCATCGACGACGTGCTGCAAGACGCCTATCTGGCGGCGATGGAAGCGCCCGAGCGAGACTGGGACGACGAGTCGCGGCGGCGGTGGCTGTTTCGCGTGGCGATCAACCGCTGCCGCTTGGAGCAGCGCCGGCGACGAACGTGGCAAGAGGCGTGGGAAAAACTGCGGCGCGCGTGGAGCGAATATCGCGAGGCGAACCAGGCCGAGGCGGCGGCCGGGGCCGAAGAGCGGCGCGCTTTGCGAGCGGCCTTGGAACGATTGCCGCCCGAGCTGCGTGGGCCGCTGGTGCTGCGATATTACTGCGAATTCGACGCGACCGAAATCGGCAACATCTTGGACCTGCCGCCTTCGACCGTCCGGGGCCAATTGCGGACCGGCCGGCTGCGGCTGGCCGCGATGTTGCGGCAGGCCGGCTTCCGGCCGCCGGAGGAAGAGGCATAAGCCATGCACTGCCATTGCTCTGATTTCCAGTCGCGGCTGGCCGACTACGCCGACGGCGAACTCGGCGAGTGCGATCAACGCGAGGTGCAAACGCATCTGGCCGAGTGCGCCGGCTGCCGCGAGGCGCTCGGCGAATTGCGCTGGATCGATACGCTGCTCTCGGAAAGTTTGCGCGAGGCGCCGGGCGAAGGATGGCTGACGCTGCCGGGCGACGAGACGGCCGCAACTCCAAATGGGCTGCCGCGGTTTCGCTGGGCTCGGCCGGCGCTGGCCGCGGCGGCGGGCTTGCTGGCCTTGGCGGCGTGGGGACTTAGCCGCAACGGCTCGGACGAACGGCGCCAGCCAAACCAATATCACGTGGCGGCGAAGAGCGCTAGGCCCGCCGCGTCGCCGCCGGCCGAACCGGCGAGCGAGCGACTTGAATGGGCCGCCTTGCAAGCCGAGATCGAGCGAGAGGCCAACGCGGCCCGATTGGCCGCCTCGGCCGAGGTGCTGGCCGGGCAAGCGGGCGCCGACGTTTACGCGCTCGATTCCTGGCGGCTGTTGGCCGAAACGTTTCCCGAAACGCACGCCGGACGCGACGCCGCCCGCCGCGTGGAATCCTCGCGCGGCGAGCGGAGTGAGGCGCCGGAGTGAGTTCGGGCAAGGTTCGCGTGCTTCGTTCGGGGTTCCAAATTCCAAGTTCCAGGTTGTGGCAACATGAATCGTCCAAGAAGTTCACGAGGGCCGCGAGCGAGCATCAACTTCCGCTCGCCTCGCGGGAGAATTACGGGTTCCTCTTCCCTGTTCCCCTTATTGCGGCGCAGCCGCAACCAAAGTAGCAGGCACGCTCCGTGTGCCGTAACCGACCGTAGTAGGCACATTCCATATGCCGTAACCGACCTTGAGGTTAGGCGCTGTCGCTGGTACGGCGACGGCACACGGAGTGTGCCTGCTACTTTGGCGCAAGCATGGCCATCGTTCGCCAAATTCTGGGCGAGTTTGCTGTTTGCTTTTGTCGTTTTCGCCGGCGGCATTTCCTGGGCCGCCCCGCCGGCCGGCGACGAAGCGAATCGCAGCCGGGCGAACGGCGAACAGGCAAAACCTGCGGAAGCCGCGCCGCGGGAAATCAAGTTCGTGCTCGAAGACGAGCCGTGGGTCGAAAAGCTCGACGTCGGTCGTACCGGTGGCGTTCCCGCCAGTATCTATCAAGAAGAGGTTTCCAAACAACTCCCGTATGCCGCCATCGTGCGCGGATTTGCCCCTTTGCTAGCCGGCGGCGAATTTGTGAACGGAAAAAGCGTCTCAAGCCCGCTCGACATCCAGGCCCTGGCCTCGCTCGCACAATTCGATTCGTCGGCCGCTGCAAAGCGGCTATTGAAATTCGCGAATAATGGCGGATCAGGAATTTGGTTCCAGTCCCGCACGGTCGATGAATATGACGCGCGAATTCGTCCGCCGCGAAAGCACGTCGAATTCACGCTGAATCCGTTGGTCTACGCGCTGCAGTTTTTGTATGGAGGCAAATCAGGCTTTTTCGACACCGGCCTATTCCAACCCGCGCCCGAGGGCGCGCTGGCCGCGTTGCACGAATACGTTTTCCTAGCGGGTTCCGTCGAGGAGGCCAAGCGGCGCGCTAACGATTTCCTTGAGGTATACAACCAGGCCTTTTTGCCCCGCGTTGAGAACAACACCCGGCGCGTTGCAAAGGTATCCGCCGCGCAGCTAGAGGAGACGACACCCAAACTGGAAGAATTGGAACAGCAAGTCGCCGCGGCCGAGCGAGAGTTGGCGGGCGTCGAGCAGCTCGGCGAAGCCGCCGTCAGCGACCTGAAGGTCAAGCGTACGCTGCTCAAGGTCGAATTGGCGGGCGTCGAAGCCCGGCTGTCGGCGATCAAAAACAAGCTCGCGGCCTCCAAGGGGCACGAAGGGGAGAGCCTGTTTTCCAAATTGACGGAATTGAAAGTCAGCGCCGACATCGATCTCGCCAGTCTGGCCGCGCAACAGAAGGTGCTCGACGAATTGATCGACGGCCAACGCCGCCTGGCCGAACTAACCCAGTTGCGCGAGCGGAAGCTTCGTCCGTTGCAGGGACAGCAGGCCGACGCGAAAACCCGCATCGAGCGTTGCGACGAGATCCTCGCCGATTTGATTCCGTTTCAACTGGTGGACGACACGGTCATCATCCGGCCGGTGAAGTTCGAACTGCCGGCGGCAGAATGACGACGAACTTTCCGGGCGACGGGCTGAGTGAACCGGAATCGCGCATCGGAAACGGAGGGATTGAACCACAGAGGCACGGAGGACACAGAGCAGAGAATTTTGCGGGGGGAGTTTTTGTTTGGCAAATCGCAACGTGCCATCCGGCCGCCGGGGATCACGAAAACACGTAAGAACGAAGACACGAAAGAGTATTGCCAGGGCGCCCGCGAACTTCTCATTGCTCCTGATCAGGCATGGGCGCTTTCAAAGTTTTTGTTTCTCTTTTCCTTCCTCTCGGTGTTCTCCGTGCCTCTGTGGTTCAATTCCTTCCGCTAGGCCAGACGCTTCCGTAAGAATTCTACGGCCCGGTCGTCATCCGGCCGGTGAAGTTCGAACTGCCGGCTGAGGAGTAGGGGTTAAGTTATGGGCGATCGGTTGCCGCAGGCCCGGCTCCCTACTGTCCCGCCAACGGATCGGCCAGCGACGCCACCTCCTCCTCGGGCGTGAATACGAGCGAGGCGGAATTCAGGCAGTAGCGAAGGCCGGTCGGCTTCGGGCCGTCGTCGAAGACGTGCCCCAGGTGGCCGTCGCAACGGGCGCAGAGAATCTCGCTGCGAATCATGCCGTGGCTGGCGTCGCGCTCTTCGGCGACGTTCTCCTTGGCCACCGGCTGAAAGAAGCTGGGCCAGCCGGTGCCCGAGTTGAATTTGGCGTCCGAGGAGAACAGCGGCAAGCCGCAGCACACGCACGAGTAGACGCCCTGCTGTTTGTTGTCCAACAGCGTGCCGCAAAACGACCGCTCGGTCCCCTTGGCGCGTGTGATTTTGTATTGCTCCGGCGTGAGCCGGCTGCGCCACTCGTCGTCGCTCATGGTCACTTTGGGCGAATCGAGCGGGCCGACGAGCTGGCCCGACGAATCGAACACGCAGACTTTTACCATCGCAGGAGTTCCTATTTTAATTGCCAGCTTGTTCGAACCCATTGTCAGAGCTAAGTTTAACTCATGCCTCGCGTCGTGTTGGCCATGTCCGGAGGAGTCGATAGCAGCGTTGCCGCGCACTTGCTGCGCGCCCAGGGGTACGAAGTCATCGGCTTGTTCATGCGGCACGGCGAGCAGCACGAGACGGCGTGTGCGACGAGCGGCGCGGCGAAAGCATCGCTGTTGCCCGTGTTGCCGGCCAAGCCCGGCCACAAGCAAGGCTGTTGCAGTGCCAGCGACGCGGCCGACGCCCGCCGCGTGGCCGATCGCCTCGATATTCCTTTTTATGCGGTGAACTTCTCCGACGAGTTCGGCCGCATCATGGATTATTTCGTCGAGGAATACACCGCCGGCCGCACGCCGAACCCGTGCGTGAAGTGCAACAACTGGCTCAAGTTCGGCAAGCTCTGCGACTATGCCGATAGCGTCGGCGCCGAGTTCGTTGCCACCGGCCACTACGCCCGGCTCGTCGCCGCCGACGGTGGCGAGCCGCCCTCCTTGTGTCGCGGGCTCGACGAATCGAAAGACCAGTCGTACGTGCTGTTCGGCATCGATCGCCGCGTGCTCGCCCGCGTGCTGTTTCCGGTCGGCGATCGGCAGAAGGAAGAAATCCGCGAGCTCGCCAAGCAACTCGGCCTGCGCGTGGCCGACAAGAAAGACAGCCAGGAAATCTGCTTCGTGCCCGACGGAGACTATGCCGCATTTGTCCGCCGACGTCGCGGCGAGATCGACCTGTCGGGCGAAATCGTGACCACCGACGGACAGGTCGTCGGCCGCCACCAGGGGATCGAAAACTACACGATCGGCCAGCGCAAAGGGCTGGGCGTGGCCTTCGGCGATCCGCGGTACGTGGTGCGATTGGAACGCGAGACGCAGCGCGTGGTGATCGGCCGGCAGGAAGAGCTGGCTTGCCGCACGCTGACCGCCCGCGAGGCCAATTGGCTGATCGAGCCGCCTCAGGCGCCGCTGCGTTGCACGGCCAAAATTCGCTACCGCAACCACGCCAAGCCGGCCACGGTGACCTGCCTGCCAGGCGATCGGTTGCACGTCGAGTTCGACGAGCCGCGCCACGGCGTCGCTCCAGGGCAGGCGGTCGTCTGCTACGAGGGCGACCGCGTGCTGGGCGGCGGCTGGATTGAATGAAAGAAAATAGAATCTCGGACGAAGATCCGTTATGCTGGCCTGCCTAAGCTAAGTTCCCTCTCCCTTGGGGTGAGGGTGAGGGCGTGTTTCGAGCGAGTTGAGTTTAGCTCGTTCGCCGCTTCTCCCTCACCCCGGCCCTCTCCCGAAGGGAGAGGGAGATAACGACCAACGACGACCTTAAGAAAGACCGACTGACATGCTGCACCATGCCGCGATACTCGCCGCAGGATTGGGCGATTTGCCCGAGAACAAGATCGCCATCGTTTTTGGCGCCATCGTGCTGGTCGGTTTCGCCATCGTGCTCGGCATGCTGGTCATGCTCTACGGCAACATCTGGTTCCAGGCGTACATGTCGAACGCCCGGGTGAGCATGCTCAGCCTGGTGGGCATGAGCCTGCGGCAAGTGAATGCCCGCGTGATCGTGCAATCGAAGATCATGGCCATGCAGGCCGGCGTCGGCAACGATCCGTCGGCCGGCATCACGACGCGGCGGCTGGAGGCCCACTATCTGGCCGGCGGCAACGTGCCGGGCGTGATTCGGGCGATCATCGCCGCCCACCGAGCCGACATCGATCTCGATTTCGACCGCGCCGCGGCGATCGACCTGGCCGGCCGCGACGTGCTCGAAGCCGTGCAGACCAGCGTCAATCCCAAGGTGATCGACTGCCCCGACCCGCAGAAATCCAAAAAGGCCACGCTCAGCGCCATTGCCAAAAACGGCGTCGAGTTGCGCGTGCGGGCCCGCGTCACGGTCCGCACGAATCTCAAGCAGCTCATCGGCGGGGCGACGGAAGAAACGGTCATCGCCCGCGTCGGCGAGGGCATCATCACGGCGATCGGCTCCTCCGACGATCACTTCATCGTGATGGAAAAGCCCGACCTGATCTCCAAAGCGGTGCTGGCCCGCGGTCTCGACGCTCAGACGGCGTTCGCGATCGTCTCGATCGACATCGCCGACATCGAAGTGGGCGAGAACATCGGCGCCCGCTTGCAGGCCGACCAGGCCGAGGCCGACACTCGCGTGGCCCGCGCCCGGGCCGAAGAGCGCCGCGCCGTGGCCATCGCCCGCGAGCAGGACATGAAGGCCAAGGTCGCCGAGAACCGGGCCAACGTCGTGCTGGCCGAGGCCGAAGTGCCGCTGGCCATGGCCGCCGCCTTCCGCCAAGGCAACTTTGTCGGGCGAGAAGCGACGCCCGGCAACGGCGCGCCGTAA
>DATKRK010000194.1:0-8044 GCA_035532215.1 Pirellulales bacterium | reverse complement strand
GCTTGCCCGAAGGCGTCTGGGCGTCGGCGACGCGCAATGCCGCGAGCAGTGCAGTCGGCGTTTTGGCTTGCTGAATCTCGCTGAGCAAACGGGGTTCGCGCCCGAGTCGGGCGATGGCGGCCATGATCTGAAGCTGCGTGTCCGTTTCCTTGAACGGCGTCAGGATCAGGAACACGACGCGGGTCGGTTCCAGATCGATGCCGTCGAACGCGATTCCGCGAGGCGCCAGGCCCACCGCCACCACGGCGCTTTTCAACCCCTCGATCCGCGCATGGGGAACCGCGATGCCGTGCCCCAGGCTGGTTCCCATCTCGGCCTCGCGCTCGAGCACGGCGGCGACGACCGTTTCGGGCGAGATTCCCGCGTGCCGAGCCGCCAGACTGGCCAGCGTCAAAATGGCTTCCTTGGGCGTGCCGGCGTCGAGATCGGGCACGCACACCAGCCCGTCGAGCGCCGAACTGAACGACCAAACGCGGCCGCGGCGGAGCAAGCGTTGAATCATCGGCCCGGCCAGCGCCGAAGTGACGACGGCCAACGTGACCAGCGCCACGAACAATCGCTCGCGGATCACGCCGGCTTGCCATGCCAACAGCCCGAGCACGATGCCCAGCTCGCCGCGGGCGTTCATGGCCCAGCCGACCGCCCAGGCTTCTCCGTTGCGCAATCCGCCCGCCCGCCCCGCAAGCCAGCAGGCGCCGACCTTGAGCGCGATGCCCAGCGCCAGCACGCGCAGCACCAGCGCCGGGCGGAAATTGGCGATGAAGTTGACTTCCAGGCCGATCGAAGCGACGAAGATCGGGGCCAGGACGCCCTCGACGAAGCGGTGCATGATGTGCCGCGTTTGCTCGCGCAGGTGCGGCGAATCGCCGAGCGCGACGCCCACGAGAAACGCGCCGAAGATGGCGTGAATTCCGATCGCTTCGGTGGCCGCGGCCCCGACCAGGCAGCTCAGCAGCAAAAAGCCCAACACGCCGCCGGGCCACGAGAGATGGGCCTGTACCCAGATCAGCGCTTTGTCGGCCGCCCAGCGGCCGAGCGAGAGCGTCGCGACCACAAAGCCGATCGTCAACAAGAGCGTATAGGCCAACGTCTGTTCGCCGCTTCCGCTTCCCAGCACCACGGAAAAGGTCAGCCAAGCGAGCAAATTGTTGATCGTCGCCGCGATCAGCACGAGCATCCCGAAATCGGTTTGAAACAAGTCCAAATCGAGCAGGATTTTGGCAATCACCGGCAGAGCGCTGACGGCTAGCGCGGCGCCAAAGAAAATGGCGAACGATCCGGCCGTTCCGCCGGGCGGCATGCCCCACCAGTTCGGCGCGAGCCAGGCCAGCGCGCCGCCGACGGCCAACGGCGCCAACAATCCGGCTAGCGCCACCAGGATCGCCGCGCGGCCTTGGCGCGCGGCGCTCGACAGATCGACCTCCAGGCCCGCGATCAACAGCACCAAGGCGACGGCCAACGCGACGACGGCGTCGAGGGCGATCGCGGCGGGGCCTTCGGCGGGAAACAAGCGGCGCTGCACGGCGGGCGCGACGGCGCCCAGGCAGGTCGGCCCCAGCAGCAGCCCGGCGAACATTTCGCCCACGACCACCGGCTGGCCGATGCGGCGCGCCAATTCGCCGAACGCGTGCGCCGCCCCGAGCAACACGGCCAACCCCAAAAACAAAATGGTGACGTCGCTAGAACTCAAGCTTGGAATTCATACACAGGGCGTTTCGTCGTTTGATCCTCGCCCGACAGCCTAGAAGATGGCTTCCCAAGCGCCAAGCCGGCGCGCGCGGGAGGCGCCGTCGGTAGAGGTTCGCTGTAAAACCAGTCGGAACCAATCGCGCGAACCGATGCTCGCACCCCGCAGCCCGTCGCCCGGTAAAAATCCATTGCCCCGGCCTGCCGCGAAGCGGTAGGCTAGCCAATAGCGGCCGTCAGGCGCCTAGGCGGGCTCGGCTCGCGATCGCTTCCCGGCTTCTGCAAACTTCCTTACTTCGAACCAACAAAATCGATAGCCTGATGGCATGCAAAAGCCGCCCTTTCAATTCGGGCTGAAAGCCGTGTTCGCGGCGACGACGGGGGCCGCCGCCCTGCTGGCGATTTTCCACTACGTGCCGCTGTTCTACTTGGCCCTGGCCGCGATGGTCATCTGTTGGTACGCGGCCCTGATTGTTGTCACTCGGTTCGTGGTCCATTTTCTGACTCATTGAACGGGCCGCGTTTTTTGCCGCCATTCGCCGGCGAGTGAGGCAGCACGAGGCCGAGGCGATCGTCGCCGGTTCCCTTGCAACGATGCCGTGACGGAGCCGGCAACGGTTGGCTGAATTCTTCGGCGCAGGTCAGTACCACTGATACGCATATTCGTGAAACCGCGTCAGCGCCTCGGCGCGCAGCGAGCGATCGCGATAGGCGGCCCAGCGGGCGCGGTCCGAACGCAGCCGCTTCGAAACCAACTCATCGGCGACTTGATAGGCAGTCCAACCCAGATCGTGACGGCGCTCGGCGGCTGCTTCCGCGTCGTCGTCGCGCTCGGCCAGCATGGCCCGCACGCCTTCGCGAATGATCGGGTCGTTGCAGTCCAACAAGGGCTCAAGCAGCAAGATTCCCTCGGGGCCGATGGGGTGGACGCTGATTTGCACGCTTGGCGCCGCATGGCCGGCCAGAATCCGCCGCACATTGTATTCGACGACGATCGCGTCGACCGGCGTCAAGGCGAACAGGTAGACGGCCAGCGACAAGGCCCACAGTTGCCGTCGCACCAACCAGCCAAAGCTACGCTGGCGGCCGATCTTCCAGAGCACGAGGGCAAAGCCGGCTGCCACGGCCGAAATCCCGTACAAGCCCACGATCCGCATCGGAGTCATGCCGTTGAAGTCGACGTAGATCGCCATCCGGTGGTAAACAGCCACGGCCAGGATGAAGTTCTCGGCCGACCAGATCCAGCCGAGCAGTTTCAGGCTCGGCAGCCGCGAATCGCGCAGCACGCCGCCGCGGAAGATGAGCGATAAGAGCGCCGTCGCAAGCGCCAAGGCGAACGTCAGCCAGGCGGCCCCTTCATGTGCGTAGCCGGAATAGTAGAACCCCTTGGGAAATTCGCGGAACCAGAGCGTGCGGAACTCGAACGCGAGGTACGCCGCAAACAGCACGATCACCGTCAACAAGGTGTTGCGAAACGCCGGATAGAGCCTCGACGATTCCGGCGTCGTCGCCTGCGAGGGCGCCACGTTCGGCGGCTCGGCGACGGCGGTTCCGCCCGATGCTTGCCGCAGCAGGCCGGTGACGATCCAGATCGAAGCGCCGCAGAAGGCAATCTCGGAAAGGGAGGCTCTGAGCAGCCATTCGCGCATGCGCTTGATGACGAGTTCCGCTGTATCGGAGACCGATGCCAACAGGTCGGGATTGGCGAAGACAAACACCGTGCCGAACGCGACCAGCGCCGCCAATGGCATGGCCAGATTGAGCCAAGAAACGCGGTTTATCGAGGAAGCGGATGCGCGTCGCCCATAGTGCACCATCCGCTTGTAGCCCGCCCCGATCGCCAGCGAGGCGAACACGGCCGTCTCTACGACGTACGGAGTTTGCCCTGCCAGCGCCATGACGAACGCGGCCGCCAAGGCGAAGCCCGCGGCCACGAGCAACGTCGATCCGCACCAAATGGCCTTGGCCGCGAGCGCCAGCAGCAAAAGTCCTGTCAGCCATGCCGGCGGTCCCAGCCGTGGACGAACGGCGCCCCAGGCCAGCAAGCTGGGCGAAACCAGGAATAGGGCCGCATAACCGGCGAAACCGCGTCCCCGGTAGATCGCCATGTCGCTGAGCACGACGATCAAGACGATGGCCAGTAACTCGCGCCAGCAAACCGGCAGCCGATCTTCCGCTTCCGAGGGCGGTCGCCGGGAGCGGAGGGCCTGCTCCGCAGGGAAGCCGTCGGCGTGGCGAGCCGGCGTCGCGACAGTTCCTGCAACAGGGTCGTTTGTCATGTTGGGCTCGCGAACGAAAGCGGACGGGCGGTATGACTCGGCAACTCCATGAACGGAAGGCGCCGTCGGTCCATCTCTTGCCATCGTACCGCGCCTCAAGGCGCATGGAAAAGCTCGCCGGCAGGCGAGCGTCGGGGCCGTCGCGATGACGGGCGCCGCCGCCCTGCTGGCGATTTTCCATTATGTGCCGCTGTTGCCGCTGGCCGTTGCCGCCATGATCCCTGGCTTGGTACGCGTTTCTGATGGTCGCTGCCTGGTTCATGGTCGATTTTTTGACGAATTGACCGGCGGCGCCCACCCCATGCCGGGTTCGCTGCTCTCGCGGCAAATTGCCTTGCCCGCTTCCGCCGCAAAGCGGTAGGCTACTGGCGTGAACGGTTTTCCATTCTCTCTCCATACGCTGCCGGCGGACGCGGCGCTCGCAGCCAAGAGCATGGTTCAGCAAACCTGAGAGGGCTGATTGCATGCCGTCCCGGCGCCGCTGGCTTCAGTTCTCGTTGCGGGGGTTGCTCGCGCTGCTCACGGTGTTCGCAATCTGGTTGGGTTTCATCGTGAACCGGATCAGAGAACAGCGCGAGGCCCTCGAAACCATCGAGGCAATGGGGGCGGATGTCCGGTATGAGTACGACGAGACGGCCGACCGGACAGTCTCGCCTTGGCTAAAATCGCTTTATGGGGATCTGCACGCTCTAAAAGGCGTCAGGGTAGCTGTCTTGCAAAGCGTGCGACCATCTGAATCGTCCACGGAGTGGTTTTTCTCGACAGAAGGCAGGTCAGGCTGGTTTGGAATATTCAACCCGGACATTACTTTTGACGACAGAGGGCTCATGGCATTAGGCAAACTAAAAACAGTGGATGACGTACTCATCATGAACGTGCCCGTCACCGACGCCGGGTTGATGCATCTGGCTTCCTGCGTCCGATTGCGAAGGCTTGCATTAGTTGGAACTTCGGTCTCGGCCTCGGGAGTTGCAGCGTTGCAAGCCAAGCTGCCGCACTGCGAGATTTACTTTTCTCCGTCCAGCGAGTGAGCTTTGCATGAAATCTCGTCGCTGGCGGCTGCAATACAGTCTCCGCACCTTTTTCGTTCTCCTGATGGCCGCAGGCGTCTGGCTCGGGGTCGTCGTCAATCGGGCCAGAGAGCAGTGCGAAGCGGTTAAGGCGATTCAAGGGATGGGAGGATTCGTGCTTTATAATTGGCATTTTGACGGGCCATCGCCCGCAGAGCGCCCGCACGGCCCAGCATGGTTGCAGCGACTCGTTGGCGAACACTTCTTCGAGGAAATCGACACCGCCGCCTTTCCAGACGGTCGGCCTCATCCATCGGAAGTTGAGCTGCTGAAGTTCGTTCCCCGATTGCAGCGAATGCGGGGCCTGAAGACCTTGTATTCGTGGCCTTCGATGTCGGACGACGCCAAGCAGGCCATCAAGGCCGCCCTTCCGGCTTGCAGAATTCGGTCTCTAGGGTTGCACGAAACACATCCGCCGATCTATCGAACCGGCTACGAGCCGCCGCCCGGTCCCCGAATGCTCTCGAAAGTCATTGACTCAGTGAAAAAGGACCGACGCGAGAACCCGACTAACATTGGACCTTGAGCGATTTCAATAATCGGCCCGTTTCCCCCGGACCCCAGGGCAAAAGCTGAAATGAAACCCCGCCGCTACCTCGCCTTCAGCATCCGAACCCCGTTTCTCGCACTGAGCGCCTTGGCTGTTTGGGCGCTCGCGTCCGAGCCTACCATGCCCGTTTGCGTTGGGCTCTTCTCGCTGACGGTGATTTTTCCCGCCCTTTTGTTGGTTGGCGTTATCAGAGGCCGAAACCACGTGCGAGCTTTCTGCTTGGGGGCAATCCTTCCCGCATGCAAAGGGATGCAGTATATGGCCGAAGTGGTTAATGCGTACCGCCCCGCGACCGATAGCCCCTTCACAAAGTTACTGCTGATTGCCGATCTCGGTTTTCAACGCTTCATCGCCGACGTATGGATTGTCAGTCTCGTCTTGGGACTTTGCAGCGTGTTGGCAAGTGGGCTCTTCTTTCGCGACGCCCCGAGCGAAGGGCTCGGCTCAAGCGCCCCGGCTCGTCGAAGGAGCCAGTTTTCGCTGAAGGGTTTTTTCGTATTGCTCACGGTTATTGCAATCTGGTTGGGTGTAACCGTGAATCAAGCCCGCGAGCAGCGCGCAGCCGTGAGGGCGATCGAAGCATTGGGCGGAACCGTTGTCTACGATTGGCGGTTACGGTATGAGTATTCAGAGAAGTATGGTTTTGCTTTTAGCATCGATCGTGATGACGATCCACCAGGACCAGCTTGGCTCAGGAGGCTTGTGGGCGATGATTTTTTTCAGAATGTCGAAGTCGTATTCTTTGAAGCGCCTGAAACGAACGCTTTGAAGGCGATCCCGCACCTCCAGCAGCTTCGAACGTTGAGGATTCTAGGTCCTCTATATGACCCATACCACCGTAGCGAACTCTCGGCGGCGGCGAGAGCCGAGTTCAAGGCGTCGTTGCCTGTGTGCAGAGACTGGTAGTCGTTTTTTTCGCAGTGGAGAATGGGCGCGTGCAATTAGCCGACGCAGCTTGTTTTGATAGAGGTGAAAGGGCCGCGTTCGCTTTTTTCCCGCCGCGCCCGTCGTTTACTTCCCAATACAAAACCGGCTGAAGATCCGGTCGAGCACGTCTTCGGTGTAGACGGCGCCGACGACCTGCCCGAGCTGGTCGAGGGCGACGCGCAATTCGACGGCGATCAGTTCTTCGCCGGCCGCTAAGTGAGCGATCTCGCCGGCGCGGGCGAGGCTTTCGGCGGCCAGCCGCAGGCTCTCGCGGCAGCGCAGCGAAGTGGCGAGCACGATGCCCTCGTCGGCCGGCAGCGCTTGCTGCAAACGCTCGCGAATCCGCTCTCGCAACAGGTCGAGCCCTTGACCGCTGGCGCTGCTCGTTTCGATGGCGCCGGGCAAATCGATCGGGCGGCGCGGAGCGTCGGCCTTGGTGATGACGACGAGCGTTCGCGGATCGGCGGCGGAGTCGGCGAGCCGGGTTTGTTCCCAGGCGTTGAGCGGCCGCGTGCCGTCGAGACACAACAATTCGAGCCTCGACCGCTGGCGCTGTTCGGCCGACGACTGCTGCGCGGCGGCGCCGATTTCGCAGGCCGGCGCCGATTCGACGCCGGCAGTATCGATCAATTCGCACGGCACGCCGCCGAGCGCAATGCGAACGCTGAGATAGTCTCGCGTGGCGCCGGGCTGCGGCGAGACAATTGCCCGCTGCTGGCCCGCTAGCGCGTTGAACAGGCTGCTCTTGCCGACGTTCGGCCAGCCGGCCAGCGCCACGCGGGCGCATTCGAGGGCCTCGCTGCGGCCGGCCATCCGCTCGGCGAGCGCGGCCACGATCGCCTGCACCTCGCCGATCTCCTCCACGAGCCGGCCGGCGCTGATGAATTCGATGTCTTCTTCGACGAAGTCGAGGCCGGCTTCCAGGTGCGCGAGCAAATCCAACAGGCGGTCGCGCAAGCCGGTCAGTTCGGCGCCGAGCCCGCCGGCCAATTGGGCCAAGGCGGCGTCGAGCTCGCGGCGATCGGCGGCGTCGATCACGCCCAGCACGGCTTCGGCCTGCGTCAGGTCGAGCCGGCCGGCCAAGAAGGCTCGCAATGTGAATTCGCCGGGCCGCGCCAACCGGGCGCCTTGCGCACAAAGTTCGCGGAGCGCCGCGGCCAACAGCGGCGGCGAGCCGAGCGTGTGCAGTTCGGCCGTTGGCTGCCGCGTGTAGCTGCGCGAGCCGGGCCAGAGATAGGCGTCGCAGGGCAACGTCGAGACGAAATGCGTCAAACGCAAGCGGCCCGAGACGACGCGGGCCGTGCGGACCTGGCGCACATCGACGGGCGGCGTTTCCGCCAGGAAGACCGAGGCCAGGCAGTCGATCGCCCGAGGGCCGCTGAGCCGCACGATGCCGCGCGCCGCGCCGCCGGGCGCGGAGGCGATGGCCGCGATCGTATCGTCGGGATGGTCCACAAGCACGATTTTACCCTGCCCGCTTGAGGATGAGATTGATGGGTCGTGTGGGGCGGCCTTGCAGGGCGTCATTCGCC
>DATKRK010000193.1:0-9546 GCA_035532215.1 Pirellulales bacterium | reverse complement strand
GGATGCGCTCGCGCTGCGCGCGAGAGCCATCGCGCCAGGACGGACGCGCGTCGCCTCCTGGCCGCGCGTCGCCCGCTGACCGCCCGCCGCCGTAAACTCAAGCCCGCCAAGCGGCAGTGCCATTCGTTCCTGACACCTTTTTACTCTCCATTGTGAGCTTGTGAGATCCCGATGACGATCGAGCAACCGGCAATCATCGGCCCGGGCCAGGACGATACGACCGATTGCCGCTGGAACCCGTTCGCAATTGGCAGCGCCGGGGATCAACTCGGACTGCAATCGACGCTCAAGCCTCGCGGTCGGCCGCGCGTGAGGCCCGAGGCCGGGTCAATCAAAGACTCCCGACCCCTGGTATGTCCCCCCAGTGAACGACAACCCATACAAATCGCCAGAAGCTCCGTCGGGCGCCGCCGAACCGCGCCCAACGCCGCGCCGTCCCGGATGCGCTGCGCTTCTTCTTGCGGTTGCTGCATTCGCAGTTCCGCTTCGCGTTGCCTGGCTTAACTCGGCTTGGCATTCGTGGCACAGCGCGGACAGTCAGGCGGTATTTGTTATCAGTATCTTTTTTGCGGCAGGCTGCTCAATTATGGCGGCAGGAATGCTTAGGGCCCGCGCGCCGCTGGTCAACGCGGGTGCATTCCTGTTGATCCTGTCGTTTGCTGCTATGGTGGCGCTGTTTATCAAATTTAGCTTTGGATAGCAGGCGTCGAGCTTTGGCAAGAAACGGGACATTAAAGGGGTCGCGAGTCTTTGTTGATGTGCGAGGGCGGCTTCGGTGGACTTCCGGGATGCCACGAGATCCGCGGGTCGGCCAGCCGAGCTTTGCCCATCAGGATCAATAAAAGACTCCCGACCCCTTAAATACCGCGGAGAGTTCTTGAACGATTCCCAGGCTCGATGCCGTTTTGGGGACATACCAGGGGTTAAGCCGGGAAGCCGGTCATCGCCTCCTTCGGCACCGGGGAAAGCGATCGCGGGAAAGCGGCTCGCGGCCAGTCTCATGGGCGGACGTTCCGACGAAAACGAAGCCGATCAAGGTCGCCGCGAGGAGCATCCCATAGCCAATGGCGAGCTTGATTTCCCCGAGGTGCTCGAAGAAAAGCAGCCCTTCTCCGAGAATGAAAAGAGATACAACGATCCGGGTAATTGCGGTCAATTTTTGACTCCGTTCTTTAAAAACGAATAAATGTCGATTTAGGCCGATAAAGGCGGTGCATCCCTCACAATAATAATAGCTTGCGCCGTGGATTTGCGATCGCCGCCTTATCGATAAATCCATGTTGATAAACAAGTTACGATTTTCGCGAATCGCGGTTTTGTGTTGCGATAAAGGGGTGTACTGAATGTACGTACACATTCAAACCAGGAAGCGAGGAACGGCCGCGTTTCTTAGCTTTACCGTGGCGGAATCGCGCTTTGCGGGCGGCAAAACGGGGGGGGCAAAAGGTGTCAGGAACCTTTTTCCTCCCGCTTCGGAGGCGGCATGGACGGCCGGGCCGCGTCCAGGTCATAATTGGCCGATGATCTGGTTTTGCGTCTTCGCGCGGATCTTCGCCAATCCGTGCTCGAACGTGCTGCAAAAGATGCTGACGCGCAATGCCGCGCATCCGCTGTTCGTGATTTGCGCGACGCACGCCTTGCTCTCGTTGGCCGTGGCGCCCGTCTTGTTGTCGTCGCCGGCGAGCTTGCCGGCGGAGTTCTGGCGAAATATCGCCATCTGCACGCTGCTCAACGTCGCGGGCAACGCGCTATTGGTGCAGGCCGTCAAGCTCTCCGACCTGTCGGTGCTGGGGCCGATCAACGCCTTCAAAGCGATCGTGAGCCTGTTGCCGGGAGCGCTGTTGCTCGGCGAGATTCCAGGCGCGGCGGGATTGAGCGGAATGCTGCTGATCTTCGCCGGCGCCGGCTTTCTGGCAGAGCGAGAGGCCGCCGAATGGCGCCCAAGCGCGCTCGTCCGCTTGTTCCGAGACCCGGGCGTGCGATACCGCTTTGCGGCGCTGGTCCTTTCGGCCAGCGAGGCGGTGTTTCTGAAGCAGGCGCTCGTCGCCTCTTCGCCAATGACGACGTTCGCCTATTGGTCGGTGCTCGGTTTCGGCGCTTCGCTGGTCGCGGTCGCCGTGGTGCTAGGCAAGCAGCGGGCGGGCCAGGAGCTTCGCGTATTCGGCGCCTGCAAATCGACGTATCTCATGCTGTTTGCCACGACGGGCGTGATGCAGCTCTCGACGATCGTCGCGCTCGAACAATTGAAAGTCGGCTATGCGTTGGCGCTGTTTCAAACCTCGAGCCTGGTCAGCGTCTTGCTGGGACGTCACTTTTTTCAGGAACAAGACTTTGCCCGGCGGATGGGCGGTTCGCTGGTCATGGTCGCCGGCGCCATGCTGATTGTCGCCGCCCGCTAAAAGCCCGTACACGGCAATCGCGTGGAGGAAATCGAAGCCCCGGATTCTCGTTGGCTCGCGTTTCGCCGCTCGCCGGCGGGCCATTGGCGCCGCAAGTGGCGGCTGTCGCAATGGTTGCGCTCGTGCAATCCGTCTCTTGCCCAAGTGCGGTGCAGGGCTATGTTTGTAAAGGGCTCTGGACCGCGGCGCCAGCACTCTCTCACTTCGGCTTTCGGCGCTCGGGTCCTGTGATTAGTCGCAAGACTATCTCATCAGTAAGACGCGTTCGAACGACGGAGCCGCAATATGGCGCAAACGAAGGCAACGACCGCCTGGACCGGAAAACATTGGATCGCCGGCCGTTGGCGTGAGACCGAGGGCGCTCGCTTCGAGAACACGAATCCGGCCCGCTTCGCCGAGGCGCTCGGCAGCTATCCTCGCGGCGGCGAGGCGGAGGTCGACGAGGCCGTGGCTGCCGCTGGCGAGGCTTTTTTGCCCTGGCGGCGCCTGAGCCGCATCAAGCGCGGCGCCCTGTTTTTGCGGCTGGCCGCGCTGATCGAGCGCGACACCGACGCTTTGGCCGAAGTGTTGGCCCGCGAGAGCGGCAAGGTGCTGGACGAAGCCCGAGCGGAAGTCGTCGAGGGGCTGCACATGGTCGAATACGTATTCGGCACGGCGCGGCAGCCGACCGGCCAGGTGATCGAATCGGAGATTGAAGCCAAGGACCTGTACGTGCGGCGCAAGCCGCGGGGCGTGGTGGCGGTGATTACGCCCTGGAACTTCCCCTTCGCCGTGCCGCTCTGGATGCTCGGGCCTAGCTTGCTCGAAGGCAACACGGCCGTCTTCAAGCCGTCGGAAGAAACGCCCGAGATCGGCCAGCGGTTGGTCGAGCTGTTCATCGAGGCGGGATTCCCGGCGGGCGCGATCAATCTGGTTCACGGCATCGGCGAGGAAGCGGGCGACGCCCTGGCCCGGCATCGCGACGTACACGTCGTCTGCTTTACCGGCAGCTACGCCGTCGGCTCGCACATTCGCCGGCTGGCTGCCGAGAACGACCACAAAACGTGCGCCTGCGAGATGGGCTCGAAAAGCGCGGTGATCGTCTGCGAAGACG
This sequence comes from Pirellulales bacterium, assembly GCA_035532215.1. Taxonomy (GTDB): domain Bacteria; phylum Planctomycetota; class Planctomycetia; order Pirellulales; family JAICIG01; genus JAICIG01. The sequence continues at coordinate 6,054 of DATKRK010000193.1, read as the reverse complement.
CCGTGCTCGAACTGGCCGTCAACGCGGCGGTGCTCAGCGCGTTCAAGACCAGCGGCCAACGCTGCGTGTCGGCCGGCCGCGTGCTGGTGCATCGCAAAGTATTCGACCGCTTCGCCGCCGAGTTCGTCGAGCGAGCCAGACAGCTTTCGTTCGCCGATCCGTTCGCCCGCGGCGCTTTCGCCGGGCCTTTGATTAACGAGCCAAGCGTCGCCAAGGTCACGCGCTATAACCAACTGGCCAAGGACGAAGGCGCCGAGGTGCTGCTCGATGGGGGGCGGATGACCGACGCCGAGCACGCGTGCGGATACTTCATGTCGCCGTTCGTCTACCGGCAAGAGTACGCACCCGACAAGCGCACGATTCACGAAGAGGTGTTCGGGCCTCACGTGGCCCTGATTCCTTTCGATGACGACGAGCAGGCGACCCAAATCTACAACGAAACGCCCTATGGCTTGTCGATGGCGGTGATTACCGAAGACTATCGCCGCTGGCGGCTTTATCGCGACGAATGCGATTACGGCATGGGTTACGTCAACCTGCCTTGTATCGGCGCCGAAGTCCACCTGCCCTTTGGCGGCGTCAAGCGCAGCGGCAACGGCCAGCCCTCGGCCGCCGCACTGGTCGACGCCGTCACGCACCGCACCGCCTTCACCGTGAATCACCAGCGCGGCATTACGATGGCCCAAGGCATGAGCGCGCAAGTGCCGGAGAAGAAATAGTATTTCCGGGAAGCGAGGGGCAAGCAGGGGAGTGCACCACGGAGGCACGGAGAACACAGAGAGGAAGAAGTGGTTTTTTGAGGGATCGAACGCAGATCTTGGCTTGTTCGTGCAGTTGAATGATTTGAAAGGGGATGTGGGGATGAGAAGGAGATAGGGGGATGATAAACAGGGAGAAGGCTCACGCGGAGCCGCCGAGAAGGAGCAGGAAAAGACTCTCTCCGCGACCGGGCGATTCCGCGTGAGGGCGACCGTCTTCCATCAAGAGTTTGATACGCAAGAATTGGCCCCGATTCCCAGGTTCTATCTCCCTGATTCCTCTTAATCCCCACATCCCCTTTCAGAAAAGGCGGCATAGCCAAACGCGTTCGACTTGCACAATACCTTTTTCCTCTCCGTGCTCTCCGTGCCTCTGTGGTGAACCCGCCGTATGGACCTGAGTGAACGATAATGACCGTTGCCTCGAAAAAAGCTCCGCTGCTGAAGACTTCCTTGCCCGGTCCGCGGGCGGCGGAGTGGATTGCGCGCGATACGAAGGTCATCAGCACGTCGTATACGCGCGGTTATCCGTTGGTGGCGGCCGGCGGCTGGGGTTGCACGTTGGAAGACGTCGACGGCAATCTGTTTCTCGATTTCACGGCCGGCATCGCCGTGAACGCCAGCGGCCACGCGCACCCGGAAGTGGTGGCGGCGATCACCGACCAGGCCGCCAAGCTGATTCACATGTCGGGCACCGATTTCTATTACGGACCGGAGATCGAACTGGCCGAGCGGCTCGTGCAGTTGACGCCCGGCGGACACGCCAAACGCGTATTCTTCGCCAACAGCGGCGCCGAGACGATCGAGGCCGCGCTCAAGCTGGCCCGGCATCACTCGGGCCGCCAGCGCGTGATCTCCTGCTACGGCGCGTTTCACGGCCGCACCTACGGCGCGCTGTCGCTGGGCGGCTCGAAGGCGCTGCACCAGCACGGTTTCGGGCCGGTGCTGTCGGGCGTGCATCGGATTCACTTCGATTCGCCCCGCGAAGAGTTGGAAGAACTGTTCGCCACGGTTTGCCCGGCCGACGAGGTGGCGGCGATCTTCGTCGAACCGGTGCAGGGCGAAAGCGGCTACCGAGTGCCTTCGCCCGGCTTTCTGCCGATGTTGCGGGCCGTGTGCGACCAGCACGGCATTTTGCTGGTGGTCGACGAGGTGCAGTCGGGCATCGGCCGCACGGGCCGCTGGCTGGCGGTCGAGCACTTCGGCGTCGTACCCGACATGGTCTGCCTGGCCAAGGGCATCGCCAGCGGCTTGCCGTTGGGCGCGCTGGTGGCTCGCGCCGACGTGATGGATTGGCCGCCCGGCAGCCATGCTTCGACCTTCGGCGGCAACCCGGTGAGCTGCCGCGCGGCTTTGGCCACGCTCGATCTGGTCGAGCGCGAGTATCTCGTAAATGCCCGCGAGCGCGGGGCCGAATTGAAAGCCGGCCTGGAGCGACTCGCAGCTCGCACGCCGCTGTTGGCGAACGTGCGGGGGCTCGGTCTGATGCTGGCCGTCGACGTGATGGGGCCGCAAGAACTCGACCCGCGGCGCCGCGACGAACTGGTCAATGCGGCTTTTTATCGCGGCTTGCTGCTGTTGGGCTGCGGCCGGGCGGGCGTGCGTTTTTGTCCCGCCCTGTGCGTGACGGACGAAGAAGTCGCCAAAGCCCTCGAAATTCTGGGCGACGCGTGCGCCGAGTTGAGCCCCTAGCGCCTCGCCAAGCCGGAGTTGACACGCGGGGGCGCCTGGCGGCAGAGCGAAGCGATACGAGAGCGGACTGGGACTTCGCCCTCGTTGTTCTACACAAGTCACGCGGATTCTGTCGCCCCTAACGGGGCTTTCGCGGTTTCGCGCCGGATTGTGTCCAGGGGCTCGCGCCCCTGGCTACATTCTTTCGCCGCTACGCGGCTGACGTTTTTGCTTTAAGTCCCGGTGTGCCGATTCGCGCTAGTCTCGTAGGGACGGCAGAGTGTAGCCAGGGGCGCGAGCCCCTGGAATTGCGTCGGAATTTCATTTCCTAGCCCCGCTAGGGGCGACACAAGGGAACCACTGCCAAGGCTTCAACATCCCGGCCGCGCACGTCGCGGATGTGTAGAACAACGAGGACTTCGCCCAGGCTCAGCCGCTCGGCGGTCAGGTCAGCTTTGAAGGGACGCTCGTCGCGGCGGTCCGATCGCGCCCCATCAGCGCTTTCGCGGCGCCCTACTTGAAGCGGACCGTGCAGCTTCGGCAATGCGGAACGGGCAGCGTCTGCTGGCGACGCGCCTGCTGCCAGGTTACGGAGCGTACGCTGCGGCCAGACCGATTCTGACGCATGGCGCTTTGCTCGCCCGGCTGTTCTTCAGGCGCCATTTCCTCCATCTCTTCGGGCGCCGAGTCTTCGCCTTCGTCGGGCGCCTCGCCGTCAACGTCCTCGCTGCTTTCCAGCGGCACGGGCGTCAGCCGCTCCATTGGCTCCTCAGTCGCATCGGGTTGTTCCGCGCGATTGCCGAACACCGGCCGGGTGGGAATGGGGTGGAAGTTCGAGGGGCCGGGCGGTTCGGGGGTCGGCGGCGGCAGTTCTTCGGATTGAAACAGACCGCCCAAACGTCCGCCGCAACGGCGACGGCACGGCGCGCAGGGTTCCGGCTCATACGGTTCCGGTATCAGTTCGCCGTTTTCCGCTTCGAGTGCAGTCGCTTCGCACGGCAGCGCGTTGCAAGACCGGCAGCGGCCTTCGAACCATTGATGCCGGCAGCCGGTGCGATGGGCGCTGAGCGACCAATCGAATTGCACCACGAAGCCGCGTCGAATCACGCAGCCCGGCGCCGTCAGCAATAAGCCGGCCAGAGCCGCCGTGGCCCAGGCCGCCGTGGTCTGAGGTCGCATCCCAAACTTCCCCCGAAAAACCTGATCCAACTCCGCCCCAGAAGTACTTTCGGCCCGGCATTGCCGGAAAATTAAGCACAACCATTGAACTCGACCCATTTTCCCTTGACCTAATCTTCGGCGTCGGTTGATCGGTTTCTGTCGCAGTTCTAGAATGCATCTCTCTTAGCCGCTGTCACTTAGGAAAAATACGCCTTGCCACCCACGCCGCCGAAAACTCAAGCGCCGGCGGCCGCGCCGCTCTTGGAAGTCGTCGAACTCAAGACGTATTTCCGCACCGAACAAGGCTTGGCCCGGGCGGTCGACGGGGTGTCGTTTTCGGTCGATCGCGGCAAAACGCTGGCTGTGGTGGGCGAAAGCGGTTGCGGCAAGACGGTCACCGCGCTGAGCATCCTGCGGCTCATACCCATCCCGCCGGGCGAATTCGCCGGGGGCAAAATCTTGCTCGAAGGGCGCGACCTCATCCAAGCGACTGCGCGCGAAATGCAAGCCGTTCGCGGCGGCGACGTGGGCATGATCTTTCAAGAGCCGGCCACGAGCTTGAACCCGGTGTTCACGATCGGCGATCAAATCGCCGAGGCGATCCGCTTGCACCGCGACGTGCCCCGCTCGGCCCTGCGCGGCGAGGTGTTGCGAGCCTTGACCGAAGTCCGCATGAGCGAGCCGGAACGCAGGATTCGCCAATACCCACATGAACTCTCGGGCGGCATGAAGCAACGGGCCATGATCGCCATGGCTCTGTCGTGCAATCCCAAGCTGCTCATCGCCGACGAGCCGACCACGGCGCTCGACGTCACGATTCAGGCGCGAATTCTCGACTTATTGCGAAAAAGCCAGGCCGAACACGGCATGGGCCTGTTGTTGATTACGCATGACCTGGGCGTCGTGGCCGAAATGGCTGACGACGTAGCGGTCATGTACGCCGGGCAGGTCGTCGAGAAGGCGGCTGCGGGCCCCCTGTTCGGCAAGCCGCTGCACCCTTACACGCGAGGTCTGTTCGCCAGCTTGCCGCGCGTCGATCGGCTGGACGATCGGCTGCAAGCCATCGAAGGCAACGTGCCGCCGCCCACGCAGTTTCCCGGCGGTTGTCGCTTCAAGGAGCGTTGTCCGTTGGCTGCCGACAAGTGCGACGAGCTACCGCCGTTCGTCGAGATCGAGCCCGGACACTTTTCGGCCTGCTGGTTCTCGCGCCAGATCGCCGCGGGCCAATTGGCCGATCCGCTCTCGGCCGCAGGAGCGACTTGAAGCGGAGCCTATGAATTCCTCGCCGACCGCCGCCGAACAATCGCTCGCCCTACCCGACGAAGCACCCTTGTTGGAAGTGCAGCAATTGGCCAAGCACTTTCCGATTCGCGGGGGCGTCTTCTCCCGAGTGCGCGAGTGGGTCAAGGCGGTGGACGGCGTCAGTTTTTCGCTCGGCCGCGGCCGCACGCTCGGCCTGGTGGGCGAAAGCGGCTGCGGCAAGACGACCGTCGGCCGTACGCTGTTGCGGTTGGTTCCCGCCACGTCCGGCCGCGTGCTGTTCGAAGGACGCTCGGTGCTCGATCTGCCGTCCGCTGAACTGCGCGGCTTACGACGCCGGATGCAAATCATTTTCCAGGATCCTTACGGCTCGCTGAATCCGCGGATGACGGTCGGCGCGACCGTCGGCGAGCCGCTTTGGATTCACGGTCTGGCGCGCGGCGCCGAGCTGCGCGAGCGCGTGCGGCAATTGCTCGCGCACGTCGGACTGCCGGCCGACGCCAGCCAGCGCTATCCGCACGAGTTCTCGGGCGGTCAGCGGCAGCGAATCGGCATCGCCCGGGCGCTGGCATTGAACCCGGCCTTCATCGTCTGCGACGAGCCGACCAGCGCGCTCGACGTGTCGATCCGGGCTCAGGTGATCAACCTGTTGGGCGATTTGCAGGCCGAACACGGCATCAGCTACTTGATGATCAGCCACGACCTGGGCGTAGTCCGCCACATCAGCCACGAAGTGGCCGTGATGTACCTGGGTAAAATCGTCGAACAAGCGCCGACCAGGGCCTTGTTCGACGCGCCGCGACACCCTTACGCCCGCGTGCTGCTCTCGGCCATTCCGCTGCCCGACCCGAGCCGCCGCCGCCCGCGCGTGACCGCCACCGACGACGACATCCCCTCGCCGATCAACGTTCCGCCGGGCTGCGCGTTTCATCCACGCTGTCCGCTGTACGCGTTGAAGGGCCAGCCCGAGCGCTGCCGCAGCGAAAGGCCCGAGTTGCTGCCGGCCGCCGGCGCCGCCGATCACCTGGCGAGTTGCCATTTCGCCGACGAAAGCCAGCGGCTGGGCTAGCCCCAATACCGTTCAATTAGTCAAAACGACGGACTGCATAAAGGTTTTCGTCGGCGGACGGGGGCCGCGATGCTGGGGCCGTTTTTTTGGCCACTTCGAGACTTTTTGTTTGATGACGCGCGGGTTGATTCGATT